>JBIJDJ010000004.1:0-48003 GCA_044344175.1 Sulfuritalea sp.
CAACGGGCAGCACGCCGCATTCCAGCTGCCGACGGTATTTGCCGACCCGACGCTTGAAATGGAAGCCTTCGCCGCCGACCTTGACTGGAAATCCGCCGTCGATGGCTTGCAGGTCAAGTTGAACGAAGCCACGTTCCACAACAAGGATGCCGCCGGAGAAGCCAAAGGCCTGTGGCGGGCCCTCCCCGAGGGGCCTGGCGCGCTTGATCTCGACGCCCGCCTGACACGCGGCAGTGGCGACGCCGCCTGGCGCTACATGCCGCTGACGGTGGGCGCACAGGTACGCGACTGGCTGCGCAACGCCATCATCGGCGGCAAGGCCACGGATACCACGCTGAAATTGCGTGGTGACTTGCGCCAGTTCCCCTTTCGTGATGGCAAGGACGGTATTTTCGAGGTGCGCGGCAAGTTCCACGAGGCGACCCTGCGCTACACCACGAACTGGCCGGAGATCACCGACATCGAGGGCGAATTGCTGTTCACCGGCCAGCGCATGCTGATTACGGGCAAGAGCGGAAAAATCTTCGGCGTCGATCTGCGCGGGGTCCGCGCCGAGATTGCCGATCTCGAAAAACCCGAGGAACTGCTCACCGTGAGCGGAATTGCCGCGGGGGCGACGTCAGGTTTTCTGCGCTTCCTCGAGTCCAGCCCGCTGGGCGAGCGCATCGACCATTTCACCAGGGACATGCAGGCCGAGGGCAACGGCGAACTCGACCTCAAGCTGAGCCTGCCCTTGCGCAAGCTGGGCAACACGCGGGTCGACGGCAATTTTCGCTTCGACGCCAACCGCCTGGCGGTATCCAAAAGTTTCCCGCCGATCACTGACGTGCGCGGGGTTTTGCACCTCACCGCCGACCAGATCGAGGCGCGCGGCCTGCGCGGCCTGTTGCTGGGGAATCCGCTCAGCGTCGACGTCAAGACGGCGGGCGACGGCGCGGTCCAGATCAATGCCGCTGGCGACTACAGCGTCGCAGCGCTGCGCCAGCAACTCCCGAACACTGCCGTGCTGGACCATCTGGCGGGCAGCGTGAAATGGACCGGCGGTGTGCTCATCCGGAAGAAATCGGCGGACATCAAGCTTAGCTCGAATCTCGTCGGGCTCGCGTCGAGCCTGCCCGAGCCTTTCAACAAATCGGCCGCGGATGCCATGCCCTTCAATTTCGAGCGCAAGCTGCTGCCCGATGCCGCAGCACGCGCCGCGACCAAACCCGGGGCGCGAACCACCGGCACGCGCAGCGTGCCGGCCAAACTGCCCGCCGCCGTTGCGCCGGCACCTTCCGCAAGGGATACCGCCCCCGGCTCCGCCGCAGGCATAACTCCCGGCCCGGCGCAGGACATGCTCAACGTCAGCATCGGCAGCGCCTGGCGCTTGCAGTTGATGCGCCGTCTCGACAGTCCGCCGGTCATCACGCGTGGCGTGGTTGCCATGGGTGATGTCAATCCGGCCATGCCGGAGAGTGGTCTGCTTATCGCCGTCGATCTGCCACGCATCAATGTCGAGGCCTGGCGCAGCTTCTGGCCGAGCCAGGGCGGCGCCAGCGAGCAAGGCGGGCCGCTGCTGCCGACCCTGCCAGCGCTGCTGTTCGATGTGCGCACCACCGAACTGGCGGTGCACGACAGGAGCTTTCACGACGTGCGCGCCAACGGCAGCCACGCGCAAGGTGCCAGCAGCACCCGCTTCGACCTCAAAAGCCGCGAACTGGCCGGCAACTTCGAATGGGACAGCGCCGGCAGCGGCAAACTGAGCGGCCGCATCGGCCAGTTCTCGATTCCGGAATCCGCCGCCACGCCGGCGGTACTGCAGGCCAAGACCAGTGAATTCATCGACCGGTTTCCCGCCCTCGACCTCACGGTCGACCAGTTCCTGTTCAAGGACCGGCCGCTGGGCACCGTGCGCATCGCCGCAGAAAATCGCGACGGCTACTGGAACGCCAGGGTCGATGCGAAGAACGACGACGGCGCAGTGGAGGTCACCGGCCGCTGGCGGCTCAGCGCCACCGAACCGGATACCCGCATCGAATTCAAGGTCGAGGCCAAAAGCATCGAGAAGCTTCTGGCGCGCGTTGGCTATCCGGATACGGTGCGGCGCGGCAGCGCCAACCTTTCCGGCAATCTGTCATGGAACGGTTCGCCGTTCGCGATTGCCTATCCGACGCTTGCCGGCAGCCTCAAGCTTGACGCGTCGAATGGTCAGTTCGTCAAACTCGAACCCGGTGTCGGCCGCCTGCTCGGGGTGCTCAGCCTGCAATCCCTGCCGCGCCGCCTCACGCTTGATTTCCGCGACGTCTTCAGCGATGGTTTTGCCTTCGACAGCATCGGCGGCCAGCTTGCCGTGACCCGCGGCATCATGGATACCAGGGATCTGCAGATACAGGGGCCATCGGCAAAAGTCCTGCTGAGCGGCGCGGTCGATCTTGCTGCCGAAACACAAAACCTCAAGGTCCGCGTCCAACCTGCCGTGGGCAACACCGTTGCCCTCGGCGCCATGATTGCCAATCCGGTGGCCGGCGCGGTCGTCTGGGCAGCGCAGAAGATTCTCCAGGACCCCCTCGATCAGGCCTTCGCCTTCGAATACGCAGTGACCGGAAGCTGGGCCGATCCGAAGGTGGAAAAAATCGGGCAGCCGCCAGCGAAAGCGGCACAGGAAAGCAAATGAAGATCGCCGCCGTGCAGATGATTTCCGGGCCTGAGGTAGCGCCCAATCTCGTCACCGCCGGCCGACTGATTGCCGAGGCGGCAGCGGCGGGAGCGCGACTGGTCGCCCTGCCCGAGTACTTCCCCCTGATCGGCGCCACCGATACCGACCGGCTCGCGGCTCGCGAGGCCGACGGCGCGGGTCCGATCCAGGATTTTCTTGCCGCGAGCGCCCGCCGGCACGGCATCTGGCTGGTCGGCGGCTCGATTCCGCTGCTGGCGCAGGACCCGGACAAGCTGCGCAACAGCTGCCTGGTATTCGACCCCCAGGGAAAACCCGCGGCGCGCTACGACAAGATCCATCTGTTCGGCTTTCGCAAGGGCGACGAGTCCTACGACGAAGCCGCCACGATCGAACGTGGCGACCAGGTGGTGGCTTTCGACTGCCCGCTCGGCCGCGTCGGCCTCGCGATCTGCTACGACCTGCGCTTTCCCGAACTTTTCCGAGCTCTCGCTCGGTTGCCAAACCCGGTGGACCTGCTGGTGCTGCCCGCGGCCTTCACAGAAACCACCGGACGCGCCCACTGGGAAATGCTGCTGCGCGCCCGCGCCGTGGAAAACCAGTGCTATGTGCTGGCAGCGGCGCAAGGCGGCCGCCACCCGAACGGACGCATGACCCACGGCAACAGCATGGTCATTGATCCCTGGGGCGAGGTGCTGGCACGCATGGATAAAGGTGAGGGCGTGGTGCTTGCCGAACTTGATCCACAACGGCTGGTCGACACCAGAACCAGTCTGCCCGCACTGAAACACCGCATACTGTAGGAATTATTCGAGGATAGACATGAACGCTCCCGCCAGCCCCATCCCCCACTTCGAAATCGCCGAACAGACCCTGCTCAAGCCTCACGGTCTGGCGCCGCATCAGCTCGAACGCGTCTTCGGCCAGTTGTTCGGCAATCACGTCGATTATGCCGACCTGTATTTCCAGTACGCCCGCTCCGAGGCCTGGAGCCTGGAAGAAGGCATCGTCAAATCGGGCAGCTTCAACATCGAACAGGGTGTCGGCGTGCGCGCAATATCCGGCGAAAAAACCGCTTTCGCCTATTCCGACGACATCAGCCTGGCCGCGCTGCAGGCGGCCGCCGGCACCACCCGCGCGATTGCCGCCGCGGGCTCCCAGCGCCTGGCGCCGCTCCTGCAGCGACGCAAGCAACCGGCGCCGCTCTACGCCGGCAATGATCCGATCGCCTCGCTCGACGATGCCGCCAAGGTGAAGCTGCTGGAGCGGCTCGAAGCCATGGCGCGCGCCGTGGACCCGCGCGTCAGGGAGGTCATGGCCAGCATCGCCGGCACATGGGAAGTGGTGCTGGTGGCGCGTTCCGACGGCCAGATGGCGGCCGATGTACGGCCGCTGGTGCGCGTCTCGATATCGGTGATCATGGAAGAAAAGGGAAGGCGCGAGCAGGGTTCGGCGGGCGGCGGCGGGCGTTTCGACTACGCTTATTTCAGCGACGCCGTGCTGCAAGACTACGCCCGGCGCGCGGTGCATCAGGCAAGCGTCAACCTCGCCGCCAAACCTGCTCCGGCCGGCGAGATGACCGTGGTCCTGGGCCCCGGCTGGCCCGGTATCCTGCTACATGAAGCGGTCGGCCACGGACTGGAAGGCGACTTCAATCGCAAGGGCAGTTCGACCTTCGCCGGGCGCATCGGCCAACGCGTCGCCGCCAAGGGCGTCACCGTGGTCGATGACGGCACGATAGTCGACCGGCGCGGCTCGCTGACCGTCGACGACGAAGGCAACCCGACGCAGCGCACGGTACTGATCGAAGACGGCATTCTGACCGGCTATCTGCAGGACACGCTCAACGCACGCCTGATGGGTGTGCCGGTCACCGGCAACGGCCGCCGCGAATCCTTCGCCCACTTGCCACTGCCGCGCATGACCAACACCGCCATGCTCAACGGCAGCCACGATCCGCAGGAAATCATCAAGTCGGTGAAGAAGGGCCTCTATGCCGCCAATTTCGGCGGCGGCCAGGTGGACATCACCAGCGGCAAGTTCGTCTTTTCGACCGCCGAGGCCTACCTGATCGAAAACGGAAAAATCACCACGCCGGTCAAGGGTGCCACGCTGATCGGCAGCGGACCCGAGGCAATGATGCGCGTCTCGATGATCGGCAACGACATGGCACTCGATTCCGGCGTCGGCACCTGCGGCAAGGAAGGCCAGAGCGTGCCTGTAGGTGTCGGCCAACCGACCGTGCGCATCGACGGGCTGACGGTGGGCGGGACCGGCTGAGCGTCCTCCTCAGGCAGCGGCTTCCACCCGGTTGCGCCCGCTCTCCTTGGCGCGGAGCAGCGCAGCATCGGCACGCGAAATCAGTGCCCCAAGCGTCTCGCCCGGCGTCATCTGGGCCACGCCGCAACTGAGCGTCACGCCCTCGCCCGTCTGCTGCCCACTGCCGATCGCCACCAATTCGCGCAAGCGTTCAGCAATAGGCAGGGCATCTTCCAGGCTGGCCTGCGGCAGCAGGATCAGGAATTCCTCGCCGCCATAGCGCGCAATAAGGTCCTGTGCGCGCAAGCCGTCGGCCAGGCGGCTCGCCATGCGCCGCAATACCGCATCGCCGGTGAGGTAACCGAAACGACCGTTGAAACCCCTGAACAGGTCGATATCGGCAATCACCAGACACAAGGGCTTTTCATCCCTCTCGCAGCGCGCCATGGCGCGCGGAAAAGCCTCCAGCAGCCAGCGCCGGTTGTGGATCCCGGTGAGCGCATCGACGCTTCCCGCTTCCACAAATTCAAGGCTGCGCACCTGCATGGCCACCAGCGCCTGGTTGCTGTCGCGAACACGGCCGCTGATGATCGCAAGGAGGTTGCGCGCCACGCCGTGGGAGCAATCCACCAAGGACCAGACCACCTCGTGCGGTATGGCCAGAACTTCACTGTCCTGCGCCGCCAGGACCAGAGCCGAAGCCGGCTGGCCATCGAGCAGCGACATCTCGCCAACGCAATCGCCGCCGCCGAGCACGGCCTGCGCGAGCATGTCGCGCCCCTGCAGATAAACGCGCAACTCGCCGCCGAGAATCAGGTAGAGGTGGCTGTTGGCGGAATCCGGTTCGAGCAGGTGATCGCCACGCTCCAGTTTCCGTCGCTCGCAGCGTTCGAAAAGGTGTTCCACACTTTCAAGGCTGACGTTGGCAAACAACTTGGCACGTTCCAGATGCTCGCGGAGTAGGGTGTCGATCATTTCGGTACCTGCCTTCCCTGCAAAAGAAGCAGCATAAATCAATTCTGCGCCGGCGCCGGTGAATCACTTCCCGTCGTAGCGGTAACCGAGGACGCCGACTTCGCGCCGCATCATCTCCATGGCGGCGGGAACCTGCTCCGGCACCCCGCGTACACCGAGCTCGACATGGCGCCCGACTTCGGCCGAACCGAGGAAGGGCAGGCTGAACACCTTGAGCCCCGGGAATTCCGCCTCGATCTTCAGCATCAGCGGCGTCAGCGCGCTCTCGATGCCCTTCCAGACCAGGATCGCCGCCTCCGCCGACGGCCGCCGGTTGAAGCGATCGGCATAGTAAGTGTCGAGCGCCCATTCGATCATCGGCCAGGCCATTTGCGGAAAGCCGGGAACGAAGTGGTGATCGCCCCAGGAAAACCCGGGAATGCGGTTGAAGGGATTGGGAATGATGCGGCTGCCGACGGGAAAGCGGCCCATGTCGAGCGCATAGTCGCTGACTTCGCGGCCGATTTCGGCATAGCGGCCGCGAATCTCGCGTTCCGCGTCCGGATGCAGGACGAGATTGACGCCCGCCGCCGCCGCCGCTGCCTGCCGGGTGTGGTCGTCCGGCGTGTTGCCGATGCCGCCGCAGCTGAAGACGATGTCGCCCTCGGCAAAGGTCCGGCGCAAGGTTTCACTCAGGCGCGCCCGGTTGTCGCCGGCGTACAAGGCCCAGTCCAGCGTCAGTCCGCGCGCGGCGAGCAGTTCGACGATTTTGGCGAAATGCTTGTCCTGGCGTCGGCCGAGCGTAATCTCGTCGCCGATGATGATTGCGCCGATGCCCTGTGAATTGCTGTTCATAAAACCACGCCTCCTTGCTGACGCTGGCGCCGCAACGCCGCAAGTCCCAGATGCACGAAGACCAGCGCCGCAAACGCCGGTGCCAGCAGGTTGAGCAGCGGCAGCTGCGCCGCGGCGGCCGTGCCTAGCCCCGCCAGGTAGAAGCGGCTGCGATTCTCCGCGATCAGGCGCTGCATCTCCGCGCGCGTCGCGTGCTCGGCCAGCGCATCGAAGCGGAAGGTACGCTGGTTCAGCCAGGTGCCCCACAACAGGGGCAAGACCAGCAGCGCGCCGGGAATCAGCAGCAGCGGCAACATCACCATGCAGCCGACCAAAAATATCGCGCCGGCTCCCAACGTGTTGCCCAGGCTGCCGAGGAACACGTTCTCGCCATGGCGCCCGAGATCCGGGTAATCATGCGCCGCCACCAGGTTGATCAGCTGCGGCAGGGCGAACACGGCGACCAGCAGGATGGCGGTGATATACGTCAGCGAGGCGAAGGCCGCCAGCAGCAGGAACACCGCCGCCCACTGCGCAACCCACGCCCAGCCCGCCCAGGGCAGTTGCGGCACGATGCCCTCCATCAGCGCCACGCCATGGTTCCAGACCGCGAAGCCCACGGCGATCCACAGCAGCAGCGCCGCCAGCGGCGGCCACAGCGCCTGCCACAGGACATCGCCCCGCGTCAGGTCGCGCAGCGATCTGGTGAAAGCGGAAATTACTTCAAGCATCGTGATCCTTCATGGCTAGGGCTCATTTATGTTGCCGGCTGTCCCACATCTTCTGCAAGCGCTTTACCGAGACCGGAGAGGATGTTTTCAGTTCCTGCGCAAACAGCGCAACGCGCAACTCTTCGAGCAGCCAGCGGAACTCGTCGAGGAAGGCATCCTGCTGCTGCCCCGATTTGAGCATGGCATTGCGTTCGCGCTCCCAGGGGCGGCCCAAGGCTTGCCAGTCGGCCATCAGCCGCGTGTCGCGGGCCGGATCGCTACGCGCCTTTTCCAGGCGCAGGCTGATCGCCTTGAGGTAGCGCGGATAGTGCTGCAGGCGTTCGAAGGGCGTGGTGACAATGAACCTCTTGGGCACGAGTTCGGCCAACTGCGCGCCGACGTCGGCGCAGGCCTGCGGGAAGGCCTTCTGCATCGAGGCCAGCTTCTTCGCCAGCACCGCGTGTTCACTCAGGATGCCACCCAGCAGGCGCAATATCTCCTGCGCCACCAGCAGGATGCGGCCGCGCGCCGCCTCGCGCCGTGTCGCGAACGCCGACTCTTCGGCCGGCAGCGGGTCCATCAGGCAGGTGCGCTCAAGGGTCACCGCGACCAGTTGTTCGCGCAGCTCTTTTTCGGTCCCCAGAGCGATGAACTGCAGCGCGAGTTCGCGCAGGCCGGGCAGCTTCTCGATGGCCTTGACCTGTGCCGCGAGCTGCAGCGCAAATAGGCGCGCCATGCCGCGACGGTGCTCGGCGCGCGCCTTGTCCTCGGTATCGAAGGCGGTGAGGCGTACGCTCTCGCCCATGTCGACCAGCGCCGGGAAACCTACCGTGGTGCCGGCGCCGACTTTTACTTCCATGAGTTCCGGCAGGGCACCGAAAGTCCATGCAGTGAGGCCCGACGCATCGCCGGCCGCCGCTTCATGCTGCACCTCGGCGGCGGCATAAACCTGTTCGACCCTGTCGCGATATTCGGCGCGCAACTCCGCCAGATTGCGCGAAATCGCCAGCGTGCCGCCATGCTCGTCGGTGAGGCGGAAGTTCATGAACAGGTGGGGCCGCAATTCGCCGCTGCGGAAGGCGTCGAGCGGCAGCTTCATGGCCAGATGCTCCTCGGCAGCGCGCGTCAGGGCACGCACCAGCGGCTCGTCGAGATCAGCATTGTTACCATGGGCCGCGCAGAAATCGGTTGCGAATTCGTCGAGCGGCTGCAGCCGATGGCGATATTTCTGCTGCAGCGTCTTCAGCAGCGCGAGAATCTTTTCCTTGAGCAGGCCCGGCACCAGCCATTCGCAGCGATTGGCCGGCAACTGGTTGAGCGCCGTCAGCGGCAGCGTCAGCGTGACGCCGTCATCGGCGGCGCCGGGATCGTGGTGGTAGCTCAGCTTGAAGCCGCGGCCGCGATGCGTGAGTTCGGGCGGGAAGGCGTCGGTGGTGATGCCCGCCGCCTCATGGCGCATCAACTGTTCCTTCTCCAGGCAGAGCAGCTTCGGGTTCGCAGTTTCGGCCTCGCGCCGCCAGTGGTCGAAGGCCGCCAGCGTGATGATGTCTTCGGGAATCTTGCTGTCGTAGAAAGCGTAAATCAGTTCTTCATCGACCAGCACGTCAGGGCGGCGTGCCTTGTGTTCCAGCGCCTCGATCTCCTTCATCAGCTTGGCATTGTGCTGGTAGAAGCGCCACTTTCGTACCCAGTCTTCGCCGACCTGGCCTGCCACCAGTGCCTCGCGGATCAGGATTTCACGCGCCAGTTTCGGATCGCTCGGGCCGTAATGCAGGCGCCGCTTCGCATGCAGCATCAGGCCGTGCAGCGTGACGCGTTCCCAGGCCACGACCTGGCCGGGTCCCTTCTCCCAGTGCGGCTCATAGACATGTTTGCGGATCAGGTGGCCACCCACATGCTCCAGCCATTCCGGCTCGATCTTCGCGATGCAGCGCGCGAACAGGCGCGAGGTTTCGACGATCTCGGCGGCGACGATCCAGCGTCCGGCCTTCTTCAACAGACTGGAGCCGGGATGGATGTAGAAACGGATGCCGCGGGCGCCGAGGTAGTTCTTGTCTTCCTCGCTGATCAGGCCGATATGCCCCAACAGGCCGGTAAGCAGGGCCTTGTGGATCGCCTCGTAGCCGGGATCGCCCCCGCCGCCGGGCCGCCCCAAGGCGGGGGCTGCGTTTGAACCCGGAGCGGAGCGAACCGTCGTCACCCCCTCCCTCGGGGAGGGGGATGGGGGGTAGGCACTCGTAATTTTCCAGCCGTGCTCGTGGCATAACGTCATCAACTGTCCATGGACGTCGCGCCACTCGCGCAGGCGCAGCCAGTTGATGAAGTTCTGCCGGCACCACTGGCGCTGCTTGTTCGCGGTTTCGTGCTTCCAGATTTCGTCGCCGGCGGCCCAGAGCTTCAGGTAGGAGAGGAACTCGGATTTCTCGTCCTTCCACTTGGCATGGGCCTGGTCGGCCGTCGCGGCGTGCTCCTGCGGCCGGTCGCGGGGGTCCTGGGTGCCGAGCGCCGAAGCGATGATCAGCACCTCGCGCAGACAACCGTGTTCGCGCGCGGCGAGGATCATGCGGCCGATCTTCGGATCGAGAGGGAGCTTGGCGAGTTCGAAACCAACCCTGGTCAGTTCCTTGTTCGTCTCGTCGATGGCGCCGAGTTCGGCGAGCAACTGATATCCATCTGCGATCATGCGCGGCGCCGGCGCTTCGAGGAAGGGAAAATCTTCGACATCGCCGAGATGCAAGGATTTCATGCGCAGAATCACACCGGCCAGGCTGGAGCGAAGAATCTCGGGCTCGGTGTAGGGCGGACGTTTGTTGAAGTCTTCTTCGTCGTAGAGCTTGAAGCAGACGCCGGCCGAGACGCGGCCGCAGCGGCCGGCGCGCTGGCTCGCGGCGGCGCGCGAGATCGGCTCGACCTGCAGTTGCTCGACCTTGTTTCGGTGCGAGTAGCGCTTGACGCGCGCCAAACCGGAGTCGATCACGTAGCGGATGCCGGGCACGGTGAGCGAGGTCTCGGCGACGTTGGTCGCCAGCACCACGCGCTGGCCCTGATGGAAGGCGAAGACGCGGCCCTGCTCCACCGCCGTCTGCCGCGCGAACAGCGGCAGCACTTCCAGGCCCGGCGGATGGTGCTTGCGCAAGGCCTCCGCCGCCTCGCGTATCTCGCGCTCGCCGGGCAGGAAGACGAGCACGTCGCCCGGCCCGGTGCGATGGGCTTCGTCGACAGCATCGACGATGGCGTCATTGAGGTCGCCATCCTTCTTTTCCTGCCAGGGGCGGAAGCGCGTTTCTATCGGGTAGAGGCGGCCCGAGACCTCGATGACCGGCGCGCCATCGAAATGTTTCGAGAAACGCTCGGCATCGAGCGTCGCCGAAGTCACGATCACCTTCAGGTCGCGCCGCTTCGGCAGCAACTGCTTGAGATAGCCGAGCAGGAAGTCGATGTTGAGGCTGCGCTCGTGCGCCTCGTCGATCAATATTGTGTCGTACTGGCGCAGGAGCGGATCGGTCTGGGTTTCGGCGAGCAGGATGCCGTCGGTCATCAGCTTGATGTAGGAGGACGGCGTGACCTTGTCGGTGAAGCGGATCTTGAAACCGACGTGGCGGCCCAGTTCCGATTTGAGTTCCTCGCTGATGCGCGTCGCCGTGGCGCGCGCGGCGATGCGCCGCGGCTGGGTGTGCCCGATCAGACCATTGAGGCCGCGGCCGATTTCGAGGCAGATCTTGGGCAGCTGCGTGGTCTTGCCCGAGCCGGTCTCGCCGCAGATCACCACCACCTGGTGTTTCGCTATCGCCGCGCCGATCTCCATCCGGCGCTGATTGACCGGCAGCGCCTCGTCATAGACCAGCGCGGGCCTCGCCGCCCGCCGCGCCTCGGGATCGAACCTCATTGCGCCAGCTTGTTTATCGTGAAGATGCCGAGCCCCGTCATCAAGAGCGAACCGAACAGGTGCAGGGCTGCCGCCCCCGCCGCCCAGCCGTAGCGCGCGTTCTGGATCAGGTGCACGACTTCGGCGGAGAAGGTCGAGAAGGTGGTTAGCGCACCGAGGAAGCCGGTGATGAAGAAGAGCTTGAGTTCGGGCGGCATCTCGGCGTTGAGGTGGAACACCATCACCGCGGCGCCGACCAGGTAGCCGCCGATCAGATTGGCGGCCAGGGTGCCCATCGGCACGGCGACGAACACCGGGTTGAGCCAGAGTCCCAGTCCGTAACGCAGCCAGGCGCCGAGCACGGCGCCGACCCCGATGGCGAGAAGGGCAGTCGGATTCATGGGGCGCATTTTACGTCGCAACGGTAGAATTGCCGCTTTGCAACACCCTGCCGCAGATCATGGCCGAACCGGACAACAAACCCTCCAACTTCATCCGTCACATCATCGATGCCGACCTCAAGGGCGGCAAGTACGCGTCACGCCAATGGAGCGGCCAGCCCGGTCCGGCCGCGCAGCAAAAAGTTCCCGCAGGGACGCAGAGCGCTGGCGCTGACGGGACGGGGCCAAAACTGGACACGGCGAAAATCCGTACCCGCTTCCCGCCGGAGCCCAACGGTTACCTGCATTTCGGCCACGCCAAGTCGATCTGCCTGAATTTCGGCTTGGCGCAGGACTACGCCGGCGCCTGCCACCTGCGCTTCGACGACACCAACCCGGAAAAGGAAGAGCAGGAGTATGTCGACTCCATCATCGACGCCGTGCGCTGGCTGGGCTTCGACTGGCGCTTTGGCAACGAATTCAACCAATACCTGGCGTCGGACTACTTCCACTGGATGTACGAGTTCGCCGAGAAGCTGATCGAAGCCGGCCATGCCTATGTCGATTCGCAGACGGCGGAGGAGATGCGCGCCAGCCGCGGCACACTGACCGAAGCCGGAAAGAATTCACCCTACCGCGCGCGCGCGCCGGCTGAGAACCTCGCCCTGTTCCGCGCCATGAAGGCGGGCGAGTTTGCCGACGGTACCCACATCCTGCGCGCCAAGGTTGACATGTCCTCGGGCAACATCAACCTGCGCGACCCGGCCATCTACCGCATCCGCCACGCCACGCACCACAACACCGGCGATGCCTGGTGCATCTATCCGATGTACACCTACGCCCACCCGATCGAGGATGCGCTGGAGAACATCACCCATTCCATCTGCACCCTGGAATTCGAGGACCAGCGGCCCTTCTACGACTGGCTGCTGGCGCGCCTGGCGGAACTCGGCTGCGTGAACACGCCGCTGCCGCAGCAGATCGAATTCGCCCGGCTCAACCTGTCCTATGTCGTGCTCTCCAAGCGCAAGCTGATCCAGTTGGTCGAAGAGAAGCACGTCGACGGCTGGGACGACCCGCGCCTGCCGACCCTGGTCGGTGCGCGCCGCCGCGGCTTTACGCCGGAGGCCTTTCGCCGCTTCAACGAAATGAACGGCGTCACCAAGTCCGACTCGTGGATCGACATCAGCGTGCTGGAAGAGTGCCAGCGCGAACACCTGAACGAAACCGTGCCGCGCCGCACCGCCGTGCTCGACCCGCTACGGCTGATCATCGACAATTATCCCGAGGGGGAGGAAGAAGAATGCCTCGCCCCCAACCACCCGCAAAAACCGGAGTGGGGCAAGCGGCCGGTGGCATTTTCAGGGGAACTCTGGATCGAGCGCGAGGACTTCATGGAAACGCCGTCCAAGGGCTATTTCCGCCTTTTCCCCGGCAACACCGTGCGCCTGCGCTACGGCTTCGTCGTCAAGTGCACCGGCTGCGACAAGGATGCACAAGGGAATGTCACTGCGGTGCATTGCGAGTACATGCCCGACTCCAAATCCGGTACACCGGGCTCGGACAGCTACAAGGTCAAGGGCAACATCCACTGGGTCTCGGCGAAGCACGCCTGTGCCGCCGAGGTCAGGCTGTATGACCGCCTGTTCGCCGTCGAGGCGCCGGGCGAAGGCGGGCGCGATTTCATCGTCGATCTCAATCCGGATTCGAAGCGCGTCATTACCGCGCAACTCGAAGCGGCGCTGAAGGATGCTGCCAGCGACGCCCGCTTCCAGTTCGAGCGCCACGGCTATTTCGTTGCCGACCGCGTGGACTCCCGGCCCGGTACGCCGGTATTCAATCGCACGGTGACGCTGAAGGATTCGTGGGCGAAGGGTAAGTAGCGAGCCGCGGCACGGTGCGCGCCGGGCAGTAGAGCTTGGCGTACGCGGCAGCAGCAGGCAGAATCCGGTTTCCATTCACCATCACACCAGGGAGCACCGCAATGCGCAAACTTGCCTATCTCGTTATTGCCGCCGGCGCCAGCTTTGCGGCCACCGCCCACGCCATGAAGCCCGGCCTTTGGGAAATCACCTCGCAGATGAGCGGAGGCGGCATGCCGGCGATGCCGGCCATGTCCGACGCCGAACGCAAGCAGATGGAAGCCATGGGCATCAAGATGCCCGGCGCCGCGGGAGGTCCGATGAGCATGGTGACCAAACACTGCGTCACCAAGGAGCAGGCGGATAAGCGCCAGCCGCCACAGAGTGACGAAGACCGCCGCCAGCGCTGCGAACAGAAGGACGTCAAGACCTCGGGCAACACGACAACGTGGAAGATCGAATGCAGCGGCGAACAGAAGATGACCGGCACCGGCTCGATCACCTATCAGGGCGAGGAAAGCTACAAGGGTGAATCGACGTTCAACATGCAGGATGCCAAGCGCGGCCCGAGCACCATGAAGCAGAACTACTCGGGCAAGTGGCTGGCAACGGCCTGCAAATAAGAGCCGGGCGCGCTAGTCCTGCTGACCGTAGCTGGCGAACTTCGCCAGCACGCGCGCCATTTCATCCTCAGGCAGGAGCTTCGGCGCGCCCAACTGCAGCACACGCCAATACTGCTCGCACAGGGTTTCCAGTTCCACTGCGAGGGCCAGCGCGTGATCGCAGTCGCGGCCGAATACCACCATGCCGTGATGGGCCATGAGGCAGGCGCAACGACCACCCAAGGCGTCGATGATGGCGTCGGACAACTCCTGGCTACCGAAGGTGGCGTAGCCGGCACAGCGGATATCGATGCCGCCGAAGCGCGCCACCATGTAATGAAAAGCCGGAACGCCTTTCTCCTGGCAGGCCAGCGCGGTGGCGAAAGGCGAATGCGTATGCACCACGGCGCCCGCCTCGGGCCGCACGGCATAGATGTCGCGATGGAAGCGCCATTCCGAGGAAGGCTTGCGCGGCCCGCTCGCCGTGCCGTCAGCGCCGACTTCTGCCATGTCGGCTGCGGTGCAGGCGTCATAGGCCATGCCGGTCGGCGTGATGATGAAGCCACCGGCGCAGCGCACACTGACGTTGCCGGCGCTGCCGCGATTGATACCGGATGCGTTCATCGCCCGCGCCGTTACGAGCACCTTGGCTGCCAATTCGGCCGCCGGACCCGCGTTAGCGCGACTCATGGCTGCCACTGCTCCAGCTGGTCGGCGGCGGCGATGCCGCGCTCGGAAATAATGCCGCTGATCAGCGCCGCCGGCGTCACGTCGAAAGCCGGGTTGGCGACCGGCGTGTCGCCGGCCCCGAGTTCTTCCGCGCCACGCTCCTCGATCGGGATCTGCGCACCCGAGGCGCAGGCAAAATCGATGGTCGGCAAGGGTGCCGCGACATAGAACGGCACGCCGTGGGCGCGCGCGGCGAGCGCCTTGAGATAGGTGCCGACCTTGTTCGCGGTATCGCCGTTGGCAGCGACGCGGTCGGCGCCGACGATGACCAGGTCGACCTTGCCCTGCATCAGCAGCAGTCCCGCGGCGTTGTCGGCAATCAGGGTGTGCGGCACACCGGCCTCGGCGAGTTCCCAGGCGGTGAGCAGACCCTGGTTGCGCGGCCGGGTTTCTGATACCCAGACATGAACCGGAATACCCGCCGCATGCGCGGCATACACCGGCGCCAGCGCCGTGCCGTGATCCACGGTCGCCAGCCGTCCTGCGTTGCAGTGAGTCATGACGGTGACAACGTCACCGTCATGATAAGTGCGCACCCCCTCCCGGCCTCCCCCGCCGGGCGGGGGAGGTGACGAAGTCAGCCCTTCCTGCGGAAGGGAAGAGTTCAAGCGGCGCTTCGCATCGCGGATGCGCTCAATCAGCGGCAATCCGTGCCTTCCAATGGCCGCGTTTGCCTCTTTGTCTTCTTCGGCAATGTCACGCGCTTCTTTCCAGGCCATGTCGCGCCGTGTCGCCGGCGCCGACTTCTGCAATACACGTTGCATGCGCGCCAGCGCCCAGTGCAGATTGACGGCCGTCGGCCGCGTCGCCGCCAGCGTCTCGATCACGTGCTGCAGGCGCGCATCGCCGGCATCATCGGCGAGACCCAACGCGACGCCATAGGCAGCCGTGGCGCCGATCAGCGGCGCGCCGCGTACCTGCATGACGCGAATGGCATGGGTGGCGTCTTCCAGTGTAGCCAGCCGCAGCATGAGGGTCTCGCGCGGCAGGCGCGTCTGGTCGAGAACCAGAAGGCCGTCGCCATCTTCGATCAGCGTTGGCCAGCGCGTCGCCACCGGGGTCAGCTCAGCTTGCCGTGGCAGTGCTTGTACTTCTTGCCGCTGCCGCAGGGGCAGGGATCGTTGCGGCCGACCTTGGGCGCGTGCCGCTCGACGGGCTGCGCCGGCTTGGGGGCGGCCGCACCCAGCGCTTCGTCGTAGTCGGCATGGTGGTACTGCACGTTCTCGAGTTGCGGCGGCGCTTCGACCTCTTCGATCTGTTCCTCGCTGCGGACTTCGACGGTCAGCAGGAGCTTGGAGACTTCGCTGCGTACCGTCTGCAGCAAACCCTCGAAGAGTTCGAAGGCCTCGCGCTTGTATTCCTGCTTCGGGTTCTTCTGTGCATAGCCGCGCAGATGGATGCCCTGGCGCAGGTGATCAAGCGCCGAAAGGTGCTCGCGCCAGTGGGTATCCAGGCTTTGCAGCATGACATTGCGTTCGAAGCCGGACCAGGCCGCAGGATCGACAGCCGTGGTCTTTTCGGCGTAGGCGGCGTCGCCGGCATCCAGCAGGCGCTTCAGGATATCGTCATCGCCGAGCTGCGGCTCGGCCTTGATCCATTCGCCGACCGGCAGCTTGAGATGCAGCTCGGCCGCCAGCGCGGTTTCCAGAGCGCCGACATCCCACTGCTCCTCGACGCTTTCGGCCGGGATATAAAGACGGAAGGTATCGTGGATCTGGCCCTGGCGCATGGCCGTGATGGTCTCGGAAATGTCGTCGCTGTCGAGCAACTCGTTGCGCTGCTGGTAGATCACCTTGCGCTGGTCGTTGGAGACATCGTCGTATTCGAGCAACTGCTTGCGGATATCGAAGTTGCGCTGCTCGACCTTGCGCTGCGCCGATTCGAGCGAACGGCTGACCAGCGGATGCTCGATGGCCTCGCCCTCGGGCATTTTGAGGCGCACCATGATGGTGTTGAGGCGTTCGCCGGCGAAAATCTTGAGCAGCGAGTCATCCAGCGCCAGATAGAAACGCGATGAGCCCGGATCGCCCTGGCGTCCGGAGCGGCCGCGCAACTGATTGTCGATGCGGCGCGACTCGTGGCGCTCGGAACCGATGATGTGCAGGCCGCCGGCAGCCAGTACCTGGTCATGCACCTTCTGCCATTCGGCCTTGAGCGCGGCAGTGCGGCCTGCCTTCTCTTCCGGCGTCAGGGTTTCGTCGTCGCGGATGGCATTGGTCGGTTTTTCGATGTTGCCGCCGAGCACGATGTCGGTGCCGCGGCCAGCCATGTTGGTGGCGATGGTGATCATGCCGGGACGGCCGGCCTCGGCCACGATCTCGGCTTCACGCGCGTGCTGCTTGGCGTTGAGCACCTGGTGCGGCAGCTTGTCTTTTTGCAGCAGGTCGGAGAGCAGCTCGGAATTCTCGATCGACGTGGTGCCCACCAGCACCGGCTGGCCGCGCTCATGGCAGGCGCGGATGTCGGCGATGATCGCCTCATACTTTTCCGGCGCGGTGCGGTAGATCTGGTCGTTTTCGTCCTTGCGGATCATCGGCCGGTTGGTGGGTATCACCACCGTTTCCAGGCCGTAGATCTGGTGGAATTCGTAGGCTTCGGTATCCGCCGTGCCCGTCATGCCGGAGAGCTTGCCGTACATGCGGAAATAGTTCTGGAAGGTGATCGAGGCCAGGGTCTGGTTCTCCGACTGGATCGCAACGCCTTCCTTGGCCTCGACCGCCTGATGCAGGCCGTCCGACCAGCGCCGGCCCGTCATCAGGCGGCCGGTAAACTCGTCGACGATCACCACTTCGCCCTCCTGCACCACGTACTGCTGATCGCGATGGTAGAGGTTGTGTGCGCGCAGGGCGGCGTAAAGGTGGTGGATGAGCAGGATGTTGGCCGGCTCGTACAAACTGCTGCCCTCGGTCAGCATCCCCAGGCGTGCCAGGATCTCCTCGGCCTTTTCGTGACCGGCTTCGGTCAGCAGCACCTGGTGCGACTTGAGATCGACCGTGTAATCCCCGGTATCGACCTCGCCCTCGCCCTGCGCGGCCTCGCCCTTGGTCAGCAGCGGCGGCACCGCATTCATTCGCACATACAGTTCGGTGTGATCTTCGGCCTGGCCCGAAATGATCAGGGGCGTCCTCGCCTCGTCGATCAGGATCGAATCCACTTCGTCGACGATGGCATAGGAGAGGCCGCGCTGCACGCGCTCGTCGGCCGCATACACCATGTTGTCGCGCAGATAATCGAAACCGAATTCGTTATTGGTACCGTAGGTGATGTCCGCGGCATAGGCGGTCTGTTTTTCGTCGTGCGGCATTTGCGAAAGATTGATGCCGACCGAAAGACCAAGAAAGCGGTAGATGCGCCCCATCCATTCGGCGTCGCGCCTGGCCAGGTAATCATTGACGGTAATCAGATGCACGCCATTGCCGGGAATCGCGTTCAGATACACAGCCAGCGTCGCCGTCAGGGTCTTGCCTTCGCCGGTACGCATTTCCGCGATCTTGCCGTAATGCAAGACCATGCCGCCGACCAGCTGCATGTCGAAATGGCGCATGCCCAGCACCCGGCTACTGGCCTCGCGCACCACGGCGAAGGCCTCCGGCAACAGGGCGTCCAGCGTCTCGCCCTTGGCATGGCGGCCGCGGAACTCATCGGTCTTTGCCAGCAGTGTCTCGTCCGACAGCTTGGCAGTGGCGGCTTCAAGCGCGTTGATGCGGGTAACAGTCTGGGAATACTGCTTGATCAGCCGCTCATTGCGGCTGCCGAAAATCTTCTTGAGTAGGCCGGTGATCATGGGGTACGCAGCCGCAAATCGGCCGGGAAAAGCAAAGGGGCAATTTTACTGTGAAACAGCTCGTTCGGAGCGACTGGTGCTAGCCGAGCGAAGCGAGCTGACCAGAAGCCTCCCCGCGAGGGGAGGATGGGAGGGGCGGGCCTTTAAATTGCCTTTCGCGTGTTTCATCCTCGGCAGATGGCTCACGCTGCCATGAGCGTTAGCATGCGGGGAGGGCTCGCCTCCCGAAACACTCAGTGGCTCAGTGGCGATGCGCGACTTGCTTCTGGCCCGCCTGCGCCATGCGCAGGAAGCGATCCGGGTTCTGCGCCAGACCGCGAATGCGGACTTCGAAATGCAGGTGCGGTCCGGTGGAACGCCCGGTGGAACCCACTTCGGCAATTTTCTGGCCGCGTTTGACCAGTTGTCCCACCTTGACCACGATTTTCGACGCATGGGCGTAACGCGTGGTCAGGTCCTTGCCGTGATCTATTTCCACCATATTGCCGTATTGCGGATGGCGCTCCGCGCTGATGACGACTCCCGCGGCCGCGGCGCCGACGCTGGTACCCGGTGTCGCGACGAAATCCACGCCCTCGTGCATCGCCCGCTCGCCGGTGAAGGGATCGACCCGCCAGCCATAGGTCGAAGCATTCCATTGTGCTTCGACCGGCAGGCTGGTGGGCAGCAGGCTCTTCCTGATCCTGTCCTCCAGCAGTTGGGATTCGATCATGGAGATTGCGTCGGATTTCGCTTCGACCTGATGCGCCAGTGCGTCGACCGCGCGCTGCAGTTCCGTTGCGGACATCGCTGCGGGGAGCAGCAGCGGGCCGCCGCGGCCTCCTGATTTGGTTTCGAAGGCCTTCAGGTCCTGAGGCTTGACGCCCGCCATGCCCGCCAGGCGCTCGCCAATGGTGTCAAGGCGCAGCAACTGCGCCTGCATCTCGCCCAGCTTTATCGCCATGGCGTTGAGGTTTTCACGGACGAAGTCCTTGGAGCGCTGGGATTCTTCGGCATTCATCACGCGCAGCAGGTCCTGCAGGAAGGGCAGGCGAATTTCCGCAGCGTGGCGGACGGTGATATAGGAAAAAAACGACGACAACACAAGGACCGAGCCAAACATGGCCCCCGCGAAAAGAATTGCATGGCCCCAGGTCAGGGTAATGCTTCTTGCGGTTGCCAGCCGGTCAGAGACGAGAATAATATGCATCCCTTCCCTCCCCTCAGGTTCGTTTCAGTGTCGGCATGACGATCAGCCACCACTGAAGCTTCATTTTCGATGACATCGCGCAGCCTCCAGGAACATCTTGCCTCCGGTGACAGCATGGCGCGGCTTGCGGCCCACGCCCAACGTCTGCTCCAATTCCAGCGTCTGCTGGAAGCTGCGCTACCGGCGGCGCTGAGGCCTCATGCCAGGGTAGCCAACTTCCGTCTGGGGAAACTTCTTATCCACGCCGAAAACGGCGCGGTCGCGGCGAAGATCCGTCAATTCGGACCCAGTCTCGCCAACGATTTATCGAACAAGGAGGTGAAGGTTACTCAAATCGAGGTCCGAGTGCAAGCCCGAAACCCTTCAACGCCACGAGTTCCACACAAACCGCCTGCTCCGATTGGGTCTAAACAGAAGCAAGGACTTACTGCTCTGGCACGGGACCTGCCTGCGGAGTCACCTCTCAAGGGTGCGCTGGAGCGTCTTTTGCGCAGCGTCAAAGAATAATCAGACGTTCGGCGGCCATCAGCACCAGGACCACCAGCACGAAAACCAGCGCGGCCTTGGCAACGCGGGCTGACAGAACCAGGTAGCGCCGGTCACGGGTAAACAACCAGGCGACGAGCCCGCTGCCAATGGTGATCGCCGTGAGTATGCCGACGATCCTGAGCAGCAGCATGAAGAGCCCCTATGCCAGTTGTGGATACAGCCGGGCGATGGCATCCGGCGCTTCCTCGGCGCGCTGGAAACTGACCAGTTCCCATGCGGATACATCGGCCAGCAATGCGCGCAGCAGTTGGTTGTTCAGCGCATGGCCCGACTTGTGGGCCGAAAAGGCCCCGAGCAGGGGGTGGCCGGCGAGGTAGAGATCACCGATGGCATCGAGGATCTTGTGCTTGACGAACTCGTCGGCGTAACGCAGGCCATCACTGTTCAGA
The DNA here is from genome assembly GCA_044344175.1 of Sulfuritalea sp. Classification (GTDB taxonomy): domain Bacteria; phylum Pseudomonadota; class Gammaproteobacteria; order Burkholderiales; family Rhodocyclaceae; genus Sulfuritalea. The sequence continues at coordinate 20,763 of JBIJDJ010000004.1, forward strand.
ACCCGGTATTCGTCCATCACGATGGCGTTTTCCAGGCTGCCGCCCAGTGCCAGGCCCTGATCGCGCATGGTTTCCACATCCTGCATGAAGCCGAAGGTCCGCGCCCGCGCCACTTCACGTAAATAGGATTGATCGGCGAAATCAATACGGGCGCGCGAGCCGGCGCGATCTACCGCCGGGTGGTTGAAAACAATCGAAAAGTCGAGGCTAAAGCCGTCGTAGGGCGACAGCTTCGCCCATTTGTCGCCCTCTTTCACTTCCACGGTCTTCAGCACGCGGATGAATTTCTTCGCGGCGTTCTGCTCCTCGATGCCCGCCGACTGCAGCAGGAACACGAAGGGCGCTGCCGAGCCGTCCATGATCGGCAGTTCGGCTGCGTCGACATCAATATAGATGTTGTCGATGCCTAGCCCGGCCAGCGCCGACATCAGGTGCTCGACCGTCGCCACCTTGACCCCATCCTTTTCCAGGCAGGAGGCCAACCGGGTATCCCCGACACCGAAAGGGTCTGCCTTGAGGTCGATCGGTGACGCCAGATCGACGCGACGAAACACAACCCCGGTGTCCGGCTGCGCAGGCCGCAGCATGAGCGTTACCTTGGCCCCGGAGTGGAGACCGACGCCGGTAGCCTTGACGACTGATTTAAGGGTGCGCTGACGAAGCATGCTGTGGCGATGGGGGCAAATGGTGCGAAGCGGAAATTTTACCACGCAAGCCCGGTCAGGCGGGAGGAGGCGCCCGCCTGACCGGTTGCGGAAGCCGGAATCTCAGCGCTTGTGAAGAAATCGTAGCGAGCGGGCCGCAGCGGGGTGCGGCCGGAGCGCAGCTACCGGAATGTACGTTTCTGTACATGAGGATAGCGAGCACCGCCCAAGCCTCGATCCGGCACGCGCAGTAGATTTATTCACAAGTCCTCAGTCCGACTGGCGACGCAAAAAGGCCGGAATATCGTACTTATCCACTCCCGAGGCCGCCATGGCATCCGCCTGCGCGTTGCGCGGGGTGGAACCGCGAGCGCTGCTGGTGACGCTGGAGAGATCGATCGGCCCCTGGCTAATGCCCGACTCGAACACCTGGAGATTGTCCGTACCGGTACGCAGACCCATGGTTTCGACCACGCGCATGGCCGGCTTGGCACCCTCGCGCGAGATGGCGAGACCCAGACCGGTGGCGACCACGGTGACCCGCAACTGGTCTTCCATGCCCTCGTCGAACACGGTGCCGCAGATCACGGTGGCATCGGGCGCGGTGTATTGGCGAATGGTCTTCATCACCTCCTTGTACTCCTTGAGCCCAAGGGTACTGCTGGCGGTGATGTTAACCAGCACGCCGCGCGCGCCGGACAGTTCGATGCCCTCGAGCAGCGGACTGGCCACCGCCCCTTCGGCGGCGATGCGGGCACGATCGACCCCGGCAGCGATCGCGGAACCCATCATGGCCTTGCCCATCTCGTGCATCACGGTGCGCACATCCTCGAAGTCGACGTTGACCAGGCCCGGCACGTTGATGATCTCGGCGATGCCGCCTACGGCGTTGCGCAACACGTTGTCGGCCGTCTTGAAGGCTTCGAGATAGCTGATCTCCTCGCCGAGCACTTCTTCCAGCTTCTCGTTGAGGATCACGATCAGCGAATCGACATGCTTGGCAAGCTCGGTCACGCCTTCTTCCGCCACGCGCTTGCGCCTGCCTTCGTATTCGAAAGGCTTGGTCACCACCGCGACGGTCAGAATGCCCAGGTCCTGCGCTACCTCGGCCACCACAGGACCGGCGCCGGTGCCCGTGCCGCCGCCCATGCCGGCCGTGATGAAGACCATGTGCGCGCCGCGCAGCGCGTCGGCGATGCGCTCGCGATCCTGCATGGCCAGTTCGCGGGCCTTTTCCGGCTTGCCGCCGGCGCCGAGACCCGGGCCAAGCTGGAGCTTGACGTGGGCAGAGCTCTTCTTCAGCGCCTGCGCGTCGGTGTTGCAGCAAATGAATTCAACGCCGCCGACGCCTTCGCGGATCATGTGATCGACCGCGTTGCCGCCGGCACCGCCGACACCGACGACCTTGATGACCGTCGAGCCCGTCTCCGCTTCCTGTCCTGCTATTTCCTCAAGTTCAAACATTTTCGCCCCCTCCTGAAAAGACCAGCTACATCAAAAATTCCTGGAAAACCACGTCCGCATCCGTGCCAGAACCTGCCCGAAACTCTTCGGGCTTTGCACCTTCATGCCACGGTGGCGCTGCGCCACCCCTTCCAGCAACAAACCCATCGCCGTGGAGTAGCGCGGATTGCGCACGTAATCGCGCAAATTGCCGTCGTAATGCGGCATCGACAGCTTCACGGTCGTGTGAAAAATTTCCTCGCCCAGATCGGCCATGCCCGGCATCTGCGCCGCGCCCCCGGTCAGCACGATGCCGGCGCGCAGCAGGCGTTCCTTGCCGCTGCGGTGGAGTTCCTCCTGTACCTTCTGGAAGATCTCCTCGACGCGCGGCTGAATGAAGCCGGCCAGGGTCTGGCGCGACAGTTGGGTGGCCGGCCGGTCGCCGACGCCGGGCACCTCGATCATGTCTTCCGCATTGGCCAGTTGCTGCAGGGCGACGCCGTAACGGATCTTGATGTCCTCGGCATCCTGGGTCGATGTGCGCAGGGCGATGGCGATGTCATTGGTCAACTGGTCGCCGGCAATCGGGATCACCGCGGTATGGCGGATCGCGCCGTGCACGAAGACCGCGACATCGGTAGTGCCGCCGCCGATATCCACCAGGCAGACGCCGACATCCTTCTCGTCTTCGGTCAGCACGGCGTAGCCCGAGGCCAGCGGCTGCAGCACCAGGTCGACCACTTCGAGGCCGCAGCGGTGTACGCACTTGACGATGTTCTGCACCGCGGTCACCGCTCCGGTGACCAGATGCACCTTGACGTCCAGCCGCCGCGCATCCATGCCGATGGGTTCCTTCACCCCGTCCTGGCCATCGACGATGAACTCCTGCACCAACGTGTGCAGGATCTGGTCGTCGGCCGAGATGGACGTGGCGTTGGCGGCCTCGATGGCGCGCTCGACATCGACCTGGGTGACTTCCTTGTCCCGCACCACGGTCATGCCCATGGAGTCCTTGCTCTTGATGTGGCTGCCGGCAATCCCGGTATAGACCTCGCGCACCTTGCAGCCGGCCATCATCTCGACCTCGGCGATCGCCCGCGAGATCGAATTCACCGTCGCCTCGATGTTGATCACCATGCCGCGCTTCAAGCCGCTGGACACCTGGGTGCCGATGCCGATGATGCCCAGCCTCCCTTCGGCATCGAGTTCGCCGACGATGGCAACGATCTTCGAGGTGCCGATGTCGAGGCCGACGATCAGGTCGCGCTTTGCTTCCTTGCTCATGCGGCCTCCAGGCGGCCGCATGGCATGGCCAAGGGTGGGCACCCCCTCCCGTCCTCCCCCGCCATGCGGGGGAGGTGACTAGTCACCCCCGCCCCGGGGCGGGGGAAGGGGGGTGGGGGGAGTCCCTTTCCCGAGGGGTGGGGCGCAGCCCCTCCCCGCAGCGCGAATCCGTTGGGATAACGCATATCCACCGCGCCGATGGTCTGCAGGCGGCTCCTGGCCGTGCCGCTCACCGCGGCGTAGTGGCTCGTGAAACGGTTCAGTCGTTCCGTCAGCGGATGCCTGGCCTGATCGCGCCCGAGTTCCAGCAGTACGCCATCGTCGAGCTTGATCTGCCAGGCCTCGCGCGCCGAAAGATGCACGGCCACCGGCTTGCGTCCGATGCCGCCCAGACTGTCGCGGAACTCCTCGTAGCGCGCCAGCACGCGGGTTGCCGACCCCTCGGGGCCGGTAAAGACCGGCAATGCGTCCCGTGTCGTGGCCATGAACACCTCGCCACGCATGCTGACCAGGCGCGGCTCACCGTCCTGCGGGGTCCACCGCGCGGCAGCGCGATGCTCCTCGAGGTTCAGCTCGATTCCGTCCGGCCAGAGACGGCGCACGGAAGCCGAGCGCACCCAGGGCATGCGCTCGAATGCCGCCTGTACCGTTTCCAGATTCACCGTGAAGAAATTTCCGGACAGGGCGCCGCGCGCCGTGTATTCGATCTGCGCCCGGGAGACCTGGTCCAGCGGCGTCGCCACCACCAGCTGCCTGAGCGGAAACACCGGCAGGCGCTGCAGCGCCATGACACCGGCCCATGCCAGCAGCGCACCGCCGGCCAGCAGCAGCACGTCGGCCAGCAGGTTGATCAACACCGGGCGATCCCAGAAGCCATCGCCGCCGTTGCGTTCCTGTCGACTGCTGCCTTTTGAGTTGCCGCGCGCCATGTTTGTGCCCCCGGCGCTACGCGCCGCCCCCCAAAGGGGCTGCGCAACCGTCTTGGGGCGGCCCGGCGACAGTTGCTTAGCCACAGCCGGCCTCCTCGAGCAGCTTGATCACCAGTTGCGGAAAAGGAATCCCGGCCGATTTTGCCGCCATCGGCACCAGCGAGTGATCGGTCATGCCGGGCGAGGTATTCGCCTCGAGGCAGAACGTGCGCCCGGCGGCATCCAGCATCAGGTCCATGCGACCCCAGCCGCGTCCGCCGAGCACGGCGAAGGCGCGCAGCGCCAGATCACGCATCTCGCACTCGCGCTCATCGCCGAGGCCGCTCGGAATGCGATATTCGGTATCGTCGCGCAGGTACTTGGCCTCGTAGTCATAGAACTCGGTCGCCGGAACGATGCGGATCACCGGCAAGGCCTGGCCGGCGAGGATACCGACGGTATATTCGCCACCGCCCAGAAACTGCTCGGCGATCACGCAGGAATCGTAGCGGACGGCCAACTCATAGGCGGCGCGCAAACCGCCTGCCTGCTTGACCTTGGTGATGCCGATGCTGGAACCCTCGTTCGCCGGCTTGACGAACAACGGCAGGCCGAGGCGGGCCTCTGCACCCGCGAAGTCGCTGGCGGCATCGAGCACGACGTAATCGGGCACCGGCAGACCCGCCGCCTGCCAGACCAGCTTGGAACGCCACTTGTCCATCGCCAGTGCGGAGGCCAGCACGCCGCTGCCGGTATACGGAATGTCCAGCAGTTCGAGCGCGCCCTGCAGCGTCCCGTCCTCGCCGCCGCGGCCATGCAGGGCGATGAAGACGCGCTTGAAGCCTTCGCCATGCAGGGCCTCGAGCGGCTTGTCGCGCGGATCGAAGCTGTGGGCGTCGATGCCGGACGAGCGCAGGGCGGCCAGCACCGCGGTCCCGCTTTTCAGCGAAATCTCGCGCTCGGCCGACCTGCCGCCCATCATCACCGCCACCTTGCCGAAATCCATCAAGCTCCTTCTCTTTCCTGCCGGGACTGCCAATCAACATCACCGACAATGCGCACTTCGCGCACCAGGGAAATGCCGGATTTTTCCGCCACTTCCATCTGAATCCGGCCGATCAGCATTTCTATCGCACTCGCCGTAGCCTTGCCGTCTGGATTAACGATGAAATTCGCATGCTTTTCGGAAACCTGCGCACCGCCGATCTGTGTGCCCTTGAGCCCCGCCGCTTCGATCAGGCGCGCGGCATGGTCTGCGGGAGGATTGCGGAACACCGAACCGGCATTCGGCAGAGCCAGCGGCTGCGTCGCGACACGGCGCACCAGCAGTTGCTTCATCCGGTCGCGTGCGGCGTCAACGTCGCCTGGCGGAAAGCGGAACCAGGCGCCGGCAAAGATCTCGTCGGTCGAACTCCTGAGGCCGGCATGGCGGTAGCCGACAGCAAACTCTTCCGGGCCGCGGATGATCTGCTCGCCGCGACGGTTCAGCATCAGCACCCGCTCCACATAACGCCAGGTCTCGCCGCCATGGCAGCCGGCATTCATCGCCAGCGCGCCGCCGACGGTGCCGGGAATTCCGGCGAGGAACTCGGCCTCGGCACAGCCCTGTTTGCCGGCAAAACGGGCGAGCTTGGGCGAGGGGACGCCGGCCTCGGCAAAGAAACCGCCGTCCGGCTCGCGGCGCAGGGTGTTCAAGGCGCCATGGGTGAAGATCGCGGTGCCGTCGAAACCGCCGTCGCGCACCAGCAGGTTGCTGCCCAGGCCCACCAGAAGCAGCGGCTCGTCGTGGCGAACGGCACTCAGAAAATTTGCCAGGTCGGCAAGATCGGCTGGGAAAAAGGCGCGCGCCACGGGACCGCCGGCGCGCCACGACACGTGGTCCGCCATAGGTTCGTGCTCCCTCAGAACCCCGCGTAACGTCTCAGCCATCGACCAGCTTTCCGGGTACGCCGCCGATCGAGCCGGCGCCCATGGTGATCACCACGTCGCCGTCGCGCACCGCGGCGAGAATGGCAGCCGGCATGGCGGCGATATCTTCGACAAACGTCAGTTCCGTCCTGCCCGCGACGCGCAAGGCGCGCACCAGCGTGCGGGCGTCGGCGGCAACGATGGGCGCCTCGCCGGCGGCATACACTTCGCCCAGCAGCAGGGCATCGAAACCGCCCAATACCTTGACGAAATCCTCGAAGCAGTCGCGGGTGCGGGTGTAGCGATGCGGCTGGAAGGCCAGCAGCAGCCTGCGGCCGGGGAAGGCGCCGCGCGCCGCGGCGAGCGTGGCCGCCATTTCCGCCGGATGATGACCGTAATCGTCAACCAGCGTGAAACGTCCGCCTGCGGGACAGGCGATCTCGCCATAGCACTGGAAGCGCCGGCCGACACCCTTGAAATCGGCCAGGGCCTTGATGATCGCCGTGTCGCCAACGCCGACTTCCGTCGCCACCGCAATCGCGGCGAGCGCATTCAGCACGTTGTGGCGTCCCGGCAGGTTGAGCACGATGGGTAGCCGCTCAGTGACGTCATTCGCGTTGCCGTTGGTGCGCACGCAGGTAAAGCGCATCGTGCCGCCCTCGGCCAACACGTCCTCGGCGCGGAAATTGGCTTCGCTGGCTATGCCGTAGGTGACGATCTGCTTTGCCACGCGCGGAATGATCTCCTGCACATTGGGGTCGTCGGCGCAGACCACGGCAACGCCGTAGAAGGGCAGCCGGTGAAGAAAGTCGACGAAGGCCTGCTTGAGTCGGCCGAAATCATGACCATAGGTTTCCATGTGGTCGGCATCGATGTTGGTGACCACCGAAACCACCGGCGAAAGAAAGAGGAAGGAGGCATCCGACTCGTCGGCCTCGGCCACCAGAAAATCGCCGCTGCCCAGTTTCGCGTTGGCCCCCGCCGAATTCAGCCGCCCGCCGATGACGAAAGTGGGATCGAACCCTCCCTCGGCCAGGCAACTGGCGACCAGGCTGGTGGTCGTGGTCTTGCCGTGGGTGCCGGCAATCGCGATGCCCTGCTTGATGCGCATCAGTTCGGCCAGCATCTGCGCCCGCGGCACCACCGGCACGCGGCGTTCGCGCGCCATCTGCACTTCCGGGTTGTCGTCCTTCACCGCGGTCGACACCACCACGGCATCGGCCGTTGCGGCGTTCTGCGCGCTGTGGCCGATCGCGATGCGGATGCCCTGCGCCGCCAGGCGCCGCGTCGTCGCGCTCTCGCTGAGATCGGAACCGCTGACCTCGTAGCCCTGGTTGGCCAGTACCTCGGCAATACCGGACATCCCTGAACCCCCGATGCCGACGAAGTGGATGCGTTTGACTTTATGTTTCATGGCCTGCCTTTCACTTCGCCAGTTCCGCGCAAGCCTGCGCCACGACGGCCGTGGCGTCCGGGCGCGCCAGTTCGCGCGCTTTTTCGGCCATCTGCGCAAGTTGGTGGCGCGACAGATTGCGGATCTCGGCCAGGCGTTCCGCTGTCAGCTGATCCTGCGGCAGCAGGATCGCGGCCCCGGCCGAACTGAGAAAAAGCGCATTGGAAGTCTGGTGATCATCCACCGCGTGCGGGAAAGGCACCAGCAGGCTGGCGACGCCGGCTGCAGCGAGCTCCGACACGGTCAGAGCTCCTGCGCGGCAGACCACCAGATCGGCCCAGTCGTATGCCCCGGCCATGTCCTTGATGAAAGCCACGCAATTAGCCTTGACCCCGGCCGACAGGTAAAGGCTTTCCAGCGCCGGCAAATGTTTTTCGCCGGCCTGGTGCACCACCACCGGACGTTCGCTTTCCGGAATCAGCGCCAGCGTCTGCGGCAGGACTTCGTTCAAGGCCTGTGCGCCCAGGCTGCCGCCGACCACCAGCACCCGCAGCGGCCCCTCGCGCTGGGCATAGCGAAAAGTCGGCACTGGCAGGGCGGCGATTTCAGGACGCACCGGATTGCCCACCCACTGTCCTTTTTTCATCACTCCGGGAAAGCCGGTCAGCACGCGGTCGGCCACCCCTGCCAGGACCTTGTTGGCCAGGCCGGCCACCGAATTCTGCTCGTGCAGCAGCAGCGGGATGCCCCGCAACGAAGCCATCATGCCGCCGGGAAAGCTGATGTAGCCGCCCATGCCCAGCACCACATCCGGCCGGACGCGCCTGAGCTGCGACCACGCCTCGCGGAAGCCGCGCAGCAGGTTGAAGGGCAGCAGCAGCTTGCGCAGCAGGCCTTTGCCGCGCAAGGCCGTGAAATTCACCCAGGCCATCTCGTAATTGCGCCCGGCGGTCAGCTTCGCCTCCATGCCATCCGGATTACCCATCCAGGCGATCTGCCAGCCCTGCCCGCGCAGATGCTCGGCCACGGCAAGACCCGGCATGATGTGCCCGCCCGTGCCGCCGGCCATGACAAGCAGAGTTTTCAAAACCGAAACCTTTCACCACAGAGACACAGAGACACAGAGAACAGGCAACAACGAGAAAAGCAATTCCTTGGCTTTTGAATTTCTCTGTGCCTCTGTGTCTCTGTGGTTAATGCTTTGCTTTTCATACCTGCTGACCCCGCATGAGTTGACGATTCTCCCAATCAACGCGTAGCAGAATTCCCAGGGCGAGGCAGTTCGCCACGATGGCGGAACCGCCGAAGCTCATCAGCGGCAGGGTCAGGCCCTTGGTCGGCAGGAGGCCCATGTTCACACCCATGTTGATGAAGCTCTGCACGCCGAGCCAGATGCCGATGCCTTGCGCCACCAGGCCGGAATGCACGCGGCCGAGCACCAGTGCCTGGCGCCCGATGGCGAAAGCGCGCTGCACCAGCAGAGCGAACAGGGCGACCACGAAACAGACACCGACGAAGCCGAGTTCCTCCGCGATCACCGCCAGCAGAAAATCAGTGTGCGCCTCCGGCAGATAGAACAGCTTTTCGACGCTGGCGCCGAGGCCGACGCCGAACCACTCGCCGCGGCCGAAGGCGATCAGCGAGTGCGACAGCTGGTAGCCCTTGCCGTAGGCATCCTGCCACGGGTCCATGAAACCGAAAATGCGCTCGCGCCGGTAGGGCGAGGCCCAGATCATGATGACGAAACTCGCTGCAAGCACCACGATCAGGCCGCCGAAGACCCGGGCATTGATGCCGCCGAGGAAAAGGATGCCGGTGGCAATGCCGAGGATCACCACCAGCGCGCCGAAGTCTGGCTCCCGCAAAAGCAGGGCGCCGACCAGCACCATGACCAGCGCCATTGGCCCGAAGCCGCGCAGGAAACTGCCCATGTCATCGAGCTTGCGTGAGGTGTAGTCGGCGGCGTAGAGCACGACAAACAGCTTCATCAGCTCGGAAGGCTGCAGGTTGATCGGGCCCAGCCCGATCCAGCGCTGCGCGCCGTTCACCGACCGCCCGACATGCGGGATCAGCACCAGCAGCAGCAGCGCGACGCCCGCCAGAAACAGCCAGGGCGCCGCCTGCTGCCACAGCCGCAGCGGGATCTGGAAGGCGATCACGCCGGCGACCATTCCTATCGTCAGGAAGACCGCATGACGGAACAGGAAATAGGTCGACTGGTTCCCCGTGAAGCGGCTGCCCTCGGCCATTGCGATCGAGGACGAGTAAACCATCACCAGTCCCAGCAGCAGCAGGCCGACGGCCGGCCACAGCAGAAGGCCGTCGAGTTCGGCCGGTGCCTGGTGTGCCGGAGCGGCGTAGGCGCGGCTCATTTGCCGGCCTCCATCGCGCGCACTGCGGCAATGAAAACCTGCGCGCGATGTTCGTAATTGCGGAACATGTCGAAGCTGGCGCAGGCCGGCGAGAGCAATACGGCGTCGCCCGGCAGCGCCAATGCCGCGGCGCGCTTTACCGCATCAGCCATGTCGGCGGCACTTTCGGTTCTGATGCCGGCGCCAGCAATGGCCTGGCCGATCAATGCTCCGTCGCGGCCGATCAGGATCACCGCACGGGCATGTGTCGCCACGGCATTGCGCAGCGGAGAGAAATCCTGCCCCTTGCCGTCGCCTCCTGCAATGACGACGGACTTGCGACCGACACCGCCGCCGAGACCCGCAAGCGCCGCCACCGTGGCGCCGACATTTGTGCCTTTGGAATCGTCGTACCAGGTAACGCCGTCCTTCTCGGTAATCTTCTCCACCCGATGCGGCAAACCACCAAAGCTGCGCAGAGCCGGCAACAGACTATCGACATCGAAACCGATGCTGACGCACAAGGCCAGCGCCGCCATCGCGTTGGCCGCATTGTGCAGCCCGGCCAGCGACAAACCGGACAGCGGCAGCAGGCAGCGCTCGCCCTGCGCCAGCCAGACTTCACCGCTTTGCGAACGCAGACCGAAATCCCCGGCGGCGGGCGGTGCATCCAGACCGAAGGTGGTCACGCGGCGCTCGGCCAGCGCCATGCGGGATACGCGCGGGTCGTCGCGATTGAGAACCTGGACCCCGCCACCGGAAAAAATGCGGGCTTTCACCGCCGCATACTCATCGAGTCCGGCATAGCGATCGAGATGATCGTCGGAGACATTGAGCACCGTCGCCGCGGCAGGGTTGAGCGTCGCGGTGGTTTCCAGCTGGAAGCTGGAGAGTTCGAGGACCCAGATCTGCGGCAGGGCATTGGCGTCCTGCGCAGCCATCAGGGCGGCAAGCGCCGCGGGCGAGATGTTGCCGGCAACGCCAACCGCCTTGCCCGTGGCGCGCAGCAGGTGTCCGGTGAGCGCCGTCGTCGTGGTCTTGCCGTTGGTGCCGGTAATCGCCAGCACCGGCGCACTCTGGCCGAGGCAGTGCAAACCCTGGGCGAACAGTTCGATTTCACCGAGCACCGGAATTCCAGCGGCGCGCGCCTGAATGACCACCGGCAGGTCGCCCGGGAGTCCCGGCGACAGAACCAGCAGATCGATGCCCGCGAGCAGCGCCTGGTCGAACTCGCCGCTGCAAAAGTCGGCGCTGCCGACACGGCGCCGCAACTCCTCCAGATACGGCGGCGTCGCCCGCGTATCCGCCACCCGCAGCCGCGCGCCCTGTCGTGCGCACCAGCACGCCGCGGCCAGCCCCGATTCGCCGAGGCCGAGAACGAGAACGTGTTTGCCGCTCAAGTTCAAGACAGAACCTTTCACCACAGAGACACAGAGGCACAGAGAAATGCAATTCCTCTGTGTTTCTTCCTCTGTGTCTCTGTGTCTCTGTGGTTAATGCTGTTCATCGTATTTTCAGGGTCGACAGGCCGAACAGCACCAGCAGAATCGTGATGATCCAGAAGCGCACCACGACCTGGGTCTCCTTCCAGCCGGTCTGTTCGAAGTGATGGTGCAGCGGCGCCATGAGCAGGATGCGGCGGCCCTCGCCATAGCGCTTCCTGGTGTACTTGAAGTAGCCGACCTGCAGCATCACCGACAGGGTTTCGGCGACGAAGACGCCGCCCATGATGAAAAGCACGATTTCCTGGCGCGCCACCACCGCCACCGCACCCAGTGCCGCACCCAGCGCGAGGGCGCCGACGTCGCCCATGAACACTTCCGCCGGATAGGCGTTGAACCAGAGGAAGCCGAGACCGGCGCCCGCCAGCGCGCCGCAGAACACCGTCAGCTCGCCGGCGCCGGGGATATAGGGCAGCAGCAGATACTTCGAAAATACCGAATTGCCGGCGACGTAGGTAAAGATGCCGAGAGCGGCGCCGACCAGCACCGTCGGCATGATCGCCAGGCCGTCGAGGCCGTCGGTCAGGTTCACCGCGTTGCTGCTGCCGACGATCACCAGGTAGGTCAGCAGGATGAAGCCGAACATGCCCAGCGGGTAAGTCACGCTCTTGAAGAAAGGCACTATCAGCGCAGTCTTCTGCGGCAATTCCAGGGTGAAGCCGGACGACACCCACTGGAAGAACAGTTCCACCACCTTTTCGTTGTTCGGCGCCGAAATCGAGAATGCCAGATAGATCGCCGCAACCAGGCCGATTACCGATTGCCAGAAGAACTTTGTCCGCGCCGACAGTCCGTCCGGGTTGCGGTAGACCACCTTGCGCCAGTCATCCACCCAGCCCACCGCACCGAAGCCGAAAGTGACGATGAGCACGATCCAGATGAAGCGATTCGACAGATCCGCCCACAGCAGCGTGGACACGCCGAGCGAAATCAGGATCAGGGCGCCGCCCATGGTCGGCGTGCCGGCCTTGATCAAATGCGTCTGCGGCCCGTCGCTGCGCACCGACTGGCCGATCTTCTTGGCCGTCAGCCAGCGGATCACGGCCGGACCGAAAACGAAGGAGATCGCCAGCGCCGTCATGGTCGCCAGCACCGCGCGCAAGGTGATGTAGCCAAAGACATTGAAGCCGCGGAAGTCCTTGGCGAGCCACTGGGCTAGTTCTAATAGCATGAAATAAACCTCACCACAGAGACACAGAGACACAGAGAACAGCCAGAAGTCCTGTTCATGATTTTCTCCCCGCCTCTGTGTCTCTGTGGTTCAAAGGACTTTCCACAATCTCGTCCACCACGCGCTCCATCTTCATGAAGCGCGAACCCTTGACCAGCACCGTCGTCTGCGGACCGAGTTCAGTCAGCAGCGCCTTGATCAGGTCGTCCACGCGCTGAAAGTGCTGACCGCCCTCACCGAAATTGGCTGCCGCGGCGGTCGACAATTCGCCGAGGCAGAACAGGCGGTCGATGCCGTGGCTCTTGGCGTAGCCACCGATCTCGTCGTGAAACTGGCCGGCTGCGGCACCGACCTCGCCCATGTCGCCCATGACCAGGATGCGCTTGCCGGGCACCGCGGCCAGCACATCGACGGCGGCGCGCATCGAATCCGGATTGGCGTTGTAGCTGTCGTCCACCACCGCGGCGCCCATGCGGCCGCTGCGCCGCTGCAAGCGGCCCTTGATGCCGGCAAACTGCTCCAGCCCCCGCTTGACCGACGCGACCGTGACGCCGGCCGCCAGAGTCGCCGCGGCGGCGGCGCAGGCATTGCGGGCATTGTGGCTGCCCGGCACGGCGAGCTTTACCAGGATTTCGCCCTGCACGGTGGCCAGGCGCAACTCGCCGCCCAGGCCATGCCCGGCGAAGCGGCCGCGCACGTCTGCGGCTTGATCGAGGCCGAAAGTCAGTTGCCGGCGCTCGCGCGACAATTCGCGCCAGATGTCGGCCTGCGCATCGTCGGCATTGAACACGGCAACGCCGTCGGCGGGCAGGCCGGCGAAGATTTCACCCTTGGCCAGCGCCACGTTCTGCAGCGAACCGAGGCCTTCCAGGTGCGCGCGCTGGGCGTTGTTCACCAGTGCCACGGTGGGCGCCGCAAGACGCGTCAGGTAGTCGATTTCGCCCGCGTGGTTCATGCCCATTTCGATCACCGCGGCGCGGTGCGAAGTGCGCAGCTTGAGCAGGGTCAACGGCAGGCCGATGTCATTGTTGAGGTTGCCGGCGGTCGCCAGCACGGAATCGTCGCCGGCATACTGCGCACGCAGGATCGCCGCGCACATTTCCTTCACCGTGGTCTTGCCGTTGCTGCCGGTAACGCCGATCAGCGGAATCGTGAAGCGGCGACGCCACTGCGCCGCCAGCGCGCCGAGCGCGAGGCGCGTATCGGTCACGCAGATCAGCGGCAGGTCGGGATGGGCGGCGGCGAATTCCCGGCTCACCAGTGCGCCCACGGCACCATTGACGCCGTGCGCGAGGACTTCCGCGACATAGGCATGGCCGTCGAACGTGTCGCCCTTGAGCGCGACGAACAAATCGCCGGCGGCAATGCTGCGCGAATCGGTCGAGACAGCGCTGAAGCCGGCGTCGACGCCTTGCGCCAGCGCGCCGATGGCATGGGCCGCCTCATGAAGAGTCATCATTGCGCCTCCACCGGGCCGCCCCAAGGAGGCGCCGTCATGAACCGGAAGCCGCGCAGCGGCTGAACCATGGTCACCCCCTTCTTCGAGAAGGGGGCTGGGGGGTAGAGGGCGTTCATGGTCGCCGCGCTTTCACCGTATCTCCAGCGCCGACTTTGCGGCCTCGAGGTCGGAGAACGGCTGGCGCACACCGGCGATTTCCTGGTAGGGCTCGTGACCCTTGCCGGCGAGCAGGATCACATCGCACGCATCCGCGGCAGCGATCGCTCCGGCAATCGCTTGCGCCCGGTCGGACTGAATCTGCGGCGGCCGCTGCATGCCGCCGCGTATGGCGTCGATGATGGCCTGCGGATTTTCGCCGCGCGGGTTGTCGCTGGTCAGCACCACACCATCGGCCAGGGCGTCGGCAATCGCCCCCATCTGCGGCCGCTTGCCGGGATCGCGCTCACCGCCGCAGCCGAATACGCAGAACAGCCGGCCTCCGCGCACAGTGGCCGTTTCGCGCAATACGCCGAGGGCTTTTTCCAGCGCATCCGGCGTGTGGGCGTAATCCACCACGACCAGCGGCTCATCCCGCCCGCCCAGCGCCTGCATGCGTCCCGGCGGCGGCCGGATGCCACGCAGGACGACGGCGATATCCTCCATGCGCTCCTTGCGCGTCAGCAGCGCTCCGATCACGGCTAGCAGATTGGAAGCATTGAAGCGGCCGACCACGGGCGCGGCGAAATGTACGCCGCGCAGATCGAATTCGATGCCGGCGGCGCCCATGCGCAGATTTTCGGCACGCAGAATTTCATCGACGCAGGAGTCGTCCGCCGCGCCCAGCGTATAGCCGATCGTGCGCAGGCTGCCCTTGAGTTTCATGGCGAGCTTCAACCCAAGCGGGTCGTCCAGGTTGAGCACCGCCGCGTCCAGACCGGGGACAAGGAACAGTTGCTCCTTGGCCGCGGCGTAGGCGGCCATGCTGCCGTGGTATTCGAGGTGGTCGCGCGTCAGGTTGGTGAACACCGCGACAGCGAAGACCGCGCCGTTGATCCGGCCCTGGTCGAGCCCGATCGACGAAACCTCGATGGCACAGGCATCGGCACCGCGCTTGACGAAGCCGGCAAGCGCCGCATGCAGCGTGATCGCATCCGGCGTGGTGTTGGGGCTCGTGTCGAGGGCATCGAGGAAGCCGTTGCCCAAGGTGCCGATCACCGCACACCGGTTGAACCTTTCCCCCGACCCCTTTCCTGAGGAAAGGGGTGACTGGTGTTCGTCGCTGCGCGACTCCGTGCTAAAGGCTGTATCCGCCTTGGGGCGGCCCGGCGGCAGATACGGCATCGCATTCATGGCTTGAGCGATCCACTGCGATACCGATGTCTTGCCATTGGTGCCGGTGATGCCGGCCAGCCAGAGATGCTCCGAGGGGCGGCCATAAACCAGGTGGGCGATCTCGCCTGAGAGCGCTGCCAGTCCGGCTACTTCAACGATCGCCGTATCACCGGCGCCGACTTTTCTTCCCTCCTCCGCGATCACCGCCGCTGCGCCTTTTGCCACGGCCTGCGCGATGAAGTCGCGGCCATCGGCACGGGCGCCGGGAAAGGCGACGAAGACATCGCCCGATTGGACGCAACGTGAATCTGAGGAGAGATGCGTCGCAACGACACCTTTTCGTTCAAGCTGTTCAAGGATGGCCATGGCTTTCCTCACATCTCTTCCTTGACCGGCTCGGCACTGGTCATCACGAGCGGCTTCAAGGGCGCGTCGGGCGCGACGCCTAGGGTGCGCAGGCTGCCGGCCATCACCTGGGCAAACACCGGAGCCGCTACGTCGCCGCCGAAGTGCTTGCCGTTGGAGGGTTCGTCGATCATCACGGCGACGATCAGGCGCGGTTCGGAGGCCGGAGCGAAGCCGACAAACGAGGCGACGTACTTGTTGGCGTAGGCGCCGCCTTCGATCTTGTGTGCCGTGCCGGTCTTGCCCGCCACGCGATAACCCGGGATATGCGCCTTGGGTGCGGTGCCGCCCGGTTGCACGGCCATCTCCAGCATGGTGCGGACTTCGCGCGCGGTCTGCGCCGAAAACACCCGCTTGCCGGTGAGTGGCGGTGCGCTCAGTCGCGCCAGCGAAATCGGCACCAGATCGCCATCGCGTGCAAAGGCCTGGTAGGCATGCGCCAGCTGGATCAGGGTCACTGAAATGCCATGCCCGTAGGCCATGGTGGCCTGTTCGATCGGCTTCCAGGTCTTGGCCGGGCGCAGGCGCCCGCCCACCTCGCCGGGAAAGCCGAGTTTCAGCGGCGTGCCGAAGCCGAGGCTGTCGAACATGGCCCACATCTCTTCCGGCTTCATCGACAGGGCTAGCTTGGCGGCACCGATGTTGGAGGACTTCTGGATCACCTGCGCCACGGTCAGGACGCCATGGACGTGGGCATCCGAAATCGTCGCCGAACCGATGGTCATTTTTCCCGGCGCGGTCTGGATCTGCGTATCGGAGCGCACCTTGCCCGTTTCCAGCGCCAGCGCCGCGGTGAACGGCTTCATGGTCGAGCCGGGTTCGAAACTATCGGTCAGCGCGCGGTTGCGCAATTGCGCGCCGGCGAGCTTGACGCGATTGTTCGGGTTGTAGGTCGGCAGATTCGCCAGGGCCAGAATTTCGCCGCTGCGTGCGTCGAGCACGACCACGCCGCCCGCCTTGGCGCGATTTTCCTCGAGCGCCTGCTTGAGGTGGCTGTAGGCCAGATACTGCACCTTCGAATCGAGGGCGAGCACGATGTCCTTGCCCTCCAGCGGCGGGTTAATGCTTTCGACATCCTCGACCACGTTGCCGCGGCGATCCTTGATGACGCGGCGCGAACCGGGCTTGCCCGACAACTGGCTGTTGAACGCCAGTTCGATGCCTTCCTGGCCGGTATCCTCGACCCCGGTAAAGCCCACCATATGCGCCATCACTTCACCCGAGGGGTAGTAGCGCCGGTATTCGTTCTTCTGGTGGATGCCGGGCAGTTTCAGCGCCGTTATCCGGTCCGCCAGGTCAGGCGGCAACTGGCGCTTGACGTAAACGAAATCGCGTTCGGTCGCCAGCTTGCGATTGATCTCGCGCACGTCGATCTCGAGCAGGGCCGCCAGATCGCGCGCCTGGGCCGGCGTCAGTTCCACGTCCTCCGGAATGGCCCAGATAGAGCGCACCGGCGTGGATACCGCGAGCACGTCGCCGTGGCGGTCGGTAATGCGGCCACGGGTCGCGGAAATGTCGATCACCCGCTCGAAGCGGGCGCGCCCCTTGTCGCCGAGAAACTCGTTGTTGAAGGCTTGCAGGTAGAGCGAGCGCCCGATCAGAGTGGCGAAGGCGCCGAGCAATACCACCAGTACCACGCGCTGCCGCCAGGGTGGCAAGCGCTCGGAAAGCAGCGGGCTCGTGCTGAACTTGATGGATTTCATCGTGAAGTCATTTCCCCGCCGCCGCATCGACAGAGATGATCTGCCCCGGCGCGGGAGGCTTCATGCCAAGCTTGTCGCGAGCGACCGTTGCCACCCGGACATGGGCGGCGAGAGTGCTTTGCTCAAGCTGCAGTTGTCCCCATTCCACATCCAGATCACGCATGCGCTTTTGCCCGCTCTCCAGTTCGGTAAAGACTTTGCGCGCACGGTGATTGGAGGCCACCACCGACAGGGCGCAGACCAGGAGAATCATGACGAGTATGAAATTGAGCCGTGCCATGTGGTGTTAGCGCAATGGAACAACAGCGTTACCTTTTGCCCCGAGCCGTGAGCCTGTTGAACGGTCGAAGAATCCTTCGACAGGCTCAGTGCGAACGGTTTCATAATCAGGCGTGGCATTTGTCGCCATGACCGTCAGACCTTCTGCGCCACGCGCAGCACTGCGCTGCGGCAGCGCGGATTAGCGGCGATTTCGGCATCCGATGGAAAGATCGCCTTGCCCGCCAGATTCATCACCGGCTTCGGCAGATCGACCGCGCGCACCGGCACCCCCTTGGGCGGTTGCGGCGGATGTGCCGCATCGCGCATGAAGCGTTTGACGATGCGATCCTCCAGCGAATGAAAGCAGATCACGGCCAGACGTCCTCCCGGTACCAATCGTGCAACGGCCCGCGGCAGGGCTAACGACAGTTCCTCAAGCTCCCGATTGACGTGAATCCGTAGAGCCTGAAAAGTCCGCGTCGCCGGGTGCTGACCCGGTTCCCGCGTGCGGACGACTTGCGCCACGAGCGTGGCAAGCTGTCCTGTCCTTGAAATACCGTGCTCGCCCCGAGCAGCAACAAGCGCCTTTGCAATCGCATGAGCAAACCGTTCTTCGCCATAGTCTCTGATCACCTTTTCTAGTTCTGCTTGCGATGCCCGCGCCAGAAACTCAGCGGCGGTCTCCCCCTGCGTCGTATCCATGCGCATGTCCAGCGGCGCATCGAAACGAAAGCTCATGCCCCGTTCGGGCGTATTCAGTTGCGGTGATGAAACACCGATATCCAGCAACACCCCATCCACCTGCATCACACCGAGCTTGTCCAGCACCGAGTCGAACTCGCTGAACGCCGCATGCACGAGGGTGAAACGCGGATCGGCAATGGCGGCTCCGGCGGCGATCGCGGCTGGATCGCGATCGAGTGCGATCAAACGCCCTGCCGTCCCGAGCGCGGCAAGAATCGCCCGGCTGTGCCCGCCGCGGCCGAAGGTGGCATCTACATAAATTCCGGCCGGCTGGATCGCCAGCGCTGCGACCGCCTCGGCGAGCAGCACGCTGACGTGAGTGTCGGCGCTCACAGCGCAAGGTTTTCCAGGCCCGGAGGCAAGAGCTTGTCGCCGACGGCGAAGATCGCTTCCTGCTGCGCCTTCCAGCCGGCGGCCGACCAGATTTCAAAATGGCGCCCCTGCCCGATCAGCCAGATTTCCTTCTCCAGCCCGGCGTACTGACGCAGGGAGGGCGAGATCAGCAGGCGTCCGGCACCATCGAGTTCGACATCCTCGGCAAAGCCGACCAGCAGGCGCCGCACCATGGCGGATTCAACTTGCAGGCTGGGCGCGGCGAGGATCTGGGCGCGAATCGGCTCCCACGCAGGCTGGGGATAGAGCAGCAGGCAGCGATGGGGATGGGCGGTAAGCACCAGACGGCCTTCGCCCAGGGCGACGAGGGCGTCGCGATGCCGCGCCGGAACGGCCATCCGGCCCTTGGCATCGAGATTCAGCGCTGCCGCACCCTGGAACATCGGATCTCCTCAGGAAGGGAATCAGGCCTTCTTTCGACCAAAATTTCCCACTAACCCCCACAAGATCCCACTTTATGACACTTCTTGGTGCCGGTCAAGAATAAATGTCCGGTTTTTTCAAGTGCAACAAGGGCTTAGATGCGTAAGTCGAGATTTTTTATCAATAAAATATTCAATAAAAACAATATGGATACAAAGCAAACCGAATGTGCTTTATGAAGAGTTCTCGTCGTTGAATGCCCTGTCCGGGCAGGTCGCGCCAAACAAGAGGCGCTTGAATCAGCGGAACCGGCTACGGTGACGGAAGGGGGTTCGGCTTTGCCGGCAGACCGGCAAATCAGCCCGTGCGGCCGCCCATCTTCTCGCCGAAGCGTATCGACCGCTGCGGCGACCAGTCCGGATTGAAGGCGAGCGTTTGCTGCGGAAACAGCATGACCACGGTCGAGCCGAGCAGGAAGCGCCCCATTTCATCGCCCTGCCGGAAGCGCAATTGCTGATCCTCGTAGCACCATTCGCGCAGATGGCCGGGGCGCGGCGGATTCACCACGCCGTGCCACACCGTGGCCATGCTGCCGACGATGGTGGCGCCGACCAGCACCATGACGAACGGACCGTCCTCGCCCTCGAAAACGCAGACCACGCGCTCGTTACGGGCGAAGAGTCCCGGCACGCCGCGCGCCGTGACGGGATTCACCGAGAACAAGTCTCCCGGCACGTGGATCATGCGCGTGAGTTTTCCCGCGCAAGGCATGTGGATGCGGTGGTAGTCCTTCGGGCTGAGATACAACGTGGCGAAGTGGCCGTTCTCGAATTGCGCAGCCAGCACGGCATCGCCGCCGACCAGCGCAGTCGTTGAATAGTTGTGGCCCTTGGCCTGGAAAATACGGTCATGATCGATGGCGCCGAACTGGCTGATCGCGCCATCCACCGGGCAGATGAAATCGGCTTGAGCCAGCGGCCGCGCATCGGGCTGCAGCGACCGCATGAAGAACTCGTTGAAGCTCGCATAGCCGGCGATGTCAGGATTCGCCGCCTCGGCCATATTTACACGGTAGCGGCCGACAAACCAGCGGATCACGGAGGTGGTGAGGCCGCCGGCTCGGGCCGCGGCGAACTTGCCGGCAAGCGCGGTGAGCGCCTGCTTGGGCAGCAGATACTGGAGCAATACGGCAAGGCGCTCGGACACGATGGCGTTCGGTGGGCGAAGCCGCGAATTATAGCGGCGCCGCCGTACCCGGCCGGCGGCCTACTGCCGCTTGAGGAGCCAGGTCAGCACCGGCGGCGTGATCAGCGTGGTCAGGATGACCATCATCACGATGACCGAGAACATGGACTCGGTCATCACGCCGAGCTGCTTGCCGACCATGGCGAAGATCAGGCCTACCTCGCCACGTGGCACCATGCCCCAACCCACCAGCCACTTGCCCGATGGGCCTGCGGCGAGACCGGCGACAAGCTTGCCGGCGATCGCTGCGACGGTAACGCCCAACCCGATGCCGAGAATCTTCGGATCGGCCAGGGTATTCAAATCCACCTGCATGCCGGTGAGGACGAAAAACACCGGAACGAAGAAATAGCCGATCGGCTCGATCATGTGTTCGTGCTGGTGGCCGCCGTGCTTGAGCAGGATCGGCCGCAGGCGCTCGGCCAGCCCGGGATCGCCGGCCGGCAGCAGGGGTTCGATCTCGCGCACGATGGCCGGGCGATCGAAGTCGCGCAGGAAAATCGGTTCGAACAGCAGGCCGGCGGCAAACGCGCCGATGATCGGCGCCAGGCCGATGGCATGCGCCAGCCAGGCGAGGAAAAGCCCGGTGGCCAGCACCTGGGCGAACAGCATCGAGGGACCGGCATCGAGTTTCGCCAGCCAGCGGCTGGAATGCGGCGCGATCATGCGTCCGATCCAGATCGAACCGGCGAGGAAAATCACGGCCTGGGCAATGATGCCGCCGACCTGACCCACGCTCACCGAGCCGACTTTCACCAGGCTGGACACCACGGCAAGAATCACCAGTCCCAGCACGTCGTCGATCACCGCCGCGCCGAGCACGATGCGCGCCGCCGGCGTATCGAGCTTGCCCAGATCGCGGAAGACGCGGCCGGTAATGCCGACCGAGGTGGCGGCAAGCGTCGCGCCGAGGAACAGATAGGTATGGCCGGAAAGTCCCGGCAGCAGCCATGGTCCCACCACGTACGCGCCCAGCACGAAGGGCACGGCGATGCCCACCGTGCCTACGGCCAGGGCACGCGGGCCGACCTTGATCAGTTCGGCCAGCCGGGTTTCCAGCCCGATCTGCAGCAGGAGGACGACAACGCCGAGTTCGGCAATGAAGGCCACGGCCGGATCGTGCTTGATGGATTCAAAGGCACTGAAACCCAGCAGCACGAGATTGCCCAGCAGCACGCCGAGCAGCAGTTCGCCCAGCACGGCAGGGAAACCCAGCTTTTGCGCCAGCGGAGAAAACATCCGGGCGGACATCAGGATCAGCGCCAGCCACAACAGGTTGGTGCCGACCACGCCGGAGCCCGCCGCCCAGGCGGGCGCTGCGGCCAACAGTAAAACAAAGGCCCCCGCAAACTGCGGGGGCCTTGCATGACACCGGAGCAAGGGAAGGCTCACCGACCCTGCGCAGACAAGGCCGCGATGCGCTCTTCCATGCTCGGATGGCTGGAAAACAGCGCCATGAAGCCCGGCCCGCCGGCGATGCCGGAACTGGCAAGACTCTTCGGCAGCGGCTCAACCGCCATGCCGCCGAGGCGCTGCAGCGCGGAAATCATCGGCCGCGGCGACCCCATCAGGCCGGCTGCGCCGGCATCCGCGCGGAATTCGCGCTGGCGCGAGAACCAGGCGACGATGATGCTGGCCAGCACGCCGAACAGAAGATCGCAGACAAACACCGTAACCATGTAGCCGATGCCCGGGCCGGAAGACTGGCTGTCGCCGCGGCGCAGGAAGCTGTCGACGAGATACCCCACGACGCGCGAGAGGAAGATGACGAAGGTATTGACCACACCCTGGATCAGGGTCAGCGTCACCATGTCGCCGTTGGCGACGTGGCTGACCTCATGCGCCAGCACGGCCTCGACTTCTTCCTTGCTCATGCCCTGCAACAGACCGGTGGATACGGCGACCAGCGCATTGTTGCGGGAAGGGCCGGTGGCGAAGGCATTCGGCTCGCCTTCGTAAATGGCGACTTCAGGCATCGCGATGCCGGCCTTTTCGGCCTGCTTGCGCACCGTCTCGACCAGCCAGAACTCGGTCGAGGTGGATGGGCTGTCGATAATGCGCGCACCGGTGGACCACTTGGCCATCATCTTCGACATCAGCAGCGAAATGAAGGAACCGCCGAAGCCCATGATGCCGGCGAAGACCAGCAGCATTCCCAGGTTCAGACCGTTGGCCGTCAGGTAACGGTTCACTCCCAGCACGCTGGCGGCGATGGACAGCACCAGCATCACGGCGAGGTTGGTGACGAGGAACAGTACGATGCGTTTCATTTGCGGATCTCCAGGAGAAAACTCAATGGGCAGTGGCGCGATTTTCGCGCGTGCGCCAGCATAGATGCGGCAAATCCCGGAAAGTTCAAGAGCGGAAGCCCGGAACCACCGGCGGCTACTGGTAGCCCGGCGCGCCGATCGGAGCCGGCGCCGGAGCCGCTGAAGAAGTCGGCGCTGGCGCCACGGCAACCGGCACCAAAATCACGACGGCCGGTACCGTCTTGAGCGGCGCATCCGGATGCCAGCCAAGCACCGCCAGCATGAAGAAGAAGCCCAACACGTAGGCCACCGCCACATGCCAGCCTTCCTTAAGCCAGCGCCCGACCGACCGGGCTTCCGGATACATGTTGGACAGCGCCACACCCGCGGATGAACCGAACCAGATCATCGATCCGCCGAAGCCGACGGCATAGGCCAGGAAGCCCCAGTCGTAACCGCCCTGCTTCAGCGCCAGCGCGGTCAGCGGAATGTTGTCGAACACGGCGGAAACGAAACCGAGGCCCAGCGCCGATTGCCACGAAGCTGCCGGCAGCGCTTCGACCGGCATCATCGAGGCACAGGTCACCAGCGAGAGCAGGAAGATGGTGCCCTTCAAGGTTTCGGGCATGATTTCCCAGTCGTGCCGGCGCACCGGAATCGTCACCAGCAACGCCACCCAGACGGCGGCGCCGATGAAGGGGAAATGATCGGCCTTCTCCGGCATCTGTGTGTTGATCACAATGTTGGTCGCCATGGCGGCCACCAGGATCAGCACCACGATGCCGATGCGCGCCCAATCGACGCGGGTGTGTTCGTGAGAGTGCTTCAGGATCGGCGAGTAGGCATGCTGCTGCTTGGCCGCCACCACGGCAACGAAAATCAGCGCGACGACGGAAGCAGCATAGGCATCGAACACCGTCAGCGGCGAGACCCCGGCGATCCACATCATGGTCGTGGTGGTGTCACCCACCACGCTGCCGGCGCCGCCGGCATTGGAGGCCGCGACGATGCCGGCCAGGTAGCCGATATGCACCTTCGCCTTGAACAACTGGTGCGCCATGGCACCGCCGATCAGGGCCGCCGCAATGTTGTCGAGGAAGCTGGAGAGAACAAAAACCATCACCAGCATGACGAAGCCGCCCTTCCAGTCGTCCGGCAAATACTTGGGCAGGATGACGGGCACATGGCTTTTCTCGAAATGCCGCGACAGCAGGGCGAAGCCCATCAACAGACCGAACAGGTTGGCCAGCGTCACCCATTCGTGGCCGAGGTGCGCCACAAAACCAGCGATGCCGGGGCCGGTCTTGAATCCGGTGAAAATGATCTTGTAAGCGGAAATGGTCACGACACCGGCGATCGCGACGTAGAAGGTGTGCTTGTGAAACAGTGCAACGCCGAGCAGTGTCAGGCCAAACAGGATGAAGCCGATGGGGATGCCGGCCAAGGTAGGTACGGCCTCGAAGGGCACATCGGCGGCCATCGCCGTCGGGGCCAACAGCGAGGCCAGCAGGGAAACCCATACCATCACTGAACAACGTTTCATTGCTCTCTCCGGCGCAAGACGAGATTGGAGTTTAGCATCGCTCCCGCGCCGGCAATACTGCGCAAGACCGTGTCAGCCGGCGCGGTTGTCGGTGTGGCGGAAGCAGCCGGTCAGCCCGACGCCCAAGGCATGCCGTGCCGCAATCAAGGTCGCGATGCTCAAGTCGTCGCAACGGAATCACGCCTCCCGGTCGGACCCCGGATTGCCGCCGGAGGTCAGCAGCGTCTTCAGCCCGACGTAGGGCCTGGGCTGGCCCAGCGCAATTTCAGCCGACGGAGTCACCCGTCTCAGCTCAGCCTCGAGGGCGCCGACGCGCTGCGCCAGGTCGGCCTTGTCGCCCTCGAGCGCAGCCACCTGGCGGCGCAAACGCGCCGTTGCCCACTGTCCCCGGATAACTGCCGGCGACGACACCAGTCCGGCAATAATTGCCCCGAGACCAATCGCCAGCAGCAACACCATCGCCAGCGAGCCGTTAAAGCTCCAGAAGACCAGGCTTACCGTCACCGGTACGTTGTTCTGCAAGGCAAACATCACCGCGGCGACGGCGAAGGCGATACCGAAGATCAGCAGGAGTTGCATTTGTTCCTCCGTTTGCGGCCTAGTCGGACACTCACGGATCTATCGCATGGCTTGCAATTTTTCCGGATCGCACCCAGGGTACCCAAAACATTATAGTGAAGGCACCAGGGCGCACCGATCAGTTATAGTTGTTCCGATGTCATTTCGAGGGAGATCCGCCGTGCGCTTGCTTGTCCGTCCGCTTCTGGCCGCCGTGCTGTTGTGCCTGCATGCCTTCGCCGCAGCGCAGGAAATGCTGCCGCCTTCGGCCGGTCAGTCGGTCTACCTGCCGATCTATTCGCACCTCTACCACGGCGACGTCAACCCCCGTACCGGCAAACCGTCGGAGACGCTCGTATCCACCCATATAAGCATCCGCAACACCGATCCCGGCGCCGGCATGAAGATCGTCAGCGCGCGCTACTACAACACCGGCGGCAAGCTGCTGCGCGAATTCCTGCCCAAGCAGCAAAGCATTCCGCCACTGGGAACCTATGAGCTCTATGTTCCGCGCTCCGATTCCTCGGGCGGTTCGGGAGCAAACTTCGTCATCGACTGGGTCGCCGACAAACCGATCAATCCGCCTCTGGTGGAAGCCCTGCACGCCGACATCCGCGAAGCGCGTACCCTGCTTTTCATCACCTCGGGACGTCCCATCCAGGCCCGCTGAAAGACTGTGAAGATCAGTTGCCGTCCATCAGGAACAGCGCCGACTCGATCTCGAAGCGGCCGTGCGGCGAGGCCATCGCAATCAGGGCGTGGCCCGGCTCGACGATGAAATCGTCAGGCGGATTGAAGGTCCAGTCGTTGCCCGTGCGCACGGCAAGCAGGATGTAGCCTGTCCCCCTGAGGGCGAGCTTGCCCATGGCCTTGGGCATGAAGCTGTCCGGCACCACCACCTCCTCGACGCGCAGCTTGTGCTCGGTGCGCAGCATTTCATCGAGGAAGGACACCACGTGCGGCCGGATCATCGCCGAGGCGATGCGCATGCCGCCGGTGAAGTTGGGCGAGACGATGGCGTCGGCACCCGCCTTCCGCATCTTCTCGACATTGCGCATCTCGTTGCAGCGGGCGACGACGCGTACGGCAGGCGCCAGTTGCTTGGCGGTCAGGGCGATCATCAGGTTGCGGCTGTCATCGCCGGTGACGGCGAAAACGCCATGGGCGTCGAGAATGTTCGCCTCGATCAGCACGTCGTCGTCAACCGCGTCGCCATGAATGTAGAGCAGGCCGCGCTTCTTCTCCGCCTGCGCCTCGAGCTGCTCCAGCTTCTCGTCGACAGCGATGTAGTGGCGGTTGGTAGCCTCGAGCTCCTGCGCGACATTGCGCCCGACCCGGCCGAATCCGCAAACAATGTAGTGCCCGTGCAGCTTCTTCATGATCTTGTCCATCCGCCGTCTCCGCATCGACTTGTCGAAATCGCTGGCCAGAACGATGGCCGTCACGCTTGAAAAGAAGTAGGTCATTATGGCGATTCCGGAAAATGAAATCGCCATGGTGAAAAACTCGACCTCCGGCCGGTGCCAG
This sequence comes from Sulfuritalea sp., assembly GCA_044344175.1. Taxonomy (GTDB): domain Bacteria; phylum Pseudomonadota; class Gammaproteobacteria; order Burkholderiales; family Rhodocyclaceae; genus Sulfuritalea. Next base: position 47,128 of record JBIJDJ010000004.1, read on the forward strand.
ATCTCCACGCCGGCGCCATAACCGATCGTCGCAACCATCAGGAAAGTCATGTAGAGGGCGTCGACCCAGTTGGTTTCGGCGCCGCCGAGGTACTTGTAACCTACCGTGCCGATACCCATGATCGCGGCGAAGGCGAGCAGCGCAATGCCGATCGACAGCCGCGCGCGGTGAAAAACCTCCTGAGTGTTGCCGTCGGAAATCATGGGCTCTGGAACAGGACGCCGTCGCGTCGGCACCGACTATTCGAATCGATTGATTTTACCCGCTGTTCCCTGCAGCTACGCCGGCACCGGGAAGTCAGCGCGGAAGCTACTGCACGTCCTCCCCGACCAGCGGCAGGAGCGCCACCCCCGCCGCGCGAAAGGCATGGCCCATCATCACCATGCCGGCATGCGGCGCATTCAGACCGGCCGTGAAGTAGACCAGTTCGAACACGGCATCGCCCTGCTCGGCGGCGACCACGGCGGTAAGCACCTGCTTCTCGTCCGAATACACCCGATGGCGCAGGCTGTGCGTGCCTATGCCGCGCGCGTGATGGACGCTGACGCTGACCACACCCTGCTCGCTGCGCAGGGCCTCCATCACCGCGGCGCCACGCCCGGCCGGCATCAGGCAGGTGATGACGCGGAAATCGCCGCGCAGCGGCGGCAGGCGGACGGGCTCAGTCATGGTGGCCGAAACGCGCCGCCACTTCGGGCGGCACATAGGTCGCCATTTTTTCCAGCGGCGACATGTAGATCATCCCCATGCCCGGCGTATCCAGTTTGGCGGCGACGAAGACGCGCTCGAAAATGTGGTCGGCATGATCTGACGGCGCGACGATGTAGATCACTTCCTTTTCGGCATTCACCGTGATGCCGAGCACGCCCAGGTGCT
>JBIJDJ010000058.1:0-15256 GCA_044344175.1 Sulfuritalea sp.
CATTCGGTCAAGGAACTGCGCGAGATCGGCATCCAGCCCGACATCCTGTTGTGCCGCGCCGACCGCGAGATTCCGGTCGAGGAAAAGCGCAAGATCGCGTTGTTTACCAACGTCCAGCACGAGGCGGTGATTTCCGCCCTCGATGCCGACAGCATCTACAAGATCCCGGCCATGCTGCACGACCAGATGATCGACGAGATCGTCTGCCACAAGCTGGGCATCCTGGCGCGCGCCGCCGATCTCTCGGTGTGGAAAAAGCTGGTCGATGCGCTGGAGCATCCGCAGCATGAAGTCAATGTCGCCTTCGTCGGCAAGTACGTCGACCTCACCGAATCCTACAAGTCGCTCACCGAGTCACTGGTCCATGCCGGCATCCATACCCGCAGCAAGGTGAACATCCATTACATCGACTCCGAAGACATCGAAAAGAACGGCCCCGACGCGCTGGCGACCATGGATGCGGTGCTGGTCCCCGGCGGCTTCGGCCGGCGCGGTACGGAGGGCAAGATCGCGGCGATCCGCTACGCGCGGGAAAACAAGGTGCCGTATCTGGGCATTTGTCTCGGCATGCAGCTCGCCACCATCGAGTTCGCCCGCCATGTCGCCGGTTTCGAGGGCGCCAACAGTACCGAGTTTGATGCCGATACGCCGCACCCGGTGGTCGCGCTGATCACCGAGTGGCAGGACCGCGAGGGTCGCGTCGAAAAGCGCGACGCAAGTTCTGATCTCGGCGGCACGATGCGCCTCGGCGCCCAGCGTTGTCCGATCAAGCCCGGCACGCTGGCGTCGAAGATCTACGGTGCAGAGGTGAACGAAAGGCATCGTCACCGCTACGAGGTCAACAACACTTACGTGCCGAAGCTCGAAGCTGCGGGCATGGTGATTTCGGCGCGCACGCCGACCGAGGATCTGCCCGAGATGATGGAACTGCCGGCGGCAACCCACCCGTGGTTCGTCGGCGTGCAGTTCCACCCCGAATTCACCTCCAACCCGCGCACAGGGCATCCCCTGTTCATTGCCTACGTCAGGGCGGCGCTGGCGCGCAAGGGCATCAAGTGAAGCTCTGTGGCCCGACATGGAAAGCCGCACCATGAAGCTGTGCGGCTTTGAGGTGGGACTCGATCAGCCTCTGTTCCTGATCGCCGGTCCCTGCGTCATCGAATCGCGCGACATGGCGCTCGATACTGCGGGAACTTTGCGCGATATTTGCCGCGAGCTGGGCCTGAGTTTCATCTACAAGTCCTCCTACGACAAGGCCAACCGCAGTTCCGGCAAGTCCTTCCGTGGCCTCGGCATGGATCAGGGGCTCGATATCCTGGCCGATGTGAAGAAACAGCTCGGCGTGCCGGTGCTGACCGACGTGCATGCCGAACACGAAGTGGCGGCCGTTGCCGCCGTCGTCGATGTGCTGCAGACCCCGGCTTTCCTGTGTCGCCAGACCGACTTCATCCAGGCCTGCGCCGCATCGGGCAAGCCGGTGAACATCAAGAAGGGCCAGTTCATGGCGCCGGGCGACATGAAGCAGGTGGTGCTCAAGGCGAAAGAAGCCAACAGCGGCGCTGACAGCATCATGGTCTGCGAGCGCGGCGCCTCCTTCGGCTACAACAACCTGGTGTCCGACATGCGCAGCCTGGCGATCATGCGCGAGACCGGCTGCCCGGTGGTGTTCGATGCCACGCATTCGGTGCAACTACCGGGCGGGCAGGGCGACAGGAGCGGCGGTCAGCGCGAGTTCGTCCCGGTTCTGGCGCGCGCGGCCGTTGCCGTCGGCGTCGCCGGCCTGTTCATGGAAACCCATCCCGATCCGGCTAAGGCGATGTCGGATGGCCCCAATGCCTGGCCGTTGCCACATATGGCGGCGCTTCTCGAACAACTGGTGGAACTCGACGCACTGGTCAAGCGCAAAGGGATGTCGGTATGAACGCCGCCGGCAGCCGCAGCGCCCGGTCGTGGCGAAATTTCCCAAACTGGAAGCCGCGCGGCCCTTCGCCGATTCCCCCGAATATTCTGCTGCACGTGAAGTGCGGGCAGACGTGTTCGATTCAGACGTGCTGCTCGCAGAAGCTTATTTGTTCATTTACGAGGAAACCATCATGAGTGCAATCGTTGATGTCGTCGCCCGCGAGATTCTCGACTCACGCGGCAATCCCACCGTCGAAGCCGACGTCCTGCTCGAATCCGGCGTCATGGGCCGCGCTGCGGTGCCCTCCGGTGCTTCCACCGGCTCGCGCGAAGCCATCGAACTGCGCGACGGCGATCCGGCACGCTACCTGGGCAAGGGCGTGGTGCAGGCCGTCGAGAACGTCAATACCGAAATTTCCGAAGCCATCATCGGCCTCGACGCCGAGGAACAGTCCTTCGTCGACATGGCCCTGATCGATCTGGACGGTACCGAGAACAAGTCGCGTCTGGGCGCCAACGCCATTCTTGCCGTCTCGATGGCGGTGGCCAAGGCGGCTGCAGAGGAGGCCGGTTTGCCGCTGTACCGCTATTTCGGCGGTTCGGGTCCGATGCAGATGCCGGTGCCGATGATGAACGTCATCAATGGCGGGGCGCACGCCAACAACAATCTCGACATCCAGGAATTCATGATCCTGCCGGTAGGTGCCGGCAGCTTCCGCGAGGCGCTGCGCTGCGGCGCCGAGGTGTTCCATCACCTCAAGAAACTGGTCGACAAGAAGGGTTACCCGACCACCGTCGGCGACGAGGGCGGTTTTGCGCCGAATGTGTCCGGCAACGACGAAGCCATCGAACTGATCCTCAGGGCGATCGAGTCGGCCGGTTACACGCCGGGTCAGGATGTCGTGCTTGGACTGGACTGCGCGGCTTCCGAGTTCTTCCGCGACGGCCGCTATGTACTCGCCTCGGAAAAGCTGGAACTGAGCTCGGAAGCCTTTACCGACTACCTCGCGACCCTGGCCGACCGCTACCCGATCATCAGCATCGAGGACGGCATGGCCGAAGGCGACTGGCCGGGCTGGAAACTGCTCACCGACCGCTTGGGCAAGCGGGTGCAGATCGTCGGCGACGACATTTTCGTCACCAATCCGAAGATCCTCAAGCAGGGCATCCAGCAGGGCATCGCCAATTCGATCCTGGTCAAGATCAACCAGATCGGCACCCTGACCGAGACTTTTGCCGCCGTCGAAATGGCCAAGCGCGCCGGCTATACGTCGGTAATCTCGCACCGCTCCGGTGAAACCGAGGATTCGACCATCGCCGATATCGCCGTTGGCCTCAACGCCGGCCAGATCAAGACCGGCTCGCTCTCACGCTCGGATCGCATCGCAAAATACAACCAGTTGCTGCGCATCGAGGAAGATCTTGGCGACACGGCGACTTATCCGGGTCTGGACGCCTTCTACAACATCAGGAAGTAGGCTCCGCGGCGGTTCGCAATGAATTGGCCGACGCTGGCGCTGGTCTTCCTCATCGCCCTGCTGCAGTATCCGTTGTGGCTGGGCAAGGGCGGCTGGATCCGCGTCTGGGACTACGAGCGCCAGTTGCAGGCGCAGCGCCAGGTCAACCAGAAGCTGGAGCAGCGCAATGCCGGCCTGGATGCCGAAGTGCGCGATCTCAAGTCAGGCCTGGATGCCATCGAAGAGCGCGCCCGTTATGAACTGGGCATGATCAAGGAAGGCGAGATTTTCGTCCAGGTGCCGCAGAAGGCTCCGTCGACACCATCGACGACGCCGGCCAAGCCCGCCGCGGCGAAGTGACTCAGTCCGTCTGTAGCAGGCCGGCCCGGTAGCGCCGCGCGTTTTCCACGTAGCCCTGCGCCGCCAGCAGCAGGCGCGCGACTTCCTCGTCGGAGAGCTGGCGCACCACCTTGCCCGGCGAACCCATCACCAGCGAACGTTCCGGGATCACTTTGCCTTCGGGGATCAGCGAATTGGCGCCGATGATGCAGTGGCGGCCGATCACGGCCTTGTTGAGGATCACGCTTTTGATACCGATCAGCGATTCCTCGCCGATGGTGCAGCCATGCAGCATTACCAGATGGCCGACCGTGACGTTGGTGCCGATGGTGAGCGGCACGCCGGCATCGACGTGCAGAACGGAGCCGTCCTGGATGTTGCTGTTGGCACCGATGGTGATCGTGTCGTTGTCGCCGCGCACGACGGCGTTCCACCAGATACTGGCATTGTCGCCAAGACGGACGTCGCCGATGACAGTCGCATTGGGAGCGACCCAGGCCTCATGCCCGAGGACGGGCTGGCGGTTGCCGAGGCTGTAGATGGCCATGAAAACTCCTCCTCTGAACTCTGTTGCGGGGCTTAGCGTTCCCGCTTCTGCCAAGCCGGCTTCGCACCGGCGGGCTTCTTCCAGTCCGGCTTCTTGCTGTCGCGAGCCGGCGGTGCACGGCGCGGCGGGCGGGTGTCGACGAACTCGCCCGCTTCCATGACCCGCGTCTTGAGCGCGAACTGACGCACGCGGATGCGGCGCAGGATGTCCATCAGGTCATCCGACAGGTTTGCCGGCAGTTCCACCGAACTGTAGTCCTCGAACAGGTTGATCTGGCCGATGTCCTTGCCGGCAATGCCCGCTTCATTGGCGATGGCGCCGACGATTTCCTTGGGCAGCACGCCCTGGTTGCGGCCGATCTCGATGCGGTAACGCTGCATCGTGGCACCCTCGGCGAAACTGCGCTGCTTGACCGGGGTGTCGCTGCGGCCTTCCTTGACAGGGCGCTCGCGGCGGGCTTCGGCGGCGGGGGCGCTTTCATCCGGCTTGGCGCGGGGCTTGAAGTCAGGTTTGCGCTCGGTGTCGCGGACAAAAGTCGGCGCTGACGAGACGGCGGTGGGCGCCGCGGCGGCATCGCGCGGCGCGTGGTCGTTGGCACCCGGCATCTGCAGCGGACGTTCGCGCGTCGCCAGCCAGGCCAGGGCGGCGGCGATCTCGCGTGCGGCGATGTCCTGCTCGCCTTCCATGCGGCGCACCACGTCGAAGAAGAAATCCAGCTTTTCGGTCTTGATGATGTCCACGATCTGCTGGGTGAACTGCGCGACGCGGCGGTTGGCCACTTCGCCCGGGGTCGGCATGGTCAGCGCGGTGATCTTCTGCTTGGTCGCCCGCTCGATCAGCTTCAGCATGTACATTTCGCGCGGCGCCAGGAACAGGATGGCGCGACCGGTGCGCCCGGCGCGGCCGGTGCGGCCGATGCGGTGCACGTAGGCTTCGGTGTCATAGGGCACGTCGTAGTTGATGACATGGCTGACGCGCGCCACGTCGAGGCCGCGCGCGGCGACGTCGGTGGCGACCACGATGTCGATGGTGCCGGCCTTGAGGCGCTCGATGACCTGCTCGCGCAGGCCCTGGGTCAGGTCGCCGTTCAGTGCGGCAACCGAATAGCCGCGCGCCTCGAGCTTGTCGGCAAGTTCCACCGTGGCGGTCTTGGTCCGCACGAAAATCAGGGCGGCATCGAAATCGTCCTCGACTTCGAGGATGCGCGTCAGTGCCTCCAGCTTCTGACCACTGTGGGTCTGGCAATAGGACTGGCTGGTGGCGACTACGGTGGACGTCGCCGAACGGATCTTTATCTCGCGCGGTTCGCGCAAGTGCTGGTGCGCGACGCGGCGGATCGCGTCCGGCATGGTGGCCGAGAACAGCGCGGTCTGGCGCTCGGCCGGGGTGTGTTCGAGGATCCACTTGACGTCGTCGATGAAGCCCATGCGCAGCATTTCATCGGCTTCGTCGAGCACCAGTGTCTGCAGGTTGTTGAGCACCAGGCTCTTGCGCTCCAGGTGGTCCATGACGCGGCCGGGGGTGCCGACAATGACGTGGGTGCCGCGCGATAGCGCACGCAACTGCACCACCATGCTCTGTCCGCCGTAGATCGGCAGCACGTGAAAGCCGGGCATGTGATGGGCGTATTTCTGCAGGGCTTCGGCGACCTGGATTGCCAGTTCGCGCGTCGGCGTCAGGATCAGCGCCTGTGGCACGGCGCGCTTGAGGTCGATCTTCTGCAGCAGCGGCAGGGCGAAGGCGGCGGTCTTGCCGGTGCCGGTCTGGGCTTCGCCGAGCAGGTCGTGCCCGGCCAGCAGCACCGGGATGCAGGCGGCCTGAATCGGCGATGGAGTTTCGTAGCCGACGTCGGCAAGTGCCTGCAGCAATGGTTTGGCAAGCCCGAGGGTGTCGAACCCGGCGGCATTAAGGTCTGGGGAGGTAGTCATGGCGTGCCTGCGCGGGGCAGGGAATTTCGAGGGAAAGGCAGGCCGGAAATGCTTGAAGCGGCCGGAGAACCGCGCATTATGCCTGAGTCGGGACAAAATAGCCCGTAAATATCGATACTTAGACCCGCAGAAGGGCGATCTTCAGGGGCGGCTGGCCGTCGGAACTGGGGAAGTCGGCTTCCGGCAGGATCCATTCCATTTCGCGGATCGGCCGGCCGGCCTTGGCGGCGCTGCGCTGCAACTGATCCAGCCAGGCGTCGCGTTTCACGTCGGCCACGTTATTGGTGCAGATCAGCGTGCCGCCGACGCTGGTGCACAGCACGGCCGGTTTGAACACGGAAGCGTAGTCGTTGATCAAATCCACCACGCCGAAGGCGCTCTTGGCATGGCGCGGCGGATCAAGGAAGACGAGGTCGAAGGTTTGCGCCTCCAGCTTGGGAAAGGGCGGCATGAGCTTGCCGCGCACCCGCTCGGGCTGGCCGATGCCCGCATACTGGCGCATCGCGGCAAAGGCGTCGCACTTGACGAAGCGTGGGCGCACCGGCAACTCGTTGAGGCGCACATTTTCCTTGCCGATCATGATGCTCGAATCGGCGAAATCGACATTGACCACGAAGCGCGCCGCGGCCTTCGCCGCCGCGATGCCGACGCCGCCGGTGTAGGCGAACAGATTCAGCAGCGATTTTCCCGCCGCTTCCTGCATCACCCGTCGCCGCGCCGCGCGCAGGTCGAGGAACAGCCACGGGTCCTGCCCGGCGTGGCGTCCGGCGATGCGGTAGCTGACGCCCATCTCGTGCATTTCGCGCGCGATCATCGCCGCTTCGAGCTGGTCCGGCGGCAGCGGGTTGCCGATGCGCGAATTGGCGTGACTGCGGTCGTTATAGACCAGCGTCAGGCCGGGCAGGCGGGCAGCATAGAAACCTTCCAGCGCGTCCAGGCTGTCCGGCGCCAGCGGGCTGTGGAAGCACTGCACCAGCAGCAGTTCACCATAGCGGTCGATGGTCAGGCCGGGATGGCCCTCGACGCTGCCGTGGAACAGGCGGTAGGCGTCGGTCTGCTCGGCGTGCAGACGTGGCAGGAACTCGGCGCGTGCATCGAGCGCGGCGGCAAGCAGAGGGAGGAGGGCAGCGGACATTAGGAATTCCCGGCAGAGGTTCCGCGCGCGCCAGGAGCAGGAAGCGCGGAAAAGGGCGACATCTTACGCGCATGCGCGGCTTGCGTCGCCGTGGTGTCAGCGCCGACTTTTGCTTGCGACCGGAGCTAATCGTGAATCGAGCCCCAGCCCAACACGCTGACCACGCGGGCAAAGCTCTCCTCCAGCGGGGCATCAATCGACAGCGCGCGCCCATCCCGCGGATGCCGCAGCTCAATGCCGGTGCAAGCCAGCAGCAAGCGCCCGCAGCAGAAACGCTGCTGGAAGAAGCGGTTGTGGATTCCCTTGCCCCAGGTGGCGTCGCCGATGACGGGGTGGGCGATGTGCTTCAGGTGGCGGCGCAACTGATGCTGGCGGCCGGTCTTGGGGGCGAGGCTCACCAGCGCGTAGCGCGAGGTCGGGTAGCGGTCGACGGCCTCGGGCAGTTCGACGGTGGCGAGGCGGCGGTATCCGGTGACGGCGTGCAGCGCTTCGGTCGGGCTGTCGGCGCTGAACTTGCGGCCGTAGTCATCGAACCGGCGCGACAGCGGATGGTCGATGACACCGGATTCGGGCGGCCAGCCGCGCACCACGGCGAGGTAGCGCTTGTTCACCTCGTCGCGCTGAAACTGCCCGCCGACCTCGCGCGCGCTGGCGGCGTCGAAGGCGAACAGCAGCACGCCCGAGGTGCCCTTGTCGAGCCGGTGCAGCGGATGCACGCGCCGCCCGATCTGGTCGCGCAGCAATTGCACGGCAAAGCGCGTTTCGTGGCGGTCGATGTCGCTGCGATGGACCAGCAGGCCGGCGGGTTTGTGGATGGCGACGAGGCAGTCGTCGCGGTAGAGGATGTCGAGCATGTTGCCCAGGTCGAAGAATGAACTCGCTCAGCAGATACTGGAGCGTACACGGATCCTGACCGGGCTGAGTTGCAAGTTGGAAGTCGGGTTGCGCGTGCGCAAGCGGCAGGCATGCTCCGAACTTGTCGAGTCAAGGCTAAGGCAAGGCTTGATTCTTTCTCCGCCTTCTCTCATAATTCGCCCCTCGCCCGACCGGGATTTCATTCCGGTCGGCGAGCAGTTCCGGTGGTGGCCGTAGCTCAGTTGGTAGAGTCCCGGATTGTGATTCCGGTTGTCGTGGGTTCGAGCCCCATCGGTCACCCCACTAATACCAAGGGTTGCAGGGTTTTTCTCTGCGGCCCTTTTTCTATTTCTGCGGCCGTGTCGGGGCTATGTAGGGTTTTCCGGTCAATGCAGGGCGTTTGCCACCGTCCCGCCAGTGCCGACTTTCCTCGTTGGGCCCGGTGCTACATGCACCTCGGCGAAGCCCTGTATCTAAGCGGCATTCTGGTGATTCTTGATGGGAATCCCGCCTTAGCAGCCATACAGGTAGCCACTTGCCCCGTCCTCTTCGCTTGCCAACCGTCCTCGTCTAGCCACCGGCGATTGGTGGGAAGAAGGAGATGATGTCGCCATCGGAAATCAACGCATCGTCACGAACCATGCGGTGATTTACCGCAACCCGCGATCTTTCCGGCAAGGTCATTAAACGCCAGGGCTCGCCGCGTAGCGAGAGATAACTCCTTAACGACTTGACGTCAGAGACCCCCGCGGGTATCTCGATTTTCTCGTCGGTGGTGTCAAGGCCTTTAATTAAATAGCCGGCATAATATAGATTGATCATAAGCAGAATGAAGAAAGTCTGGTCGGGACAAGCAAATAGTCTGCGACAGAAACGGCTGTTGGATAGGATTGCCCAGCAACACGCTGGCCGTCATGTCTAAAGACATTGGTGTTACGCATCATCCGACAAATTCTGTCCACCGGATCCGTTTCGTATCCTAGCATTCTCCAAGACGCCAGATCTGTAAGGATAGGCTGCGTTTTTCAGCGGATCCTGGCAGTAAAAGCTGCGTAACTGCGCATAGACCTCCGGGTACTCGCTCTGGAGCAATTCCGGATTTTCGAAAAATGCCTCGCTGGTGACGGCAAAGAACTCGGTCGGCAGTTCGGCGCCATAGGGATCGAGGGGCGTTTCTTTCCCGCTATCGACGCGCTGCTGAAAATCACTGAAGGCTCTGCTCATGACGTCGATCCAGCGCGGTCGCGACATGCCGGCATGCAGCGGTGGCAGGCCATCGGCGTCGCCGCTTTTCATGTCCAGCTTGTGGGCGAACTCGTGGATCACCACATTGATGCCTTCGGCGTCGTGCGGATCATCAAACCAGGAGATCAGCACGGGGCCACCGTACCAGGCTTCGCCCATGACTTCGTCGTCGAACTCATGTACCACGCCATCCTCGTCGATCATGCGGCGCGGGATCACGAAGTCGCCAGGATAGACCACGATGCCGACCCAGCCGGAATACCAGGCGAGCCCCAGGTGCAGGATCGGCAGGCAGGCCTGGAGCGCGATGGTCAACTGGATGCGGGGCGTCAGTTGCAGTCCCTGTGCGCCGCTCCACTGCTTTTCGGCGATGAACTGGCGGGCCAGCAGGCGCAGATCAAGGCGCTCGTCGGCCAGGAGGTGGCCGAGAAAGGGCAGGCCGGCTTCGACTTGATCCCACAGCGATTCGTCGATCCGCAGGCGGTCACCCTGACGACGACGCCACCAGGCAAGGAGCTTGCGCATCATTTCAGGCGCCGCGGCTTGAGCCGGCTCCCGTCCCGGAGCAGGTTGGCCGGCGTCAGCAGCAGGCAGGGGGAAGCAGGGGGTGACTTATTCATGGACGGCGGATTATGCGCCGCATGGGATAATTTGAGCATGGTCTCCGTGGTGCATTCCCTGCAGCAGTCAAATGGCGAAGCCGCCGCGCTGTCCCAATTGTGTCTGGGTCTGCCCGACGCCACGGCAGCGCGCGTGGTCGCGGCGCTAACGCTGGCGCGCGAGGCCTACGGTGAAAAACTGCTCGGTACCGGCGAACCCATTTTGCAACACGCCCTGGGCATGGCCCTGATTGTGGCCTCCCTCGATCTCGATACCGATGCGCGCATCGCCGCCTTGCTGTTTGCCGCCAGCGATCATGTCAAGGATTGCGGCGAGCGCCTGAAAGTCGGCTTTGGCGATACGGTGGCGGGGCTGGTGGCCGGGCTCCACCGTCTGGGCAGCTTGCGCCCGCTGACGCGTGCCGCGGCGGGCGGTGGCGTACGGTCCGGCGAGGGAGGGGCCGAGGTCAAGGCGCACACGGAGATTCTGCGCAAGATGCTGTTGGCGATGGTCGATGACATCCGCGTCGTTTTGCTGCGCCTGGCGAGCCGCGTGCAGACCCTGCGCTTTCTCAACAACCGGCCGGGTGCCGTACGCGAGGAAATGGCGAGGGAAAGCCAGTTGATCTACGCGCCGCTGGCCAACCGCCTGGGTATCTGGCACGTGAAGTGGGAGCTCGAGGATCTTTCCTTTCGCTACCTGGAACCGGAAACCTATAAACGAATCGCGACGATGCTCGATGAAAAGCGTTCGGAGCGCGAAGGCTTCATCACCGCCGCAGTGGGGCTCCTGCGGTCGGAGATGGCCGCCGCCGGCGTTCGCGCCGAGGTCTATGGCCGGCCGAAGCACATCTTCAGCATCTGGAGCAAGATGCGCGGCAAGGATATCGACTTTGCCGAAGTGTACGACGTGCGTGCCGTGCGCATCATTGTCGATGACATCAAGGACTGCTACACGGCGCTCGGCATCGTGCATCATTTGTGGCAGCCGATCCACGGCGAATTCGACGACTACATATCGCACCCCAAGGGCAATTTCTACCGTTCGCTGCATACCGCCGTCGAGGACGGGGACGGCCGTTCTCTGGAGGTGCAGATACGCACCCGCGAGATGCACGAACATGCCGAGCTGGGCGTGGCGGCCCACTGGCGCTACAAGGAGGCGGGCAGTTCGGCAAAGGCCGGCGGCGCCTATGACGACAAGATTTCCTGGCTGCGGCAGTTGCTATCGTGGCGCGACGAAATCGCCGATTCCGCCGAATGGGTGCAGCAGTTCAAGCGCGCCGCGCTGGATGACACGATTTATGTGCTGACGCCGCAGGACAAGGTGATCGATCTGCCGCGCGGCGCCACGCCGCTGGATTTTGCCTATCGGCTGCATACTGATCTCGGTCATCGCTGTCGCGGGGCGAAGATCGACGGGCACATGACTTCGCTCAGCACCCCCCTGCAAAACGGCCAGCGCATAGAGATTGTCAGCATCAAGAGCGGTGGACCGTCGCGCGACTGGCTGAATCCGGCGCAAGGCTATCTCGCTACGTCGCGCGCGCGGTCGAAGGTCAAGCAATGGTTTGCGGCGCAGGATGAAGCCGAACTGCTGACACAGGGGCGGAGCATGGTCACCCGCGAGTTGCAGCGCGAAGGACAGAGCCAGGCCAATCTTGACGAACTGGCGTCCAAGCTCGGGCTGAAATCCGCGGAAGCGCTGTTTCTCGGCGCCGCGCGCGGTGAAGTCGGCCTGCGCGCGATCGATGTGGCCTTGCGCGGCGGCGCGGAAGTCCTGCTCCCCGAGCCGGAGATTCATACCCGCAAGAGCCGTGCCGGAGAGAGCCGAATTCTGGTGGCTGGCGTGGACAAACTGCTGACACAAGTCGGTACCTGCTGCAAGCCGATGCCGCCCGACGCCATCACCGGCTTCGTCACGCGCGGCAAGGGAATCTCCATCCACAGGGTCGAATGCATAAACTTTCGCAACATGGCGGCACGCAATCCGGAGCGGGTCATCGACGCCGAATGGGGCGTCCAGTCAGGTGCCGTCTATCCGGTCAGCCTGCTGGTCGACGCCGGGGATCGACAGGGATTGCTGCGCGACATCTCGGACATCCTGTCGCGCGAGACGATCCATGTCACTGCGGTCAAGACGCAATCCAGGGCAGGAATCGCACATATGGGCTTTGTCGTCGAATTGTCGGACCAGGGCGCCCTCAAGAAGGTGTTATCCTTGTTGCATGAAGTGCCGGGCGTGGTTCGTGCCGAACGACGCTGAGAAATCGGCGCCCCCCGGGTTGTCTGCCGTGATCTTCACGAGAGTCAAAGTGTGAATTCAGTCGCGATCAACCATACAAGAGTCCATAGCTGGGTAGAGGCCAACGGCTACCGGGTGCGGATAGCATCCTTTGTCCTGACCGGCCTGCCGATAGGTCTGCACATACTGCCGAGGGGCTATGGATTTTTCATCTGGGCCCTGTTCGTGGGGCAATTCCTGATCTATCCGCATTTGATGAACTGGCTTACCCAAAAAGCCGGGAGTCGGAGGTGGACCGAACTCAACAGCATGATCGTCGATGCCGTACTGTGCGGAGCATGGGCCGCAGGCCTCGGGTTTCCCTTGTGGATCAGCGTTGCCCTGTTTCTCGCCAACTTGTTGAACCATACGATAACTCGTGGCGTGCCGGGTATCCTGATCTGTCCCCTTGCATTCACCAGCGGCGCACTGGCCTCCACGGCGGTGATCGCATTCCATGTTTCCTCGGACACCAACGGTCTTGTGACCCTGGCTTCCATTATCGCCACTGCAATCTATCTATCGTTGATAGGCATTGAGTTCTTCTCCTACATTCAGCAACTGCACCAAGTGCAGGATTCGCTGGATAGCCAGAAAAGTTCGCTCGAAGCGGCTAACTCTATCCTGCACGAGCAGATCGTGAAAATTCAGGATCTGCAGGAGAAGCTGAGTGATCAGGCCAACCGCGATTCCCTTACCGGCCTCTTCAATCGCCGCTACCTCGAGGGTACGCTGGAACGCGAACTGGCGCGCTGCAAGAGAGAAGGGGCACCGCTGACGATGCTGCTGCTCGATGTCGATCACTTCAAGATGGTCAACGATACCTATGGGCATCAGGCGGGGGATGAAGTGCTGCGGGTTTTCGGCCAGCTGCTGCAGGAAAAGTCCCGCGCGGAGGATATCGTTTGCCGCTACGGCGGCGAGGAGTTCCTGCTCGTGCTGCCCAAAATGCCGTTGGATATTGCACGTGAGCGCGGCGCATACCTGCTGAAGCTTTTCGAGGACACGACAGTCTCGTTTGGCGAACTGCGCATCCGCATCACGACCTCGATCGGCATCTCGGCGATGCCGGAGCATTCCGATTCGACCGAGGGCCTGGTTCGGTGCGCGGACGAAGCGCTCTATCTGGCCAAGCACGGCGGCCGGAACCGGGTGGTGGCGTTTGGCGATGTGGTGTTGCGTGGCGATGCCGCTAAGGACCTGCCAGGGTAAGCCCGCGGTCGCCCCTGGTTCAAGCCCGCGGCAGGCCATGCCCGCGCAAGCGCGATTGCAATTTGTGCGGCGGACCTTCTGCGCTCAGACGGTACGTGCGGCGAGGTGGGCAAGATGCAGGCGGGGCAGAGCGGCGTGCAGGCGCTCCGGATGCGCCGAGGCCTGCAGAAGCAGCCGGCCGGAGCCGTGTGCGAGGTCTGCGGCCAGGCGCCGTGTCTGGCGCGCCACCGCGTCGGCAACATCGACCAGTTGCGCGCGAGTGCCGATCACTTCCAGCAGCAGCGGCGCGAGAAAGCTGTAATGCGTGCAGCCGAGCACGATGCGATCGATGCCCTGGTCCAGCAGCGGTTCGACGCGGGCGCGGATGTCGGCCGCCAGGGCTGGATCGTCCAGCTGCAGCATTTCGACATGCGTGGCCCAGCCCGGACAGGGTTCGACGAAGACCTCGACCTGACCCGCGTGGTCGCGGATCAGATGCTTCAGGCGCTGGCTGCTGGCGGTGGCTTCCGTCGTCAGGACCGCGATACGGCCACTTCGGCTCGCCAGAGCCGCCGGCTTAATGCCGGGTTCGATGCCCACCACGGGGATGCCCGGATGCGCGGCCCGCAGGGCCTGTACTGCGGCAGCTGTCGCGGTATTGCAGGCCACCACCAGCAGGCGGCAGCCGTCGTTTGCCAGATGCTCGCCGATCGCCAGTACGCGTCCCTGGATCTGGGCTTCGCTCTTGTTGCCGTAGGGGACGTGGGCGGTGTCGGCGTAATAGGCAAAGTCGGCCTGCGGCAGGACCTCGACCAGTGCCGCCAGCACCGAGAGGCCGCCCAGGCCGGAATCGAAGACGCCGATCATGATGGAAAAGTTCCCGAAGGGACGCACCGCGCTGGCGCTGGCGAGACGGCGACAGGGGCCAGGCGGAACACCGATTCCGGAGCGAGTGAAGCATTCATGGCCGGCAGTTTAGCCTTTGGCGGGCCGCTTGATGGCGTCATTGCCACGGCCCGGCCGGCTGACTGACATCGACGGTGTGGAGTTCGCTGCCGCCTGGCCGAATCGCGAAACCACGATTCATGACGAGCGGGCGATTCATCATATGATTTGCAGATATCGTCAGCGCGGCAACAATCGCGCAGAGACGTTTTTCGGGGGACTCAGCAACTGGACTCTTGCATGTTAATGGTAGCCTGGGATAAGCGCCAATTTCCGCAATCAATCTGTCCGGCTTTCGTTTCAGGTCCCGAATCGCGCCTCCACTGTAATGCCAATCTTTTTCAGGAATGGGGTTGGCAATTCGCCACCGGCGCAAACAATAATTGCGTCGTTGTCCAGTTCAAGCTCTTTTCCGGAGTATTTGATGCCGATTTTTGCCGGACTGATATTAGTGAGTTGGGACTCAAGCATAAGATTGATCTGATTCTTTGCAACGGCATCGTCAAGGCGGCTTCTATTTTTTGCCTTCACCCGGCTGAAAGCTGCTCCACGGTAGGAGAGCGTAACGGTCGTGCCGGGTTCGTCAGCGATGTCCAGGGCAGCTTCCAGTGCGCTGTCGCCGCCGCCGACCACCATGACATGCTGGCCGCGGTACTGCTCTGGATCGATCAAGCGGTATACGACCTTGGCAACATCTTCACCCAGCACGCCCAGTTTGCGGGGCGTGCCGCGCCGGCCTATGGCGAGCAGTATGCTGCTCGTCCGATAGCTTCCTTTTGATGTTCGAACGACGAAACTGCCACCTTCCTTGGTGATGTCCTCCATCTTC
>JBIJDJ010000229.1:0-4530 GCA_044344175.1 Sulfuritalea sp.
GCGCTGCTGGCGCGTGTATCGGCATCGGCATCATGGGTAGCCGCTTCCTCGAAGCGTCCGCACGTCAGCCGGAATTGATGAACACGCTGCAAACCAAGATGTTCCTGCTGGTCGGTCTGATCGACGCCTCCTTCATTATCGGAACCGGCATTGCACTGTGGTACACCACTGCCAATCCGTTCCTTTCCAGCCTGCCCAAGTAATCGACTTCCCTACCGCTTAAGGAGCGATTACCGTGAATCTGAACGCAACGCTGTTTTCCCAGCTGGTTGTGTTCTTCTTGTTGGCGTTGTTCACGATGAAATTCGTGTGGCCGCCCATCATGAAGGCACTCGACGAGCGTGCGGGCAAGATAGCCGACGGGCTTGCGGCCGCGGACAAGGCCAGGGCCGATCTGGCACATGCAGGACAGAAGGCCACAGAAGAAATGCGCAAGGCGCGCGAGTCGGCAGCCGTGGCTCGCAGTGCCGCCGAGAGACAGGTGGCCAAGTTGATCGAAGACGCACGCAACGAAGGTGCTGCCATCGTCAAGGCGGCCCGCGAGGCCGCCGAGGCCGAAGCGGCCGTGGCAGCGCAGCGCGCCAGGGAGGCCTTGCGCGAGCAGGTTGCCGTGTTGGCCGTTGCCGGTGCCGAGCGCATCCTGCGCAAGGAGATCAACGCCCAGGCCCATGCCGAGCTGCTGACGCAACTCAAGTCGGAGCTGTAAACCGCCATGGCCGAAAACGTCACGCTTGCGCGCCCCTATGCCGAAGCCGCTTACCAGCTGGCCAAGAGCGATAAGTCACCCTCGGCGCTGGCCGCCTGGGCGGATGTGCTCTCGCGGCTGTCCGCCGTGGCTGCCCGTCCGGAAATGGAAGAGTGCATCGGCAACCCGCGCCTGAGTCCTGCCCAGTTGACGCAACTGTGCCTCGACGTAGTCGCCGGCGATGCAAACTCCGGATTATCGGCTGACCAGCAGAGCTTCGTCCGTGTCCTTGCCGACAACGCCCGCCTCATCGTCCTGCCGGAGATCGCCGATCTTTTCAACGAACTCAAGCATGGTCATGAGGGCGTCAAGGACGCGGAAATCTCGTCCGCCTTTGCGCTCGACGACGCGACGCTGAAGACGCTTGTGGCCGATCTCGAGCGCAAGTTTGAATGCAGGATCCAGGCGACCGTCAAGGTCGATGCCGAACTTATCGGTGGCGTGCGCATTGCCGTCGGCGATGAAGTGATTGACGCTTCGGTCCGCGGCAAGCTTGCCGCCATGGCCATCGCGCTAAAGAACTAGGAGCAATTCGATGAACCTCAACCCATCCGAAATCAGTGACCTGATCAAGAGCCGGATCCAGAACATGCAGTTGGCTGCCACTGCCCGCAACGAGGGTACCGTGGTGTCAGTGACCGACGGCATCTGCCGCATCCATGGTCTGACCGACGTGATGCAGGGCGAAATGCTGGAGTTTCCCGGCAACACCTTTGGCCTTGCCCTGAACCTGGAGCGCGACTCGGTCGGCGCCGTGGTTCTCGGTGACTACGAGCATATTTCCGAAGGCGATATCGTCAAATGTACCGGGCGCATTCTCGAGGTGCCGGTCGGCCCCGAGTTGCTCGGTCGCGTGGTCAACGCACTGGGCGAACCGATCGACGGCAAGGGTCCGATCAATGCCAAGCTCACCGACAAGATCGAGAAGGTCGCACCGGGCGTGATCTGGCGCAAGTCGGTGTCGCAGCCGGTGCAGACCGGTCTCAAGGCCATCGACTCGATGGTTCCGGTCGGTCGCGGCCAGCGCGAGTTGATCATCGGCGACCGCCAGACCGGCAAGACGGCGGTGGCGGTGGATGCGATCATCAATCAAAAAGGGCAGAACATGTTCTGCATCTACGTCGCGATCGGCCAGAAGGCTTCGACCGTCGCCAACGTGGTGCGCAAACTGACGGAGCACGGCGCGATGGAATACACCATCGTCGTCGCGGCTACGGCCTCCGACTCTGCCGCAACGCAGTTCATCGCTCCGTACACCGGGTGTTCGATGGGTGAGTACTTCCGCGACCGCGGCATGGACGCGCTGATCATTTATGACGACTTGACCAAGCAGGCCTGGGCCTATCGCCAGATCTCGCTGCTGCTGCGTCGGCCGCCCGGCCGCGAAGCCTATCCGGGCGACGTGTTCTACCTGCACTCGCGCCTGCTCGAGCGCGCCGCGCGCGTCTCCGAGGCCTGGGTGGAAAAGCTGACCAACGGCGAAGTCAAGGGCAAAACCGGTTCACTGACGGCGCTGCCGATCATCGAAACCCAGGCCGGCGACGTTTCCGCCTTCGTGCCGACCAACGTGATTTCGATTACCGACGGCCAGATCTTCCTTGAGACCGACTTGTTCAACGCCGGCATCCGTCCCGCCATGAATGCCGGTGTCTCGGTGTCCCGCGTCGGTGGTGCGGCCCAGACCAAGGTCATCAAGAAACTCGGCGGCGGCGTGCGTTTGGCGCTGGCGCAGTATCGCGAGCTGGCGGCGTTTGCCCAGTTCGCCTCCGATCTGGATGATGCCACGCGCAAGCAGCTCGAACATGGTCGCCGTGTGACCGAACTGATGAAGCAGTTGCAATACGCACCCCTGACAGTCGCGGAAATGGCCGTCACGCTCTACGCATCCAACGAAGGCTTCATGAGTGACATCGATGTGACCGGCATCCTTGCATTCGAAGCCGGCCTTCATCAGTACATGCACGACAAGCATGCCGATCTGTTGAACAAGATCGAGACCAGCAAGGATCTGGACAAGGATGCCGAGGCCCAACTCAAGGCCGCGGTGACCGAGTTCAAGAAGTCCTGGTCCTGATCGCGAATCGCTGACTAACGGTTAACGAGGGGCGATCATGGCAGGCAGTCAAGAGATTCGCAGCAAGATCAAGAGCGTCCAGAACACGCGCAAGATCACCAAGGCCATGGAGATGGTGGCCGCATCCAAGATGCGCAAGGCGCAGGAACGGATGCGTGCCGCTCGTCCCTACGCGGAAAAGATTCGTCGCCTGGCGGCGAATCTTTCGCAGGCCAACGTGACCGAATATCGCCATGCCTTCCTTGCTCGCACCAAGGTTGAGACGATCAAGCGCGTCGGACTGATTGTGGTAACGACCGACAAGGGTCTTTGCGGCGGCCTCAATACCAATATCCTGCGGATGGCGTTGACTACCATGCGCCAGTGGGAGACAGATGGTGCGACGGATATAAGCGTAACCTGCATTGGCAACAAGGGCCTGGGTTTCATGCAGCGCATGGGCGCCAAGGTAATCTCCCAGATCACCGGTCTGGGTGACTCCCCGCACGTGGAAAAGCTGGTCGGACCGATCAAGGTCATGATCGACGCGTTCCGCGCCGGCGAACTGGATGCCGTGCATATCGCCTACACCCGTTTCGTCAATACGATGAAGCAGGAGCCGGTGATCGAACCCCTCCTGCCGCTGTCAGGCGAGCGCATGGGTACCCCGGAGCGCGACTGGGATTACCTCTACGAACCTGACGCGCAAACCGTGATTGACGAGCTGCTGGTGCGCTATGTCGAGGCCCTGATCTATCAAGGGGTGGCCGAGAATCTTGCTTCCGAGCAGTCGGCGCGCATGGTGGCGATGAAGGCCGCGACCGATAACGCCGGTAGCGTGATCAAGGAATTGCAGCTGGTCTACAACAAGGCACGTCAGGCGGCGATTACCACGGAAATTTCAGAGATTGTCGGCGGCGCAGCGGCCATTGCGGGTTGATGGCCGGCTGATCGGTCGCATGTTGATTGAATTTGGCGAATTACATTAAGGAAACAACCATGAGCAACGGAAACATCGTTCAGTGTATTGGCGCCGTGGTGGACATCAAGTTCCCCCGCGAAGCCATGCCCAAGGTTTACGAAGCGCTGACTCTCGACGAGGCCGATTCCGGCAACGCCGAAGCGGGTCTGACTTTCGAGGTGCAGCAGCAGCTTGGCGACGGCATCGTGCGCACCATTGCGATGGGGTCCTCCGACGGCCTGCGTCGCGGTATGTCGGTCAAGCCGACAGGCGCTTACATTACGGTCCCGGTCGGCGCCGGAACCCTGGGCCGCATCATGGACGTGCTGGGTCGCCCGATCGACGAGGCGGGCCCCGTGCCCCACGAAGAAAAGCGTCCGATTCACGCCCATGCGCCGAAGTTCGATCAACTGTCGCCGTCCCAGGAACTGCTGCCCACCGGCATCAAGGTTATCGACCTGATGTGTCCCTTCGCCAAGGGCGGCAAGATCGGCCTGTTCGGCGGCGCTGGCGTCGGCAAGACCGTGAACATGATGGAACTGATCAACAACATCGCCAAGTCCTACGGCGGCTACTCGGTGTTTGCCGGCGTCGGCGAGCGCACCCGCGAGGGCAACGACTTCTATCATGAAATGGAGGAGTCCAAGGTTCTCGACAAGGTGGCGATGGTGTTCGGCCAGATGAACGAGCCTCCCGGCAACCGCCTGCGCGTGGCGCTGACCGGCCTCACCATGGCCGAAAAGTTCCGCGACGAAGGCAAGGACATCCTGC
>JBIJDJ010000059.1:0-15216 GCA_044344175.1 Sulfuritalea sp.
CAGCAGCGCATACATCAGGTCCTGTTTGCGCAGCCGGTTGGCGTTTTCGATGGTATTGGCGGCCGCCATCTCCAGCAGTTGGCTGACGTGATGGGCTTTGAGCTCGGATAGGTGCATGGACTACCTGCGCGGGGATTCCGGCGGATTGCGCCGGAACAGGGGGGGGTGTCGGGGATGAATTCAGGAATGAATTCGATCAGGAAGGGAACCGGATCGGCGCCATTGAGGCGTTGGCGCCTGTCTTGCTTTGCAGCGGCCCGGAATCAGGCTCCGGGCCGAAATGTAACGGGATCAGAGATTGCTGTCAATGAATGCGGTAAGTTGGGATTTCGACAGGGCGCCGACTTTTTGCGCCTCAACGCTGCCGCCCTTGAACAAAAGCAGGGTCGGGATGCCGCGGATGCCAAACTCGCCGGGCACCTTGGGGTTGTCGTCAATGTTCAGTTTGGCCACGCGCAGCTTGCCGGAATAATCCCTGGCCACTTCGTCGAGAATCGGGGCGATCATCTTGCAGGGGCCGCACCATTCGGCCCAGAAGTCGACCAGGGTCGGTATGGCGGAGTCGAGCACTTCCGCTTTGAAAGTACTGTCGGTGACGTGGTGAATGTGTTCGCTCATGGATTCCTCAGGGAGTTTTTGCGTTCCGGTTGCCGCGGGGTGCCACGCTCAGGGCCGGATGGCGCGATGAATTGCAGCGAAGCAATCGCATGCAGGAACGAATCCTAGCAAAAAATATCCTCCGTGGCGAACTCTGCCTTGTGCCAACGACCCGTGGCGATGGTAAATTGTCAGCCCGAACCGGAGCCAGACCATGACCTACGTTGTCACCGAATCCTGCATCAAGTGCAAATACACGGATTGCGTGGATGTTTGCCCTGTGGATTGTTTCCATGAAGGGCCCAACTTCCTTGTGATCGATCCCGAGGAGTGCATCGACTGCACCCTGTGCGTTGCCGAGTGCCCGGTCGAGGCCATCTTCGCCGAGGACGATGTGCCGAAGGGGCTGGAGCATTTCACCGCGCTGAATGCCGAGCTGACCAAGCTGTGGCCGGCCATCGTCGAGCGCAAGGAGCCGCCGGCCGATGCCGACGAGTGGGTCGGAAAACCGGGAAAACTTGATCTACTGGAACGCTGACCCCAGGCTTCCTGCGTTTCCGCGCTGAAATCAAACCATGTCCGGCAATACTTTCGGCTCCCTGTTCTGCGTCACTTCCTTCGGTGAATCGCACGGTCCTGCGATCGGTTGCGTCGTCGACGGCTGTCCTCCCGGTCTGGAAATATCGGCTGCGGAAATCCAGGCCGACCTCGACCGGCGCAAGCCGGGAACATCGCGCCACGTTACGCAGCGCCGGGAATCGGATACGGTCGAGATTCTTTCGGGCGTCTTCGAGGGTCGCACCACGGGTGCCACGATTGGTCTCCTGATCCGCAACGAGGATCAGCGCAGCAAGGATTACGGCAATATTGCGGAAACCTTCCGCCCGGGCCATGCCGACTACACCTACTGGCAGAAATTCGGCATTCGCGATCATCGCGGCGGCGGCCGGTCTTCGGCGCGCGAGACGGCGGTGCGCGTCGCCGCCGGAGCGATTGCCCGGAAATGGCTGCAACAGCGCTATGGTGTGACGGTGCGCGGCTGGATGAGCCAATTGGGGAGCATCGAAATCCCCTTTCTGGACGAGGCCGTGATCTATGGCAATCCGTTTTTCGTCGCCAATGCCGGGATCGTGCCGCAACTCGAGGACTACATGGATGCGCTGCGCAAGTCGGGCGATTCCGTCGGTGCGGAAATTACCGTGGTGGGCCGCGGCGTGCCGGTCGGCTGGGGCGACCCCGTGTACGACCGGCTCGACGCCGACATAGCCTACGCGATGATGGGCATCAACGCTGTCAAGGGCGTCGAGATCGGCGCCGGTTTCAAGTCGGTCACGCAAAAGGGCAGCGAACACGGCGACGAACTGACGCCCGAAGGCTTTCTCGGCAACAATGCCGGAGGAATACTGGGCGGCATTTCCACCGGGCAGGATGTGGTGGTCAGGATGGCGGTCAAGCCTACCTCCAGCATCCGTCTGCCGCGGCGCACGATCAATCTTGCCGGCGAGCCCGCCATCATCGAAACCCACGGCCGCCACGATCCCTGTGTCGGCATCCGTGCCACGCCGATCGCCGAGGCGATGCTGGCGCTGGTGCTGATCGATGCCGCCCTGCACCATCGCGCCCAGTGCGCGGACGTGGTATGTCCGACGCCGGCGATTCCGGGCAGGGCCCCGGGTGTTGCCTGATAGAATTCGCGCCGAATTTCCGATAACATTTTTCCAGGCAGGAAGCCATGCACGTCGATCACCACGATCTTTACACCGAATTCCCCGATATGCGCGACGCCATCGATGCGCTGAAGGCTGATGGCGGTTACATCGGCAGCCTGTTCGGGCGCTACAACCGCCTCACCGGCAAGGTCGAAGACCTCGAGGAACACGACATGCCGGTCGCCGACTTCACGCTCGAAGACATGAAGAAGGCGCGGGTCAAGCTCAAGGACGAGATCTTCCACTTGCTGCGGGCCTTCCGCGCCGGCCAGAAATACAAAGCTTGATCTTCTCGCCGAACGGCCGCCTGGCCGTCTGGTATTTCTGGTACTTCGCGTTCATCGGCGCCTTCCTGCCGTATTTCGCGCTCTACCTGCAATCCATAGGACTTTCCGCAGGCCGAATCGCAGTGCTGATGTCGCTCGGGCAGCTGATGCGGCTGCTGGCGCCGCTGCTCTGGAGCTGGCTGGCCGATAGCGGCGGGCGTCGCGTACGCATCGTCGTCGCTTCCACGGCGGCGGCGCTGGCGAGCTTTTCGGTGGTGTTCCTGACGCAGGATTTCGTCGGCCTGCTGATCGGCATGGCGATCCTTCACTTCTTCTGGAGCGCATCGCTGCCCCTGGTCGAAGCGCTGACGTTGGGGCACCTTGCCGCCAATCCGGAGCGCTACGGGCGGATCCGGCTCTGGGGCTCGATCGGATTTATCGCCACGGTAATGGGGGTCGGCCTCCTGCTGGATTCGGCGCCGATCAGATCCCAACTCTGGGTGAGCTGGGCCCTGTTGCTCGGGACATTGCTCAGTGCCTTGACGCTGACTGAAGTGAAGGGCCACGCCGGACGGATCGCGGGCCCGATTCTCGGGGTGCTGCGACAGCGCAAGGTGGTATTCCTGCTGGCCGCCGGATTGTTCATGACCGCGGCGCATGGCGCCCTCTATGTGTTCTACTCGATCCACCTGGTTGCCCATGGCTACGGCAAGGCCCTGGTCGGGCTGCTGTGGACGCTGGGCGTGGTGGCCGAGATCGCGGTATTCCTCCTCATGCCGAGGATTTCGGTCGGGGTTTCGATGCGCCGGATTCTGCTTGCCTGCTTTGTCCTGGCGACATTGCGCTTCCTGATGATCGGCTGGGGCGTCGCGTTCATCGGCCTTCTGGCCTTCGCCCAACTGCTCCACGGTGCCAGTTTCGGCGCCCACCATGCGGCAACCATGGCGGCCCTCAATCGCTGGTTCGAGCCTGGCCAGCAGGCGCGGGCGCAGGCCCTTTACGGCAGTGTCGCCTACGGAGCCGGTGGCCTGGGCGGCGCCTTGCTGGCGGGCGCGCTGTGGGAAAGGGCCGGCGCCGGGATTACCTTCAGCGCGGCTTCCCTGCTGGCTCTTTTCGGCCTGATTCTGGTCTGGCGCGGTGTTCCGGGTGATTCGGCCGGCGCGGCTGTGAGATAATTCAAAGTTCATCCTGACGTTGTGCAAATCATGTCGAAAACGCTTTACGAGAAACTCTGGGACAGCCATGTCGTCCATGTCGAGGACGACGGCACGGCCCTGCTCTACATAGATCGCCACCTGGTGCACGAAGTCACCAGCCCGCAGGCCTTCGAAGGCCTGAAACTGGCGGGGCGCAAGCCCTGGCGCATCTCTTCCATCGTCGCCACGGCCGACCACAACACCCCCACGTCGCATTGGGAGCGCGGCATCGTCGACCCGATTTCGCGCCAGCAGGTGGAAACCCTGGATGCCAATATCCGTGAAGTCGGCGCGTTGGCTTATTTTCCGTTCAAGGATCGGCGCCAGGGCATCGTGCATGTGATCGGACCCGAAAACGGCGCCACGCTGCCCGGCATGACCGTGGTCTGCGGCGATTCGCATACTTCGACGCACGGCGCTTTCGCCTGCCTCGCCCACGGCATCGGCACCTCGGAAGTCGAGCATGTGCTGGCCACGCAGTGCCTGCTGCAGAAGAAGTCGAAGACCATGCTGGTCAGGGTCGACGGAAAAGTCGGCGCCGGCGTTACGGCGAAGGACATCGCCCTCGCCCTGATCGGTCGCATCGGCACGGCGGGCGGCACGGGTTATGCCATCGAATTCGGTGGCGAGGCGATCCGGGCGCTGTCGATGGAAGGGCGCATGACGGTATGCAACATGGCGATCGAGGCCGGCGCCCGGGTCGGTTTCGTCGCCGCCGACGAGACCACCATTGCCTATCTCAAAGGTCGCAACTTCGCTCCCAAGGGTGGCGACTGGGACAAGGCCGCGGCCTTCTGGCGCACTCTGGTATCCGACGCGGATGCGCGGTTCGACCGTGTGATCGAACTCGATGCCCGCCAGATTGCACCGCAGGTAACCTGGGGGACTTCTCCCGAAATGGTGACAGGGATAGACGGCACCGTGCCGGCGCCCGAGGATTTCAGCGATCCGGTCAAAAGCGAAGGAGTCGCCCGCGCCTTGCAGTACATGGGTCTGACGCCGCGCATGCGGATCGACCAGATCAGGATCGACAAGGTCTTCATCGGTTCATGCACCAATTCCCGCATTGAGGACCTGCGCGCGGCAGCGGCGGTGGCCAGGGGGCGCAAGCTTGCCGCCAACGTCAAGCTGGCGTTGGTGGTGCCGGGCTCCGGTTTGGTCAAGGAGCAGGCCGAGGCCGAGGGCCTGGACAAGATTTTCATCGCGGCCGGCTTCGAGTGGCGGCAGCCCGGTTGTTCGATGTGCCTGGCGATGAATGATGATCGACTCGCGCCCGGCGAGCGCTGCGCGTCGACGTCGAACCGCAACTTTGAAGGGCGGCAGGGTGCCGGCAGTCGTACCCATCTCGTCAGCCCGGCGATGGCCGCGGCGGCGGCGATTGCCGGCCGCTTTGCCGATGTTCGTGAATTGCTATGAGGAGAAAACCCATGCCCCGAGTCTTTATCGCTGTCGTCATGATGTTGGCCCTGGCTGCCTGCAATACCGTGGAAGGTATCGGCAAGGACGTCAAGAAAGGTGGCGAAGCCATCGAGAAGGCGGCGAAGTAATGGAGAAATTCATCAAACTGGACGGTTTGGTGGTCCCGCTTGATCGCGCCAATGTCGATACCGACGCCATCATTCCCAAGCAGTTCCTCAAGTCGATCAAGCGCTCCGGCTTCGGCCCGAACGCGTTCGACGAGTGGCGCTATCTCGATCACGGCGAACCTGGGCAGGACAGCACCGGGCGGGCGAAGAATCCCAACTTCGTGCTTAACCAGGACCGTTATCAGGGCGCTTCGATTCTTCTCGTCCGCAGCAACTTCGGCTGCGGTTCGTCGCGCGAACACGCGCCATGGGCGCTTTACGACTATGGCTTTCGCACCATTCTCGGCGAGTCGTTTGCGGACATTTTTTCCAGCAACTGCTTCAAGAATGGTCTGCTGCCGATCGTGTTGCCGAAGGTCGAGGTGGATGCTCTGTTCGGCCTGACCGAACATTCGGCCGGTTATCGTCTGACCATCGATCTGCCTGCCCAGACGGTAGTCCGCCCCGACGGACATGCGATCCGCTTCGAGGTCGACGCCTTTCGCAAGGAATGTCTGCTCAATGGCTGGGATGACATCGGCCTGACCCTGCGCCATGCGGAAAAAATTCGCGATTTCGAGGCGCGTCGCCGCGCCGAGCAACCATGGCTTTTTGCCTGAAGGATATCTGATGAAGATTTGTGTTCTCCCCGGCGATGGCATTGGTCCGGAAATCATGACCGAGGCTGTTCGAGTGCTGAATGCGCTCGACCTCAAGCTGGAAATGGAAGAAGCGCTGCTGGGCGGCTGTGCGGTGGATGCCACCGGCGATCCTTATCCCGAAGCGACCCAAAAGCTGGCGCAGGCCGCCGACGCTGTGCTGCTTGGTGCCGTGGGCGGACCGAAATGGGACAGCAATCCACGCGAACTCCGGCCTGAACGCGGCTTGCTGGGCATACGCAAGCAACTGGGACTGTTCGCCAATCTGCGTCCTGCGATCCTGTATCCGGAATTGGCCAATGCGTCCACGCTCAAGCCGGAAGTCGTGGCCGGGCTTGATTTGCTGATCGTGCGCGAACTGACCGGGGACATCTACTTTGGCCAGCCGCGCGGCATCGAGATGCGCAACATAGACGGTCAAATGCAGCGCTTCGGCTTCAACACCATGCATTACACGGAGAGCGAGATCCGGCGAATTTTGCGCGTCGCCTTCGAGGCGGCGCGAAAGCGTAGTCGCAAGGTGTGTTCGGTGGACAAGATAAATGTGCTGGAATGCACGCAGTTGTGGCGCGATGTCGCCACCGAGACGGCACGGGAATATCCGGACGTCGAACTGTCGCACATGCTGGTCGATAACGCGGCGATGCAGTTGGTGAAGAATCCCAGGCAGTTTGACGTCATGGTCACCGGCAACATGTTCGGCGACATCCTGTCAGATGAGGCTTCGATGCTGACCGGCTCGATCGGCATGCTGCCCTCGGCTTCGCTGGATGCCAACAACAAGGGCCTTTACGAGCCTTCGCATGGCTCGGCGCCGGACATTGCAGGCAAGGGTGTGGCCAACCCCCTGGCGACAATTCTTTCCGTGGCCATGATGCTGCGCTACACTTTCGCCAACGAGCCCGCTGCGGGGCGCGTTGAGGGCGCCGTGAAGAAGGTTCTGGCGCAGGGTTTTCGTACCGGCGACATTTTCGAGCCGGGAATGAAGAAGGTCGGCACCCGGGAAATGGGTGATGCCGTTCTTGCGGCGCTGTAATTCGTAAATGAGAGATTGATCATGAAGCGTGTAGGTCTGGTAGGTTGGCGTGGCATGGTGGGCTCGGTGCTCATGCAGCGAATGCGTGAGGAGAACGATTTCGCCCTCATCGAGCCGGTGTTTTTCACGACATCTAATCCTGGCGGCATGGCTCCCGGGTTCGCAACGGGTGCGCCGCCGCTGAAGGACGCGAAGAACATCGACGAGTTGAAGATGCTGGACATCATCATCAGTTGTCAGGGCGGCGACTACACCAGCGAGGTTTTCCCTAAGCTGCGCGAAGCCGGCTGGAAGGGCCACTGGATCGATGCGGCCTCCAGCCTGCGCATGAAGGACGACTGCGTGATCATTCTCGATCCGGTCAACATGGACGTGATAAAGGATGCGCTGGCGAAGGGCGGTCGCAACTGGATCGGTGGCAATTGCACGGTCAGCCTGATGATGATGGCGCTGGGCGGCTTGTTCAAGGCGGGCCTGATCGAGTGGATGACTTCCATGACCTACCAGGCGGCATCGGGCGCAGGGGCGCAGAACATGCGTGAATTGCTGGTGCAGATGGGCGAGACGCACCGCGTGGTGAAGAACCTGCTCGATGATCCCGCTTCTGCCATTCTCGAGATCGACCGCGAGGTCGCGGGCATCCTGCGTGACGACAGCTTCCCCACGGCAAACTTCGGCGTGCCGCTGGCCGGTTCGCTGATACCGTGGATCGACAAGGATCTGGGCAACGGCCAGAGTCGCGAGGAATGGAAGGGGCAGGCCGAAACCAACAAGATTCTCGGTCGCACTGCTGCGCCGATTCCGGTCGATGGCCTCTGTGTGCGCATCGGCGCCATGCGCTGCCATTCCCAGGCCTTCACCATCAAGCTGACCCGGGACGTACCTCTGGACGAGATCAATGGCATCCTGGCGGCTCACAACGATTGGGTCAAGGTAGTGCCGAATCAGCGCGAGATCACCTTGAAGGAACTGACGCCGACCGCCGTGACCGGAACCATGAGCGTCCCCGTCGGTCGTCTGCGCAAGCTCAGCATGGGGCCGGAGTACTTGTCGGCTTTTACCGTTGGCGATCAGCTGCTTTGGGGTGCAGCGGAACCCTTGCGGCGAATGCTGCGCATCCTGTTGCATTGATGCCTCGCGCCGGATGCGGCCTCAATGTGATGGGAAGGTTGAGCTTGCATCGCTAACACCATGATGTTATTTTAGTTACTGTCGCTGTGCTTGGCGCCGAAATTCGCAGGGGATACGATCCCCTTATCCTGCGGGGCATAAAGCCGGGTTTAGCGTCGACTGATTGAATTGTTTTGGTTTCAGCCGCTGCGCATGACGCCGATAAAACCGGCGTCAGCGCGCACTGAAACAGGAGGCTCTAGTTCTGGCATAACGTAGTAAACCGCCGTCAGCCTTCACTGAAACAGGAGGTTTTAGTTCTGGCATAACGCCGATAAAACCGGCGTCAGCGCCCACTAAAACCTTGTTTTGATAACATGATAAAAAGCCCGTCGGGAGTCACAGTGCCCAATACTGCCAAGCGAAATCGTCTCAAAGCCACCGTTATCGCGGCGGCTATCGCCGTTCTGCCTTTGGCGTCACATGCTGCCGGTCTGGGAAAGATTACCGTGCTCTCGGGCTTGGGGCAGCCGCTCAAGGCGGAGATCGAAGTCACCGCGAATCGCGATGAGTTGCCTTCCCTTGTAGCCAAGGTGGCTGCTGCCGAATCCTTCCGTCAGGCTGGAATTGACTATTCGCCGATGTTGGGAACGTTGCGGTTTTCCCGCGAGGTCAAGGAGCGCGGTGGTCGTCGTTACCTCGAACTAAGCAGTGATCGCCCATTGAACGAACCGTTCATCGACATGCTTGTCGAATTGAGTTGGGCTTCGGGGCGGCTGGTTCGCGAGTACACTTTCCTGCTTGATCCGCCTGGCCTGGTGCCGAAAGCGGTGCCCGCGCCGGTTGCGGCACCTGAAGTGCGGACCGAGCCGGCGATGGCAAAGCCGGTGGAAAAGCCCGCGGCGACAATGCCTGCGGAAAGCCGTCCGGCCCCGGTGGTGGAGAGTCGTCCGGCGGCGGCATTGCAGTCACGTGAAAAGCCTGCCGAATCCGCCGCCGGAAATTCCCGCACGGTGGTGTCAGGCGATACCTTGGGCAAGATCGCGGCCCAGACACGGCCGGAAGGAGTCAGCCTCGATCAGATGCTGGTCTCCCTGTTCCGCAGCAACAAGGATGCGTTTGTTGGCGATAACATGAATCGCCTCAAGGCCGGCAAGATTCTTTCGATTCCGGATGCCGAGACGGCGAGCCGGGTTTCCGCCGGCGAGGCGCGTCAGGAGATTGTTGCCCAGGCAGTCGACTTCAATGCCTATCGCAACCGCCTGGCTTCTTCCGCTGCGGCTGCCGAACCGGCCAAGGATCAGGGCGCAAAGCAAGCCGTCAGCGGCAAGATAGCGCCCAAAGTGGAAGACAAGGCGCCGCAGGCGACCGGCAAGGACAAACTGGAGGTGTCACGCACGGAGGCAATGCGGGACGCGAAGGGCAAACCCTTGCAGGGGCGCATCGCTTCTCTGGAAGAGGACCTGGTATCGCGCGACCGGGCGCTCAAGGAGGCCGGCAGTCGCATTGCCGAACTGGAAAAAAATCTCGGTGACCTGAAGAAGCTTGCCGAGATGAAGAGTCAGGCCGGCGCCGACCTTCAGAAGCAGGCTCAGGCGGCCAAGCCTGCCCCTGCAGACGCCAAGAAACCCGATGTTCCGGCACCGGCGCCGGCGCCCGCGGCCAAGCCGGCAGAGGCAGCCAAACCGGCGGAAGCTGTCAAGCCTGCCGACGCAGCCAAGCCCGGCGAGGCCGCCAAGCCTGCCGACGCAGCCCCCCACGCCGAACCCGCCAAGCAGCCGGCCGACGCCGTCGCCGCCAAGCCCGCCGAAGCCGCCAAGCCGGCCGATGCGGCGAAGCCGCCGCCAGCGAAGAAGAAGGTGGTTGCCCCGCCGCCTCCGCCCGAGCCGGACTTCATCGAGGAAAATGCGCCGCTGGTATTTGGTGGCGGCGCCGTGCTGGCCCTTCTGTTCGGCTGGCTGGGTTTTTCGGCCTATCGCAAGAAGCGCGCGGCTGCGGCCGAGGCCAATGCGACCATTGCCGAGGCCGATCTTTCTGCGCATTCGGTGTTCAGCACGACGAGCATCGCACCTCCGCCGAGTGAGCAGGAAGCCAGCCAGTTCAGTTCCACGGGTGTGGGTATGGCAGCGCATCAGGAGACGGTTGACCCGGTTGTCGAAGCAGACACCTTCCTCGCCTTCGGTCGTGATGCTCAAGCGGAAGAGATCCTGCTGGAGGCGCTCAAGACAGAACCGCAGCGCCAGGCGATCCACATGAAACTGCTCACCATTTATGCCGCGCGCAAGAGCGTCTCCCGGTTTGAATCGGTGGCGAAAGAGCTTCATGCCCTGACGGGTGGCGAGGGTACGGATTGGGAGAAGGCTGCCGCAATGGGCGCTGCTATCGATCCCGAAAATTCACTTTATGCGTCGGCCGGTCTGGCAGAGGCTCCTGCCGATGTCGACATGACATCCACGACCATCCTTCGTTCGCCCACCGCGGTCCTCGACCAGCCTCCGGAGGTTGCGGCGGAGACTGGCGCCACTACCGAATCGGCCGGTCTGGACTTTGATCTGGATATTGGCACCTCTGCGGGGGGAGGCGACGCAGCGACCGCTGCCGCTTCGGTATCCTCCCCTGAAGTTGCCGGGCTGGACTTCGATCTCGATCTCGGGGCACCCGCGGATACTCCGTCGGCGGACTCGACCCCGCAGCCGTCGGCCGCGAGTGCCGACGTTGTCCTCGACATCGACTTCGACATGCCGGCGAAGGAATCCGCGGCACCGGCTTTGGAGGTGCCTGCCGTCGTGGCAGTTGACCCGGGAGGCATCGATTTCGATTTCGATATGGGGACGTCCGATTCTGCTGCGCCTGCCCCCTTGCCTGAGATGTCCATCGAAACTCCCTCTGTGGCGTCCGAACCCGCGCCGCTTGATCTGGGCGGCATCAGCCTGGAACTGGATACTCCGGCCGTTTCGACCGCCAGCGCCGGGCCTGGCGTAGCCGACTCGGCGGACAACCCGGAGGTCGTCACCAAACTGGAACTGGCCGCGGCCTATGCGGAAATGGGTGACAAAGACGGTGCTCGCGAGTTGTACCAGGAAGCACTGGCTGAAGGAAGTCCGGCGCAGCAGAAAGTGGCCCGCGCCAAACTTGACAGCCTCGGCTGATAGACCGGATTCTCCCGGCGCTTGCGCGCCGGGATCTGTCGTTCCGGTGAGGCGTCCGCATCCATTAAGCCTGATTCTGCTGGGTGCCGCCGCGCTCTTTGCGGCCGCTTCCCGCGACGGGATTTCCTTGTATCTCGCTTGTGTGGGGCTTGCCTTGGTGGCCCTGATTGCGGCGACGGGGGATCTGCGTTTGCTGGTGCGACGCAGTCGCTGGCTGCTCTTGACCATGCTGGCGATGTTCGGCTGGCTGACGCCCGGGACTCCGCTGCCGGGTATTCCCGGGGCGAGTCAGGAGGGATTGCTGCTCGCTGCCGACAACATCGCGCGCCTGCTCATTGCACTTGCTACCCTGGCCTTGCTGTTAAAGGCCCTGAATCCCCCCGAACTGGTTGCCGGCCTGCGCTCGCTGTTGGCGCCGCTCGCGCTGCCGGGGTTTTCGCGCGACCGGATCGCCGTGCGCCTGGCGCTGACCCTGCACGAGGTCGAGGCTTCACGGAATGGCGAGAGCAACGAACCGGCAAGGGTGCCAGGCACTCTTGTGCTTCCCTCGTTCGTCGCTGGCGTGACCGACTTTTTCCTTGGCTGCTTAAGCAGCGCCCTGGTCCTTGGTGCCCTGCTGACATGAGAATCGCCCTCGGGCTCGAATACGACGGTTCCGGTTTCTGCGGCTGGCAGTCGCAGGCAAGCGGCGGTGCGGTGCAGGATGCATTGGAAGCGGCGCTTGCTGCCGTTGCCGACGCACCGGTCCGGGTGGTCTGCGCCGGGCGCACCGATGCGGGCGTGCACGCGCTGGCGCAGGTGGTGCATTTCGATACCGAAGCCGTTCGCCCGGATACGGCCTGGGTGCGCGGCGCCAATGCGCATCTGCCGTCCAGCGTTGCCGTGCGCTGGGCGCAACCGGTGCCGGATGAGTTCCATGCGCGTTTTTCTGCACGCGGCAGGCGCTATCGCTACATCCTGCTCAACCGGGCGCAGCGCCCCGGCCTCATGGCGCATCGCGTCGGCTGGTTCCATCACCCGCTGGATGTGAATCTCATGCGCGAGGCGGCGGGCCTGCTCTTGGGCGAACATGACTTCTCGGCCTTCCGTGCCGCCGAGTGTCAGGCCAAGTCGCCGGTCAAGACGCTGCGCCGTGCCGAACTTGTGCGCCACGGCGACCTGCTGGTATTCGACTTCGAGGCCAGCGCTTTTCTGCATCACATGGTGCGCAATCTCGTCGGTACGCTGGTGTATGTGGGCAAGGGCGCGCACCCGCCGGCATGGGCAGCCGACCTCCTGGCGGGCCGTGATCGTGCCCGTGCCGCACCGACCTTCGAAGCCTGCGGGCTGTATTTTGCCGGCGTCGATTATGATCCGGTCTGGTCTCTGAAAGTCGGCGCCGGCGAGACGGCGTTGATCCTGTCCTGAACCCATGAAACGCACGCGAATCAAGATCTGCGGCATTACCCGAGAGGAGGACCTTGCCGCCGCAGTCGCGGCCGGTGCGGATGCGCTGGGTTTCGTTTTCTACCCGCCCAGTCCGCGCCATTTAACGCCGCAGCGGGCGGCGCAACTGCTGGCGCGTGTGCCGGCCTTCGTCACCCGGGTCGGACTCTTCGTCAATGAACCGGCTGGGGCTGTGCGCGCCGTCCTGGCAAAGGCATCGCTGGACTTGCTGCAGTTTCACGGCGACGAAGATGCGACTTACTGTGCAAGTTTCGACAAGCCATGGATCAAGGCGGCGCGGGTGAAGGCGGGCTTCGATTTGTTAGAATACGCATCCGCTTTCGCTGACGCCCCCGGGGTATGCGGCCTGCTGCTGGATGCCCATGTCGAAGGCTATGGCGGCGGCGGCCAGACCTTCGACTGGTCGCTGATTCCGCAGTCCCTGCCCTTGCCGGTAATCCTCTCGGGGGGCCTGCATCCGGGTAACGTCGCCGGGGCGGTGCGCGCCGTGCGACCGTGGGCGGTGGATGTCAGCAGCGGCGTCGAGGCTGCCCGTGGCATCAAGGATGCGCAAAAGATCACTGAATTCATTGCCGGAGTGCGAGATGCAGATGCAGGACCTTCCCTATAACTTGCCCGACGCGGGCGGCCATTTCGGTCCCTACGGCGGCATCTTCGTCGCCGAGACCCTGATGCCGGCCCTGGCCGAACTGCGCGAGGCCTATGCCGCTGCCCAGGCCGATCCTGCATTCCGCGCCGAATTCGAATACGACCTCAAGCACTACGTCGGGCGGCCCAGCCCGGTTTATCACGCCAAGCGCTGGTCAGGGCTATTGGGCGGCGCGCAGATCTACCTGAAGCGCGAGGACCTGAACCACACCGGCGCGCACAAGATCAACAACTGCATCGGCCAGGCCATGCTGGCCCGCCGCATGGGCAAGCCGCGCGTGATTGCCGAGACCGGCGCCGGCCAGCACGGCGTGGCGACGGCCACGGTGGCGGCGCGTTATGGCATGGAGTGCGTGGTTTACATGGGCTCCGAGGATATCAAGCGCCAGGCCGCCAACGTCTATCGCATGAAACTGCTGGGGGCGAAGGTGGTGCCGGTCGAATCCGGCTCGAAGACGCTCAAGGACGCCCTGAACGAAGCCATGCGCGACTGGGTGACCAACATCGGCAACACCTTCTACATCATCGGCACGGTGGCCGGCCCGCACCCCTATCCAATGATGGTGCGCGATTTCCAGTCCGTCATCGGCGAGGAATGCAAGACGCAGATGCCCGAACTCACGGGACGCCAGCCGGATGCCGTGATCGCCTGCGTCGGCGGCGGCTCCAATGCGATGGGGATTTTCTATCCCTATATTCCGTTCGCCGGCGTCAAACTGATCGGCGTCGAAGCCGCCGGTTACGGGCTCGATTCGGGCAAGCATTCCGCGTCGCTCACCGCCGGTCGCTCCGGCGTGCTGCATGGCAACCGCACCTACCTTCTGCAGGACGAGAACGGGCAGGTCAGCGAAACCCATTCGGTATCGGCCGGCCTCGATTATCCCGGTGTCGGCCCGGAACATGCATGGCTCAAGGATTCCGGACGCGCCGAGTACGCCACGATCACCGATGCCGAGGCCTTGCAGGCCTTTCACGACCTGTGTCACTTCGAGGGCATCATTCCGGCCCTCGAATCCAGTCACGCGCTGGCCTATGCGGCAAAGCTGGCGCCGACGCTGACCGCGGACAAGGTCTTGCTGGTCAATCTTTCCGGCCGCGGCGACAAGGACATGCACACCGTCGCCGAAAAGTCCGGCATCCAGTTCTGACCGGCGCCGGGCATGTCACGAATTTCGACCACATTTGCCGCACTGGCCGTACAAGGCCGCAAGGCCCTGATCCCCTTCATTACCGCCGGCGATCCGCATCCGGACCTCGGCTTGCCGCTGATGCGTGCCCTGGTTGCCGGCGGTGCCGACATCATTGAACTCGGCGTCCCGTTTTCCGATCCGATGGCGGACGGACCGACCATCCAGCGTGCTTCCGAACGTGCGCTGGCACATGGCATGAGCCTGCGTCGCGTGCTGGCGCTGGTGAGTGAGTTCCGCAAGGAGAATGCGACGACGCCGGTAGTGCTGATGGGTTACGCCAATCCGGTCGAAGCCTACGGCGTCGAAGCTTTTGCCCGTGACGCAAGCAAGTCCGGCGTTGATGGCGTACTGGTGGTCGACTACCCGCCGGAGGAATGTGCCGGGTTTGCCGCCGTGATGAAACAGGCGAACATCGATCCGATCTTCCTGCTGGCGCCGACGTCGACGGAGAAGCGCTACGACGAGGTGGCGCAGATCGGCAGCGGCTACATCTACTACGTCTCGCTGAAGGGCGTCACGGGTTCTGGTGCGCTCGATCTTGACGAAGTGGCACGGCGCATTCCGCGGATCCGCGAGAAGGTCGGCATGCCGGTCGGTGTCGGCTTCGGCATCCGCGACGGCGCAACCGCCGCGCGCATCGCTGCA
>JBIJDJ010000068.1:0-14124 GCA_044344175.1 Sulfuritalea sp.
CGCACGGCACCGAGCAGAATGGGGTGATGGCGAGCAATGGGGTGATGGTGAGCGTCGCCCAGCTTGCTTGAATACCCAGGAAAGCCGGCTATTCCAGTTTCTTTACTGAACCAGAAAAGGCCTGAACACATGGATCAGAATCTCATCAATCAACTGGGCGACGAACTCTACGATGCGCTCAAGGCCTGCAAGACGGTGGCGCCACTGACCTCGCGTCATGGCGACATGACCATTGAGGATGCCTATCACGTGCAGGAGCGTCTGATGGCACGCCGCTTTGCTGCCGGCGAAAAAGTCGTCGGCAAGAAGATCGGCGTCACCAGCAAGGTGGTGATGAACATGCTCGGCGTGTTCCAGTCCGATTTCGGTTACCTCACTGACGCCATGATCTACAACGAAGGCGAGTCGATCCCGAGCGACAGCCTGATCCAGCCCAAGGCGGAGGGCGAGATTGCCTTCGTGCTGAAGCGGGATCTGATGGGCCCCGGCATCTCGAACGCCGCCGTGCTTGCTGCGACCGAAGGCGTCATGGCCTGCTTCGAGATCGTCGATTCGCGCATCGAGAACTGGAAGATCAAGATTCAGGACACGGTCGCCGACAACGCCTCCTGCGGAGTCTTCGTGCTCGGCGACCGCATGGTCGATCCGCGCAATGTCGATCTCAACACCTGCGGCATGGTGCTGGAGAAGAACGGCGAGATCGTCGGCACCGGCGCAGGTGCGGCCGCGCTCGGTTCTCCCGTCAATGCGGTGGCCTGGCTGGCCAATACCCTTGGTCGGCTGGGCATTCCACTCAAGGCCGGCGAGGTGATTCTCTCGGGTTCCCTCGCGGCCATGATCCCAGCGGTCAAGGGCGACAATTTCCGCGTCACCATCGGCGGTATCGGTGGTTGCTCCGTCAAATTCATTTAGAGACAATCGTGAGCCAAAAAATCAAGTGCGCGCTGATTGGCCCCGGCAACATCGGGACCGATCTACTCTACAAACTCAAGCGCAGCCCGGTGCTCGAGCCGGTCTGGATGGTCGGCGTCGATCCCACCTCGGAGGGGCTCAGGCGTGCCCGCGAGCTCGGCCTCAAAACCACCGAGCAGGGCATCGACGGCCTGCTGCCGCACGTCAAGGACGACGGCATTCAGATCGCCTTCGATGCCACCTCGGCTTACGTGCATGCCGAGAACTCGCGCAAGTTGAACGAACTCGGCGTGCTGCTGATCGACCTGACGCCAGCCGCCATCGGTCCCTTCTGTGTGCCGCCGGTCAATCTCAAGGACCACGTCGGCAAGGGTGAGATGAACGTGAACATGGTCACCTGTGGCGGCCAGGCGACGATCCCGATTGTCGCCGCGATCTCGCAGGTGCAGCCGGTGGTCTACGGCGAAATCGTCGCCACCGTCTCATCGAAATCCGCCGGTCCCGGCACGCGCAAGAACATCGACGAATTCACCCGCACCACTGCCGGAGCGGTCGAAAAGGTAGGTGGCGCCAAGAAGGGCAAGGCCATTATCATCATCAACCCCGCCGAGCCGCCGCTGATCATGCGCGACACGGTGCATTGTCTGACCGAGACCGCGCCCGACCAGGCCAGGATCACCGCCTCGATCCACGCCATGATCAAGGAAGTGCAGAAGTACGTGCCCGGCTACAAACTGGTCAATGGTCCGGTATTCGACGGCAACCGGGTTTCCGTATTCATGGAAGTTGAAGGCCTGGGCGACTTCCTGCCCAAGTATGCCGGCAACCTCGACATCATGACTGCCGCAGCAGCGCATACCGCCGAAATGTTCGCTGAAGAAATCATTGCGGGTCGCCTGACCCTCAAGGCCGCCTGAGGAGAGATGTCATGAGCCAAGTTACCCAAGTGCGAGGCAAAAAGATCACCGTCCATGACATGACCCTGCGTGATGGCATGCATCCCAAGCGCCACCTGATGACGCTGGAGCAGATGAAAGCCGTCGCCACCGGGCTGGACGCCGCCGGCATTCCCCTGATCGAAGTCACCCACGGCGACGGCCTCGGCGGTTCCTCGGTGAATTACGGCTTCCCCGCGCACACCGACGAAGAGTATCTCTCCGCCGTGATCCCGCTGATGAAACAGGCCAAGATTTCGGCCTTGCTGCTGCCCGGCATCGGCACCGTCGATCACCTGAAGATGGCGAAAGACCTCGGTGTGCATACCATCCGCGTCGCTACCCACTGTACCGAGGCCGATGTCTCGGAACAGCACATCACCGTGGCCCGCAAGCTGGATATGGACACCGTCGGCTTCCTCATGATGGCGCACATGAACAGTGCCGAAGGCCTGGTCAAGCAAGCCAGGCTGATGGAATCCTACGGCGCCAACTGTATCTACGTCACCGACTCCGCCGGCCATCTGCTGCCGGACGGCGTCAAGGAACGCCTTGCCGCCGTTCGCGCCGCCCTGAAGCCGGAAACCGAACTGGGCTTCCACGGCCACCACAATCTGGCCATGGGCGTGGCCAACTCCATCGCGGCCATCGAAGTCGGCGCCACCCGCATCGACGCCGCCGCCGCCGGCCTGGGCGCGGGTGCGGGTAATACCCCGATGGAAGTCCTGATTGCCGTATGCACCCTGATGGGTATCGAGACGGGTGTCGACGTCGCCAAAATCACCGACGTCGCCGAAGACCTGGTGGTGCCGATGATGGACTTTCCGATCCGCATTGACCGTGACGCGCTGACCCTGGGCTACGCCGGCGTCTATGGCTCCTTCCTGCTGTTCGCCAAGCGCGCTTCCGCCAAGTACGGTGTGCCGGCGCGCGACATCCTCGTCGAGTTGGGCCGTCGCGGCATGGTCGGCGGCCAAGAGGACATGATTGAAGACACGGCGATCACCATGGCCAAGGAACGCGGCCTGCTGAAGGCGGCTTGAGGGCACCACGATGAAACTCGATAAAGCCACCATTGCCAAGCTCGCCGAGCGCCTTGAAAACTGCGAGCTGAACGCGCAGGACACGCTGAAGATCACTGACGACCATCCCGACATGGATTGGGATGACGCTTACCTGATCCAGGAAGAAATCAAGCGCCGCAAGATCGCGCGCGGCACTAAAATCGCCGGCCTCAAGGCGGGTCTGACCTCGTTCGCCAAGATGAAGCAGATGGGCGTCGAGACGCCGTGCTTCGGCTTCGTCACCGACTACGGCTGCGTGCCGGACGGCGGTGAGGTGAAGGTCAGCGAACTGATCCATCCCAAGGTCGAACCCGAGATCGTCTTCGTCACGAAGCACGCGTTGAAAGGGCCGGGTTGCCACATCGGCGCTGTGCTGGCAGCGACCGATTTCATCATGCCCGGCATCGAGGTGATCGATTCGCGCTACCGCGATTTCAAGTTCGACCTGAAGAGCGTGATTGCCGATAACACATCAGCCTCGCGCTTCGTCATCGGTGGCCAGATCAAGGTGCCGGCGGAAGTCGACATGCGTACCCTCGGCCTGGTCATGGAAAAGAACGGCGAAGTGGTGTCGCTTGGCGCCGGCGCCGCCGTACTCGGCCATCCGGCCACGGCGATCGCCATGCTGGCCAACCATCTCGGAGCACGCGGCCAGGAAATCCCGGCCGGGGCGATGATACTTTCCGGCGGTGTCACCGAAGCGGTGGCGGTACAGGCGGGCGACCATGTCACGCTGCACGTCCAGCATCTGGGCAGGGTATCCCTCAAGTTCGTATAAATCATCGTCCAAGGAGAAAATCATGCCGTTCGCGGGCGGGTTGGCTGAAGCCGGCGCGCTACACTAGCCGGCAAGCCGTCACGAGGGCGGCGCTCGTCGAGGAGGATGCCATGCATCAGACTGCCCACGATTCCCGCCGCCGCTCGCTGCTTGGCGCTGCCCTGGGCGCCACAGCACTGTCGGCGCTGCCGCGCATCGCACGCGCCCAGGGCGCTGCCATGAAGATAGGCATTATCGGCACCGGCCGCATCGGTAGCGCGCTGGCTGAACACTGGGCCAAGGCCGGGCATCAACTGATGATCTCCTCGCGCCACCCCGAGCAACTCAGGCCGCTCGCCGAGCGCCTCGGGCCGCAGGTGCGTGTCGGAACACCCGAGGAGGCGGCGGCATTCGGCGAGGTGCTGCTGATTTCCGTGCCCTATGGCGCGCTGCCGCAGGTCGGGCGCGACTACGCGGCGCAGATGCGCGGCAAGATCGTGCTCGAAACCGGCAATCCGTTTCCGAATCGCGACGGCGAGATGGCCGAAGCGGCGCGCGCCAAAGGCACCGGCGTCGCCTCGGCCGAACTCCTGCCCGGGGTGCGCCTGGTTCGCGTGTTCACTTCCGTGCCGCACACCGCGGTGCAGGGCGACGCGCACCGCAGCGGCGAGCGTATCGGCGTGCCGCTGGCGGCGGACGACGCCGAGGCCCTGAAGCTGGCCGAGCGCCTGGTGCGCGACGCCGGCTTCGACCCGGTGGTGGTCGGCGGCCTGGCAAGGGCCCGGGATTTCGATGTCGGCACGCCGGTGTTCGGCCGTGCCATGACGGCGCGCGAATTGCACCAGGCCCTGGGCCTGGTGCGCTGAGGGGGACGGGACATGCCGAACGAGTTGTCCGCCTCGCGCCGGGAAGCCCTCAAGGCCGGCCTCGCCGCCGCTGCCGCGACGTTCGTGCCGCGCGTTGCTCAGGCGCAAGCGCCCCTGCTGACGCGGCCGGTGCCCGCCACCGGGGTCCGGCTGCCTATCGTCGGCATCGGTACCAACCGCTTCGGCAGTGGCGACGCGGCCTGGAACGCGCGCTTGCGCGAAACGCTGGTGGGCTTCGCTCGCCTCGGCGGCAAGGTGGTCGACACCGCGCCCTCCTACGGCGACTCGGAACGCGCCATCGGCGCCATCCTCGGCGAAACCGGTCTGCGCGAGCGGCTGTTCCTCGCCACCAAGCTCGACCGCGACGGCGTGGCTGAAGGCCGCCGGCGCCTCGAGGCCTCCTTCGTGGCGCTGGGTACCAAGCGGCTCGACCTGGTCCAGTTGCACAACCTGGTCGGCGCCGGCACGCTGCTGCCGCTGCTGCCGCTGCTGCGCGAGCAGCAGGCCGCCGGCCGCATCGGCCACATCGGCATCACCAGTTCCAGCGACAGCCAGTACGCCGAGATGGAAGCCATCATGCGCCGCGAGCGGCTCGATTTCATCCAGGTGGACTATGCCGTCGGCAATCGCGGCGCCGGCGAAAGGCTGCTGCCGCTGGCGGCGGATCGCGGCATGGCGGTGCTGATCAACCTGCCCTTCGGTCGCGGCGCGCAGTTTCGCGCCGTCGGCAGCCGGCCGCTGCCCGGCTGGGCGGCCGAGATCGACTGCACTTCCTGGGCGCAGGTCTTCCTCAAGTACGTGCTCGGCCATCCGGCGGTGACTTGCGCGATCCCCGGCAGCACCCAGGCCGCGCACGTCGAGGACAACCTCGGCGCCGCCCGCGGCCGGCTGCCGGATGCGGCGCTGCGGCAGGTCATGGCGGTGTACTTCGACGCCATCGCCGATAGCTGAGACGTGCTCGCCAGGCTAATCGGCAAGCTCGTTGCGCTGCGCCCGGGCGAGGCGGTGCCGACGCTGCTGGCCACGGCTTACGGCTTCTGCATCCTGTTCGCCTTCTACCTGTTGCGGCCGGTGCGCGACGAGATCGGCGCCGCCGACCGCGGCAACCTGCAACTGCTATGGACCGTCGTGTTCCTCGTCATGCTGCTGGCGGTGCCGCTGTATTCGATGGTCGTGGCGCGGCTGCGGCGGGGCGTCTTCATACCGCTGGCCAACCGCTTCTTCGCCATCAACCTGATCGCCTTCTACGCGGCGCTGGTGCTGCTGCCCGAAGCGGCGCGGGTCTGGATCGATCGCGTCTTCTATGTCTGGCTCAGCGTCTTCGCCCTGTTCGTGGTGGCCGTGTTCTGGAGCCTGGTGGTCGACCTGTTTCGCGACGAGCAGGGCAAGCGGCTGTTCGGCTTTATCGCCGTCGGCTCCTCGCTGGGCGGCATCGCCGGCTCGTCGGCCACAGCGCTGCTGGCGGCGCATGTTCCGGTGTTCCTGCTGCTGCTGCTCGCGGTGCTGCCGCTCGAAGCCGCCTGCTGGTTCGCCCGCGGCCTCGACCGGCGCGCCGGGGATGCCGCCGGGA
Organism: Sulfuritalea sp.; assembly: GCA_044344175.1. Lineage (GTDB taxonomy): Bacteria > Pseudomonadota > Gammaproteobacteria > Burkholderiales > Rhodocyclaceae > Sulfuritalea. Next base: position 6,105 of record JBIJDJ010000068.1, read on the forward strand.
CGCTAAACCGCGAGCCGGAAGCACCGATCGGCGGCAACGCCTGGAGCGGCATCGGCCCGGTGTTCCGCACGCCGGCGCTGCGCGACCTCGCCGTGTGGATACTGCTGATGACCTTCGCCTCGACCATCCTCTACTTCGTGCAGTCGCACCTGGTCGGCGAGGCCATTGCCGACCGCGCGCTACGCCGGGCCTTTCTGGCGCGCATCGACCTGGCGGTGAATGTCGTCACCATCCTGACCCAGACCCTGCTCACCGCGCGCATCCTGCAGCGCTTCGGCGTCGGCCTTGCGCTTGCTGTGCTGCCGGCGGTGGCGGCCATCGGCTTCGTCGCGCTGGGTGCGGCGCCGACCTCGCTGGCACTGGGCGCATTGCTGGTCGTCCGCGTGCTCTACGACGGCGGCCGCCACGCGCTCGCCAAGCCGGCGCGGGAGGTGCTGTTCACCCGGCTCGACCGCGAGCAGCGCTACAAGTCCAAGGCCTTCATCGATGCCGCTGTCTACCGCGGCGGCGACCTGCTCAGCGGCTGGATCTACGTCGGCCTCGCCGCCCTGGGCATGACCGTCGGCGCGATCGCGCTGGTCGCCGCCCCGGTGGCGGTGGCCTGGGCGCTGCTGGGGCGGCGCATGGGGCGGGACGGGTAAGGGGATGAAGCTGACTGAGAAAGCTGTGGTCAGCCTCGACGCGTCAATTCCAACACCAGCACCTTCGGGCTTTGGCTGCAAGGGCGCTTGAGCTTTAGTCCGTGCGATCTACCCAGTAACCGGGCGCTCGGCGGCGGTGGGCGAGTGCAATGACATAAACGTGGTCGGATTCCACCGAATACAACAGCTTGTAGGGAAACCGCGCCAGAATCAGGCGGCGAATATCGCCGCGTTCCACCGGAAAAGTCAGCGGCGATCTTTGTAGCCGTGGCAGAAATCCGCGAATTTCCGCGCGAAGTTCGTCGCCGAGTCCTTGACGCTGCTGGTCATAGTATTGGACGGCTTCGTTGAACTCGGTTCTTGCCTCGGGCGAGAAGATCACCCGCATCAGAATGTGCCGAAGATATCTTCGGCGGGAACGCCCTTGACCCTGCCGGCCCGATGTGCGGCAAGCCTGCGTTCCGCCTCCTCAAGCCAGAGCCGATCAATTTCCGGATCGACTTGCTCGACGCTGCGCAGCAGTTCCTCGGCTACTTCGAATCGCTCTGCGGGTTCCAATTGCATTGCCAGTTCAATGATTTCGTGACGTCCCATGGCAATCTCCTTGCGTCGTCCGTGTCCGACGATGGTACTTGAAAATCCAGTCACAGGGCTGCCCGAAGCGATAACAGGGAGGTCCTATCCCCCTCCCCTTGAAAAGGGCATGACCGGCCCCATATCGGGCCGGTACATTCTGTTTATCCAGGGGACTTTCGATGACCGCCACCACCCAAGACACCGCCACCAAAGAAACCCTCGGCTTCCAGACCGAGGTCAAGCAGCTCCTGCAGTTGATGATCCATTCGCTGTATTCGAACCGCGAGATATTCCTCCGCGAGCTGATTTCCAATGCGTCGGACGCCTGCGACAAGCTGCGCTTCGAAGCCCTGCACAATGCCGGGCTGTTCGAGGGCGATTCCGACTTCAGGATCCGCGTTGCCTTCGACCCGGTGGCCAGGACCCTGACCATTGCCGATAACGGCGTCGGCATGAGCCGCGAGGAAGTGATTACTAACCTCGGGACCATCGCCAAGTCCGGTACGCGCGAATTCTTCTCGAAATTGTCGGGCGACCAGCAGAACGACGCCAGCCTGATCGGCCAGTTCGGCGTCGGCTTCTACTCCTCCTTCATCGTCGCCGACAAGGTCACCGTGCTGACCCGCCGCGCCGGCGCCGAGCCGAACCAGGGCGTGCGCTGGCACTGTGACCAAGGCGCGGAAGGCACGGGCGAATTCACCATCGAAATGACCGACCGGCCGAGTCGCGGCACCGAGATCACCCTGCACCTGAAAGATGGCCAGGACGACCTGCTGTCGAGCTGGAAACTCAAGTCCATCATCCGCAAGTACTCCGACCACATCGTCCAGCCCATCGTGATGAAGGGCGAAAAGTGGGATGACGAGAAGAAGGAACAGGTCGCCACCGACGAAGACGAGACCGTCAATCAGGCCTCCGCGATGTGGGCCCGTTCCAAGAACGACATCACGGAAGAGCAGTACAAGGAGTTCTACAAGCACGTCGGCCACGATTTCGAAGATCCGCTGACCTGGACCCACGCCCGTGTCGAGGGCAAGACGGAATATACCCAACTGCTGTATGTGCCCGCGCGCGCGCCCTTCGACCTGTGGGACCGCAACGCCCGCCACGGCGTCAAGCTCTACGTGCGCAGAGTCTTCATCATGGACGACGCCGAGCAACTGATGCCGCTGTACCTGCGCTTCGTGCGCGGCGTGGTCGATTCCAACGACCTGCCGCTGAATGTTTCGCGCGAGATCCTGCAGGAATCGAAGGACATCGAGGCCATCCGCAAGGGCTGCACCAACAAGGTTCTCGGCATGCTGGCCGAGCTGGCCAACAACGAGGATGCCGCGCAGAAGGAAAAGTATGCGACGTTCTGGGGCGAGTTCGGCAAGGTGCTCAAGGAAGGCATGGGCGAGGACCACGCCAACAAGGACAAGATCGCCGCCCTGCTGCGCTTCGCCTCGACCCGCGCCGACACCACCGACGAAACCGTCTCGCTGGCCGACTACATCGGCCGCATGAAGCCGGAACAGGAAAAGATCTACTACGTCACGGCCGAGACCTTCAACGCGGCAAAGAACAGCCCGCACCTCGAAGTCTTCCGCAAGAAGGGCATCGAAGTGATCCTGCTGTCCGACCGCGTCGATGAGTGGGTGGTGTCGCACCTGAGCGAGTTCGAAGGCAAGCAACTGGTCTCCGTGGCCAAGGGCGGCCTCGACCTGGGCAAGCTCGAAGACGAAGCCGAAAAGAAGGAACAGGAAACGGCAGCCGACGAGTTCAAGGATCTGACCGGGAAGATCGCCAGGAGCCTCGGCGAGAAGGTCAAGGAAGTCCGCGTCACGCACCGCCTGACCGATAGCCCGGCCTGCCTGGTGGCGGACGAGCACGACGTCTCGGGCAACCTCGCGCGTATCCTCAAGGCCGCCGGGCAGAAGGCTCCGGCCTCGAAACCCATCCTCGAAATCAACCCGCAGCACCCGGTGGTGCTGCGCCTGAAATACGAAGACAAACGTTTCGACGACTGGGCCGCGGTGCTGTTCGACCAGGCGCTGCTGGCCGAAGGCGGCCAGCTCGACGACCCGGCGACCTTCGTCAAGCGCATGAACCAGTTGATGCTGGAGATGAGCGGTTCCTGAGTCAAAAGCGAAACACTTAGCCACAGAGGTCACAGAGGACACAGAGGAAAACCCTCATGCCTTTCTCTGTGATCTCTGTGTTCTCTGCGTCCTCTGTGGCTAACCGGTTTTGATTCTCCACGGCCTCGCTCCTGTCATCGACCCGCGGGCCCGGGTGCTGATCCTGGGCTCGTTTCCGTCTGCGGCCTCGCTCGCCGCGCAGCAGTATTACGCCCATCCGCAAAACCAGTTCTGGCGCATCCTCGGCGCGGTGATTGAACAACCGCTGCAGGAAATGGGTTACCCGGCGCGCATCGCGGCGGTGCAGGCGGCCGGCATCGCCATCTGGGATGTGTTCGCCTCCTGCGAACGCGCCGGCAGCCTCGACACGGCGATTCGCGAAGCGGTACCGAATCCGCTGGCTGAATTCCAGGAGTCGGCGCCCGCGCTACGGCAAATCTGCTTCAACGGCCGCATGGCGGCGCGGCGCATCCGCGAAGTCGAGACTCTGGGCTTCGAGGCTCTGGTGCTGCCCTCGACCAGCCCGGCCCATGCCGGCATGACATTCGAGGAAAAGCTCGCGCGCTGGCGCGCCGCCCTGCAGCCCTAGCCCGGACCCGCGCACCGATCTCCGTGCCGCGAGTATGATGTTTCCGTTGTCTCAAACGGGAGCCCGCCATGCAAAAGCCCACCGCCTTGCCCGATCTTGATCACCCGACGCTCGACGCCGACTCGATCCGGCGCTCGCTCTACAACCGTCTCGTGTTCACCATCGGCAAGGACCCGATCACGGCCACCGACCGCGACTGGTTCCATGCCGCCGCCGCGGTGGTGCGCGAACGCATGATCGAACGCTGGATGGAAACCATGCGCAGCTATTACGTCGAGGACCGCAAGCGGGTCTATTACCTCTCGATGGAATTCCTCATGGGCCGCACCATGACCAACAGCATGCTGAACATCTGCGCCGAGAAGGAGTTCCAGGACGCCCTGACGGCGCTGGCCGCGATGGGTCTCAAGCCGGAACACATCGCCGAGATCGAGCCGGACGCGGCGCTGGGTAACGGCGGCCTCGGCCGGCTCGCCGCCTGCTTCCTCGATTCGATGGCGACCATGGGCATTGCCGGCTACGGCTACGGCATCCGCTACGAATACGGCATGTTCCGCCAGGGCGTCGAGGATGGCCAGCAGGTCGAGCATCCCGACAACTGGCTGCGCTACGGCAACCCCTGGGAATTCCCGCGTTCGGAAGTTCTCTACCAAGTCAAGTTCGGCGGCCGCGTGGTCGAGTTCGCCGACGAGCAGGGCAGCAAGCACTACCAGTGGGTCGACACCGACGACGTGATGGCCATGGCCTACGACTACCCGATTCCCGGCTATGACACCGGCACGGTGAACAACATGCGGCTGTGGGCGGCCAAGGCCAGCCGCGATTTCGACCTCAAGTATTTCAACGAGGGCAACTACATCCGCGCCGTCGAAGACAAGAACGATTCCGAGAACCTGTCCAAGGTGCTCTATCCCGATGACACCACCGAGATGGGCCGCGAACTGCGCCTCAAGCAGCAGTATTTCTTCGTTTGTGCCTCGCTGCAGGACATGCTCTACCGCTTCGAAAAATCCGGCGTGCCGCTCGACAACCTGCCCGACAAGGTGGCGGTGCAGCTGAACGACACCCACCCCTCGATCGCGGTGGCCGAACTGATGCGGATCCTGATCGACCTGCACCGCATGGAGTGGCCTCGGGCCTGGGACATCGTCACGCGCACCTTCGCCTACACCAACCACACGCTGATGCCGGAAGCGCTGGAAACCTGGCCCGTGCCGCTGTTCGAGCGCGTGCTGCCGCGCCACCTGCAGATCATCTACGACATCAACCACCGCTTCCTCAGGGACGTGATGCACACCTATCCCGGCGATCCGGCCGTGTGGCAGCGGATGTCGCTGATCGACGAATCCCGGGGCAAGCGCGTGCGCATGGCGCACCTGGCCATCGTCGGCAGCCACAAGGTGAATGGCGTCGCCGCCATCCACACCCGCCTGATGAAGGAAACCATCTTTGCCGATTTCCACCGCCTGTGGCCGGACAAGATCGTCAATATGACCAACGGCGTGACGCCGCGGCGCTGGCTCAACCAGGCCAACCCGGTGCTGGCGAAGCTGATCACCGGTCGCATCGGCAAGGGCTGGATCAAGAATCTCGACCAGTTGCGGCAACTGGCCCCGCTGGCCGCGGACGCCGGATTTCGCGACGAGTTCGTGCGCGTCAAGCGCGACAACAAGCATCATCTGGCGCAGGTCATCCTGCAGCGGCTGGGCGTCAAGGTCGATCCCGCTTCGATGTTTGACGTGCAGATCAAGCGCATCCACGAATACAAGCGGCAACTGCTCAACGTCCTGCATGTGATCACGCTCTACAACCGCCTGCGTGCCGGCGGCGATGCCGCGCCGCGCACGGTGATCTTCGGCGGCAAGGCCGCACCCGGCTACCGCATGGCCAAGCTGACCATCCGCCTGATCAACGACGTTGCCGACATCGTGAACAACGACCCGCTGGTGCGCGACCGGCTCAAGGTGGTGTTCATCCCCAACTACGATGTATCGAATGCCGAGATCATCATCCCGGCCGCCGACCTCTCCGAGCAGATCTCGACCGCCGGCACCGAGGCCTCCGGCACCGGCAACATGAAGCTGGCGCTGAACGGAGCGCTGACCATCGGTACGCTGGACGGCGCCAACGTCGAGATCCGCAACGAAGTCGGGGCGGAGAACATCTTCATCTTCGGCCTCACCACCGACGAAGTCGCCGCGCTGCGCGCCTCCGGCTACAACCCTTGGCTCTACTACGAAAGCAACCACGAACTGCGGCAGACCCTGGACATGCTGCGCGACGGCTTCTTCTCGCCCGAGGAGCGCGAGCGCTACAAGCCGGTGGTCGACAACCTCACCGCAAACGGCGACCACTACCTGCTGCTGGCCGACTATGGTTCCTACATCGACTGCCAGGAAAAGGTCGGCGCCCTGTATTGTGATCCGCAAGCTTGGGCGCAGAAGGCGATCCTCAACGTCGCCGGCATGGGCCAGTTCTCATCCGACCGGACCATCGGCCAGTACGCGCAGACCATCTGGAATGTGGAGGCGAAGCCGCGGGCGGTGGGCTAGGGGCGGGGCAAAAAAGTCGGCGCTGGCGGGACGGCGCGCGGTGCTCCCAGTTCCGCTATCGCGGACTGCAGCGCTGCAGATTGAATGCGCCGCTGGAGGATAAACCGCTGCTGACCCGTTAATCTGTTATAGATGCCCTTGTAGTATTCGCACTTCTCCAGCCGGAACCCTGATATGGCCATCATTCGCTGCAACAAGTGCGCGCTTTTGTTGGAACAGCCGGAAGACCTGGTGCGGCAGAACATTCCCTGCCCGCGTTGCGCCAGTGCGACACCTGTCTATCCAACGCTTTTTTTCGTTGAAAAGCTGGTTGAAAAATATGCTGATGCCCAAAGAGAGCTCGGACGTCTGCGCGCTTCACTGGATCAAGTTGGAACCACGCCGTCGGCGGTGCCGGTGCCAAGGGGTGGTGCGCATTTCCCCGATATAAATCTCGGCAGCACAGATCAATTCGCATCCGATGCGCAGCACGGGCCGATTTATGACTGGTTTCACCGGAAACAGATCAAGGTTCAAGCGAACTTGCGAAGTGTCGATACCAGCGGATTCTTTGATGAGGTCGCCGAATCTATCGGCGCCAATCTACCGGTACTCGGGGATGTGCTCGAACGTATTCGCTGGTCACAACAGAAGGACTACGCAAGTACGACCATTCACCTCGACAAGAAATCGCCAGAAGACGCCCTCGCCATTTCCAGCTTCTGCCAGTCGCTCTACGACTATTCATTTGTCGCAAAGTGTTTTCATCTGAAGCCGCAAAGCAAGATTAGGTTAATCCTGCAGAATGCGCCGGCCATCCGAAAGTTCTTCAATGGCGAATGGCTCGAATGGTATGCCCTTATGTCCTGCCTGCGCTATGCAAAACAACGTGGCAAGCGCTTTTCATGTGCTCGCGGATTAAATATCGAATTGCAGAATGGCGACAACTACGAGCTTGATGTTTTCGTGCTGATCGATGGCCAGGTTCCGATCTGCATCGAGTGTAAAAGCGGTGAATTCCGGGAGAACATTGACCGCTATCTGACCCTGAAAAAGCGACTCAGTATCGACAGCAAGCATTTCATTCTCTGTGTGGCCGGGTTGGATGAAGACAATGCCAAAGCTTTTTCTGCGATGTACAACCTGACTTTCGTCAGCGAACAGGCACTAAACGATCGCCTTTCGCATCTGTACTAAGTTGTTCGTGAGAGAAGATAAAGGGAAGCAAAAAAAGCAAAAGAGGTCAGCATGAATTGGCATTTCTGACCATCTGTCGCCGCGTCGCCAGCGCCGACTTTTGCGAATCCAATTCAAACGCAACTTTTAAGGTTACAGAGGCAATCGTCACGCAGCGCATCCCGCAGGCCTGCGCGGCAGCGGGTGCGATCCCCGCGTTCTAGCCCTCACCGGGCGGGTCACCGTGCATGTTGCCGTTGGCTTGGACCAGCAGCAAGTAGCAAAAGGGGCCAGTACGCGCAGACGATCTGGAATGTGGAGGCGAAGCCGCGGGCGGTGGGCTAGGGCATGGAAAAGTCGGCACTGGCGGCGCGGGTGCCGCAGAGC
>JBIJDJ010000230.1:0-4501 GCA_044344175.1 Sulfuritalea sp.
CGATTGCCGCTCCCCATCCCCTCCCCACCCCTCCCCTGCGCGAAGCCCACCCGGAGGGGTGTGAAGGGGAGGGAGATTGGAGCAGATCGCGCCAGCCGTAGGCGTTGAGCGCTTCGCCGCTGCGCAGCTTTTCCAGCACGTTGTACATGCCAGTCAGCGTCAGGCTGGCGTGCGTCGCTTGCTGGCGCTTGCGGTGCGCGTCGAGTTGCTCGGCGAGATCGCGGATGCGGGTGGTTTGGTCAGGGGTGGCTGCGGGGAAGGGGAAAGTTTCGAAGCAACGAGTTTTAATGTAGCGCGGCCGATCTTCCAGCGTGCTACCAGTCGCAAGAGCCCATTGAGAATGCAGGCTACTGGATAAAACACCAAGAGCAAAAGACGAGTCCTGTGCCACACAAATCAACGCATCATCCGGCGCGATATTTGAATCCAGGAATTGGAAAACGCGATGCTTGGCGGTAACGACCGTGGCTATGTAGCGGGAAAGGCCTGTCAATGCTGCACGTAACTCAGAGCGAGGCTCTCCGAATAGCCACCACTGGTCACGATAGCTGGCACGGGCGTTGTGATCTCGTTCAGGTTTAACGTGCTCAAAAACCCACTGAAAAGTAGCCGGATACCGAACACGAATTTCGTCGGACGAAAGCCCGAAGAGGTCGATCAACAGCACGCCGCGCGATCGGTCGGCCAGGTCGCGGCCATTACGGTAGGGTTTGATCGGCGCATCGGTTTCGAGGTGTTCAGCTTCTTCGGGCGTGACAATGAAGCCGGCGCCGTGCAGCTTGAAGCCGGGCGAGCTGATACCGCCATTGGCACGCAACACCTGTGCCGCAGCTACATTCGCCCCGATGCGCAAATCGGCATGCAGCAGCCCCGTCCGTTCCTGCAAGGTCACGTCAAGCCCTTCGCCTTTGCCTTCGCGCTCGTCGCTCACGCTGAGCAGCCGGCCTTCACCGTTGCGGGTCGTTCCTACCGTCATGGCGATACGCACCGCCGCACCGTCGGCGCTGTCGACCCACGGATGGTCTGGCACGGCGAAGGCGAGCGATACGCCTTTGTCGAGCGCGCCCTGCACGACACGACGGTTGAAGGTTTGCGTCAGGCTGTTGGTGGTGATCAGGCCGAAGCGCTGGACTTCACCCTGCGCGACAAGTTGTGCGGCGTGGTACCACCAGAACATGACGAGGTCGGCCGATTCGGGGACGTCTTTCCAAACGCTGCGCAGGGCTTCGACGTAGCCGTCGCCGAGCGCATCGCGCATGCGCTTGTTGCCGATGAAAGGCGGATTGCCGACGATGTAATCGGCGGCCGGCCACTCAGCTTTACGCGGATTGATGTAGCGCTGCAGCGGCGTGCGGGCATTTTCGTCGGGCACCGGCTCGCCGGTCACCGGGTGCGTCTTCATCGTCACGCCGTCCCAGCGGCTGACTGGCTGGCCGTCGTCACCCAACACGGCTTCAACGGCATCCCACGCCAGCACGGCGTCGCGGCATTCGACGTTTTTGAAATCCTTGAGGATCGGTTGCGGCGGCAGGCCGCTGCCGTTGGTGCGGAAATGCCATTGCAGATAGCCGATCCACAGCACGAGTTCGGCAATCGCGGCGGCGCGCGGGTTGAGTTCGAGGCCGAGGAACTGATGCGGATCGACCGTGAGGCCCTCCGCTTCGAGACGTTGCTGGCCTGCACCAAAGGCCTGCATCTGGTCGAGCACTTCGCCTTCGAGGCGCTTCATGTGTTCGAGCGTGACATACAAAAAATTCGCCGAACCACACGCCGGATCGAGCACGCGAATCTGGCACAGGCGATGGTGAAAGGCGTCGACTTCGGCACGCGCCGCATCGAGTTTTCCTTCGTTGGCGAGCAGCAGCGCGGCGGCCTGCACGTTGCGCCACTGCTCGCGCAGCGGCTCGACGACGGTGGGCAGGACGAGGCGTTCGACGTAGGCGCGCGGCGTGTAGTGCGCGCCGAGGGCGTGGCGCTCGCTGGTCGATAGGGCGCGTTCGAGCAGGGTGCCGAAGATGGCCGGCTCGACCTGCGTCCAGTCGGCTTTGGCGGCTTCGAGCAGCAGGCCGATCTGGTCGCGGTCGAGCGGGATGACTTCGGGCTGCTTGAACAGCTTGCCGTTGAAGCGCGGCAGCGTTTCGCGCAGCACCACGGAAAAACCGCCGCTGTCCATTTCGCGCCACAGCGCGCCGAGCAGCGGGACGAATTGCGACACGTTGCCCTGCAGCGTTTCGAGCAGCGTGGTGAATGCGCCCTTGCCGTTCTGCTGCGGCAGCAGGCCGACGTCTTCGGCAAACATCGAGAACAGGCAACGCGTCAGGAAGCCGGCGACGAGTTCGGGGTGGTGACCGGCGCCTTCAAGCGTTTTGGCGATCTTCGCCAGATGGCTGGCGATCTCGCGCGTGACCTTGGCCGAGGCGCGAGTTGGGTCAAGCGCCAGCGGGTCGAGCCAGACGGCTTTGAGGCGCTCGCGTGCGCTGTCATCGGCAGGGTTGCACAACTCGGCGAGCCGGATGCGGTGCGAGCGCGGATCGGGAAAGGGCGTGTAGGTCGCGCCGGAGCGTGTGAAGTCGGCGTACAGCTCGATCACGTGACCGACGTCGACGACGATCAGGAAGGGCGGCCGGCCTTCGTCGGCCGGCAGGGCGCGGGCGTAGCCTTCGGCTTGGCCCCGGGCGCGCTGCATGGCGTCGTCAAAGCCCTTGGTCGCGGCGCCGAGCTTGATCTTTTTGGCTTCGAGTACGAAGTGGCCGCGCTGATAGCAGTCGATGCGCCCCATCGAGGCGCTGCCGTCGCCGTGACGAAAGGTGACGCGGCGCTCGAAGACATAAGCATTGTCGCGCGTATCCTCACGCGCCGGGTCGGGCGACGGGACGCCGAGCAGATGGCAGAGGTCAGTGACGAAGAGCTGGTAGTTGGCGAGTTCGGAGCCGTCGGCGTGCTGCCAGCGGGCGAGGAAGGTTTCGGGGCTGTGTGCGGTCATCGGCAGAGTATGCCATAGGGAAACCGCCGCCGTCGTCCGGCCGTGGGTCTGGACAGGGCAATCGCATGAATACCAGAGGCATCCTCTCCTCCCCCTTTGCCCCGCAGGAAACACCCTTGGGGTGCAAGGGGGAGGTTGGGAGGGGGATGGGGATAAGCGAGGCATTTTCAGTAGCCTTTTCCATCGTTGCTTCCCCCTCCCCACCCCAACCCTCCCCTTGAAGGGGAGGGAGCGTTCGTTCATGCGTAGTAGGCCCGATTGCATGCACCATCGGCGTCGCCGGTGTCGAGCAACACCTTCGCCTAAGAGGCTTTCGCCAGCAGTTGTTGCGCTTTCATAAACGCGCTTTCATAAACGCGCTTTCATAAACGAATTCCCTCTCGCTCGATGTTGTGCAACAGACGAGGATTGGAATAGGACTCCGGATGATCCCACTCCTCTTCCCAGATTGGCAGTGGCTGAATGCGAATCCCGGTATCCAGCAGGACGTCATAAGCGAGATCGGCCATGGCCAACTTTGTCGCAACAAATTTGCCGGGACGGCCATGCAGAAGAACGGCCACATCCGCATCGCTGTCCGGCCGATGGGATTTACGCGCCCGACTGCCGAAGAGAATAGCGCCAGCCAGGTCATACTGGCCCGCCACCTTCGCAATAAAGGCGCGCGCCGCGTTAGCCGTTGCCAAGTCGATGTCTGTAATTGAACCCATAGATGCGACCCTAGCCGGCACCCTGCTGCGTGTCTATCACAATGCTGCTGCCAGCATCTCGCCTGAAGCCTCAGCGAGGGTGCTCGGAACCGTCGGCGTGCTGCCAGCGAGCGAGGAAGATTTCGGGGCTGTGTGCGGTCATCGGCAGAAGTATGCCATAGGGAAACCGCCGGCGGCGCTGGGCGGAATGCCCCGATGGATTGCCAATTTTTCTCGCCCGCCTAAAATGGGGTCCATCACGTCAAATCATAAAAGGAATCCCCATGAGTACCGCGCTTCTTTTAATCGACATCCAGAACGACTATTTCCCGGGCGGCACCATGGTGCTCGAAGGGGCCGACGAAGCCGGCGCGCAGGCCGGTAAGTTATTGGCAGCGTTTCGCCATGCGGGGCAGGCGGTGATCCATATCCAGCACCTCTCGCTGCGTCCCGGTTCAACGTTCTTTCTGCCGGGAACGCCGGGGGCGGAGATTCACGCCTGTGTCGCGCCGCAAGCCGGCGAACCGGTCATCGAGAAGCACTTCCCGAACAGTTTCCGCGACACGACGCTGATGGCAACGCTCAAGGAGAAGGGCGTCGACGAACTGGTCATTGCCGGCATGATGACGCACATGTGCGTTGATGCTACGGTGCGCGCCGCCTTCGACTTCGGACTGCGTTGCCGCGTTGCACACGACGCCTGTGCAACGCGGAACCTGGTATTCAACGGCGAAACCATCCCGGCAGCGCACGTGCACGGCGCCTTTCTTGCTGCGCTGCAGGGGATTTACGCGACGCTCGGCACGGCAAGCGAGGTGTCGCCATGAGC
>JBIJDJ010000211.1:0-5010 GCA_044344175.1 Sulfuritalea sp.
GCGCTGCGCCTGCCCGGCTTCTTCGAGAACCTCGGCCACGGCAACGTCATCAACACCTCCGGCGGCGGCTCCTACGGCCACATCGACAGCCCGGCGGCCGGCGCGATTTCCCTGCGCCAGTCCTACGAGTGCTGGAAGGCCGGCGCCGATCCGATCGAGTTCGCCAAGCAGCACAAGGAATTCGCCCGCGCCTTCGAATCCTTCCCGGGAGATGCCGACAAGATCTTCCCCGGTTGGCGCGAAAAGCTCGGCGTGCACAAGTAAGCCGGACTCTGGTAGAAACAACCCCGCTGCGGCGGGGTTTTTTGGACTCGCATACTTGACTGAAATGATCGGATAAGGCCATGTCGAACAAGGAGCAGTACCTCGTCAGGACGGAACCCTTCTATCAGGCCCAGGGCAGGGAAGTCGAGCTCTACGCCGCCGCCTACGCCGCGCACCTGCCGGTCATGCTCAAGGGTCCCACGGGATGCGGCAAGTCGCGCTTCGTCGAGTACATGGCCTGGAAGCTGGGCAAGCCGCTGATCACCGTGGCCTGCAACGAGGACATGACCGCCTCCGACCTGGTCGGCCGCTACCTGCTCGATGCCAACGGCACGCGCTGGCTCGACGGCCCGCTGACCACCGCCGCACGCATGGGGGCGATCTGCTATCTCGACGAGATCGTCGAAGCGCGCCAGGACACCACGGTGGTGATCCATCCGCTGACCGATCATCGCCGCGTGCTGCCGCTGGACAAGAAGGGCGAACTGATCGAGGCGCATGACGATTTTCAACTCGTCATCTCCTACAACCCGGGCTACCAGTCGTTGCTGAAGGACCTCAAGCAATCGACCAAGCAGCGCTTCACCGCCTTCGATTTCGACTACCCCGAAGCGGCGCTGGAAACGCGGATCGTGGCGCAGGAATCCGGCCTCGATGCCGACACGGCAGCGATCTTGGTGAAGATCGCGCAGACCGCGCGCAACCTCAAGGGCCACGGCCTCGACGAGGGTATTTCGACGCGCCTCATCGTCTATGCCGCTACCCTGATCAAGCGCGGCGTCGCGCCGCAGGATGCCTGTCGCATGGCCATGGTGCGGCCGATCACCGACGACGCCGACATCCGCGCGACGCTCGATCATGCCGTCGATGCCAGCTTCGGTTGAAGAGTCGGCGCTGGCGATACGGCGCTAAGCGGCGCTAAGCGGCCTTAAGCGGCGATACCACATGATCACGGGTGTCAGACAGGTGCCGGATGCGCGCAGCCGAAGCTACGCAGAGCCGCAGGTGCAGGCGGCCTGGCAGGCGCTCGACTGCGGCTTTGCCGCTGTCGCCGATGTTTTCGAGGAGTGCATCCAGGCTGCGCTCGCTAGCTTCGGCAAGCCGCAGTTCGATGCCTATCTCGAGGCCGCGCGCGTCATCGGCAAGCTAGGCCGCGGTGCCGAACCGCTGTTGGCCTTTCTCGAGGAGTGGCCGACCGTGGTCGCCGCCGCCAGCGGCGATCAGGAGCCCCTGCTGCCGCAAGTGATGGCTGCCATCCGCCTGATGCAGAAGTCGCCCAACAGCAAGGCCATCACGCCCTTCCTGCAATCCCTGGCCGCCGTCGCCGGGCGCCTGCAATCGGCAGAGCAGATCGAGATCTATCTCGACATCGCACTGAACCTGATGGCGCGCACCACGGGCTCGATCCACGGCCATCACACCACCTTTCCCAGCCCCGGCCTGCCGCATTTTTTCGAGCAGGCACCGCGCCTGCTGGGCCTCTTGTCCACCGCCGGGCTGAAGAACTGGACCGATTACGGCATCCGCAACTACGCCAAGCATCCGGAACGGCAGGAGGAGTATTTTCGTCTCGAGTCCGCGGACAGTCGCGCCGTGGTGCAGCGCGAACGCCACGGCACGCTTTTCGTCGATGTCGAACGCCCGCTCGATCTTTACCTGCGGGCACTGTGGCGGGACAGTGAGCAACTGGTGCCGTACTCGACCGCCTTTGATGAATTGCGCAAGCCCGTCCCCTATTACGACAAGCTCGGCATGCGCGTGCCGGATGTGTTCGATGACGTGGAGGGTCGCGGTGGAATGGTCGGCGGTCTCGACCGCTACCGCGCGGTGCTGGCACACATGGTCGGCCACCGCCGCTGGAGCAGTTCGATCATCGCCGACAACTACAGCCCCTTCCAGCGCATGGCGGTGGAGTTCTTCGAGGACTGCCGCGTCGAGACCCTGCTGATCCGTGAATACCCCGGCCAGCGGCGCATCTTTCTGGCCCTGCATCCCGTCCCCGGCGAGACCGAGTGCGACCCGGAGACCACCTCCTGCCTGCGTCACCGCCTCGCCATGCTGTCCTATGCGCTGCTCGATCCGCAGCACCCCTACACCAATCCGCAACTGCTCGAATTCGTTGCACGCTTCCACGACACCCTGAGCCGGGGCGTCTCCAGCACGCGCGAGATGGCCGACCTGGCGCTTTCCTACGTCGCCCGCACGCGGCGTCAGAGTGACCAGCTGGCCAAGGTCCATTTCGCCAACACGGTCATCGACTACCGTGACGACAACCGCCACCTGTGGCAGTACATCGAGGACAGCGACGACGAGGAGTTCTTCGACGACCCCGACAAGCAGAACAGGAAGCCGGCTGAGGTCCTGTCCCTGCCGCCGCGCCGCTACCCGGAATGGGACTGTCAGTCGCAAACCTACCGGCCCGACTGGGCCAGCGTCTATGAGGCGCTGCACCCGTCAGGGAACCCGGCGGACATCGACCGCCTGCTGGAAAAGCATGCCGCACTGGCGAAGCGACTCAAGCGTCTGCTCGACCTGCTCAAGCCGCAGGACAAGGTGCGCATCCGCTACCAGGAGGAGGGCAGCGATCTCGACCTCGACGTGGCGCTCAGTTCGCTGATCGACTACAGGAGCGGCACCACACCCGATCCGCGGATCAACATGAGCCACCGTACCGATGGCCGCAGCATCGACGTCCTGTTGCTGCTCGACCTGTCGGAATCCCTCAACCAGAAAGTTCCCGAAGGGACGCACCGCGCTGGCGCCGGCGGCACGGCGGGGCAAACGGTTCTCGAACTCAGTCAGGAAGCCGTGTCGCTCCTGGCCTGGGCCATCGACCACCTCGGCGACGCGTATGCCATCGCGGGATTCCATTCCAATACCCGCCACGAAGTCCGCTACCAGCACATCAAGGGCTTTTCCGAGCGCTGGGACGACACGGTCAAAGCCCGCCTGGCGGCCATGCAGGCGGGGTGGTCGACGCGCATGGGTGCTGCGCTGCGCCACGCCGGTCACTACCTCGAACATCGCCGCGCCGACAAGAAGATCCTTCTGCTGCTGACCGACGGCGAGCCGGCCGACATCGATGTCACCGAGCCCGACCACCTGCGCAGCGACGCGCGCAAGGCGGTCGAGGAACTGGCCGCCAAGGGCGTTACCAGTTTCTGCCTGAGCCTCGATCCCAGGGCCGACGAGTACGTGCGCGACATCTTCGGCAAGCGCTGGCGCGTCCTCGATCGCATCGAGCGCCTGCCGGAGACCTTGCCCAGCCTCTACATGGAGTTGACCCGCTGAACTGTCCGCCGGCAGGGTTGTCGTGATGCGCCACTCCCGCTGCCGCGCATGCATTCCGCCGGAGCGGGAGGCGAAACAACGGGCTTATTTATAGGATAAGAAAAAGTGAATGGTGCTTATAGGTCGATCCGATTACATTGTCCGTTATCCAATAAGGGCTAAACGGACCGGCAGCTTCGCTGGCGGTAATTCGGCCCAATTACAGGGAGCAGGACCCATGCACCAGGGACGCAAGACACTGACCCGTTACACCATCGAGCAGGAACACAAGCATCCGGGCGTTTCGGGCGAGTTTTCCAGCCTGCTCAACTCCCTGGCGACGGCGATCAAGATCATCTCCAATCAGGTCAACAAGGGCGCCCTGATCGGCGCGCTGGGCAATGCCGGTGCCGATGGCGCGTCGGTCAACGTCCAGGGCGAGGTGCAGAAGAAACTCGACGTCATGAGCAACGACGTCATGCTCCAGGAAAACGAGTGGTCCGGCAACCTCTCCGGCATGGCCTCCGAGGAAATGGAAGACGTGTACGTCCTTCCCGCCCATTGCAAGCGCGGCAAGTACCTGCTGGTCTTCGATCCGCTGGACGGCAGTTCGAACATCGACGTCAACCTGACGGTGGGAACCATCTTTTCCATCCTGCGCGCGCCGAATCCCGGAAAGGACGCCACGCTCGACGATTTCCTGCAGCCCGGCACGCAGCAGGTCTGCGCCGGCCTCGCTCTGTACGGGCCGTCGACCATGCTGGTGCTGACCACCGGCGACGGCGTCGACGGCTTCACCCTGGACCGCGACATCGGTGCCTTCATCCTGACGCATCCGCAGATGAAGGTTCCGGACGAGACTCACGAATTCGCCATCAACTCCTCCAACTCGCGCTTCTGGGAGCCCCCGGTGCAGCGCTATGTCACAGAGTGCCTGGCCGGCCAGACCGGGCCCAGGGGCAGGGATTTCAACATGCGTTGGGTTGCGTCACTGGTGGCGGAAGCCTTCCGCATCCTCACCCGCGGCGGCATTTTCCTGTACCCGAAGGACAGCAAGGACGCCACCAAGCCGGGTCGTTTGCGACTGCTCTACGAAGCCAATCCGATCTCCTTCATCATCGAGCAGGCGGGCGGCAAATCGACCACCGGTCGCGAGCGCGTGATGGAGATGTCGCCGACGGAACTCCACCAGCGCGTGCCGTTGATCTTCGGTTCGAAAAACGAAGTCGAGCGCGTCGCCGCCTACCACGCCGACTATGCCAGCGGCAAGGAACCGGACACCTTTAATTCGCCGCTGTTTTCAACCCGCTCGCTGTTCAGAACCCAATAAGACGCAAACTTTCATGACAGTGATGATCACCCGCCGATGATGAAAAACGTTAAAGGCGAATTGAAGGCCCGCCCCCCCATCCCCCCTCACGGGGGGCTACTGATCGGCTCGCTTCGCTCGACTGTCACCAGTCGCTCCGAACGAGT
>JBIJDJ010000110.1:0-10068 GCA_044344175.1 Sulfuritalea sp.
AGACCCCCATGTCGGTCAAGCATCCCATCGTCGCCATTACCGGATCGTCCGGTGCCGGCACGTCAACGGTCACCAAGTCCTTCGATCTGGTCTTCCGCCGCGAAAAACTCAGTGCCGCAATCGTCGAAGGCGACTCTTTCCATCGCTATGACCGCAAGGCCATGAAAGTGGCCGCGGAAGAGGCGCGATTGAGCGGCAACAATCATTTCAGTCACTTCGGTCCCGAAGCCAACCTGCTCGCGGAACTGGCCGGCTTGTTCAAGACCTATGGTGAAACCGGCAAGGGCAAGGTCAGGAAGTATCTGCACAATGCCGAAGAGGCGGCACCCTACGGCCAGGAATCCGGGGAGTTCACCCCCTGGGAAGACATCCCCGGCGGTACCGACCTGATGTTCTACGAAGGCCTGCACGGGGCTGCAGTCACCGACACGGTCAATGTCGCGCAGCATGCCGACCTGCTGGTGGGTGTAGTGCCGACGGTCAACCTCGAATGGATCCAGAAACTGCACCGCGACAAGAACCAGCGCGGCTACTCGACCGAGGCGGTGGTGGATACCATCCTGCGCCGCATGCCGGACTACATCAACTACATCACGCCGCAGTTTTCGCGCACCCACGTGAATTTCCAGCGGGTGCCCACCGTAGATACCTCCAACCCCTTCATCGCCCGCGACATTCCGACCGCCGACGAAAGCTTTGTGGTGATCCGCTTCGCCAATTCGAAAGGCATCGATTTTCCCTACCTGCTGTCGATGATCCACAATTCCTTCATGTCGCGGCCGAACATCATCGTCGTGCCAGGAGGCAAGATGGAACTGGCCATGCAGTTGATCTTCACGCCGCTGATTCTGCGCATGATGGAAAACCGCAAGCGGGCCTGAACGTCAAGGAATCAAGCACCTGGCTTTCTCCCTAGCGCGATCCGCCCAGTTTCGCCGATAATACCGGGCTACCCTGACGGAACCCATCCCGTCACTTCAAATTCGATGCCGCCATGACTACTCCGACTTCCGCAACCGCAGCCGCCTCCGTGGGCTCCAATCTTTCCAACGCCATTCGCGCCCTCGCCATGGACGGGGTGCAGAAGGCCAATTCAGGCCATCCCGGCGCCCCGATGGGCATGGCGGAAATCGCCGAAGTTTTGTGGAACGGCCACCTGCGCCACAACCCGGCCAATCCCAAGTGGGCCGACCGCGACCGCTTCGTGCTGTCCAACGGCCATGGCTCGATGCTGATCTACGCCCTGCTGCACCTCACGGGTTACGATCTGTCGATCGACGACCTGAAGCAGTTCCGCCAGTTGCACAGCAAGACTCCCGGTCACCCCGAGTACGGATACACCTCCGGCGTCGAGACCACCACCGGACCGCTCGGCCAGGGCATCACCAATGCCGTCGGCATGGCCATGGCCGAAAAGCTGCTGGCCGCTGAGTTCAACCGCCCCGGCCACGAAATCGTCGACCACCGCACCTACGCCTTCCTCGGCGACGGTTGCCTGATGGAAGGCATCTCGCACGAGTCCTGCGCGCTGGCCGGCACTTGGGGCCTGGGCAAGCTGACCGCCTTCTGGGACGACAACGGCATCTCCATCGACGGCCACGTCGAAGGCTGGTTCACCGACAACACGCCGAAGCGCTTCGAGGCCTATGGCTGGCACGTGGTGCCCAATGTCGACGGTCATGATCCGGTCGCCCTGAATGCTGCCATCGAGGCTGCCAAGGCGGTGACCGACAGGCCTACACTGATCTGCTGCAAGACCGTGATCGGCCTGGGTTCGCCCAACAAGGCCGGTACCCACGACGTCCATGGCGCGCCGCTGGGCGACGCCGAAATCGCCGCCGCCCGCGCCCACATCGGCTGGGCGCATGCTCCTTTCGAGATCCCGCAGGACGTCTATGCCGGATGGGATGCGAAGAAGAAAGGCGCCGAACGCGAGGGCGACTGGAAACAGAAGTTCGAGAATTACGCCAAGGCTTTCCCGGCTGAGGCCGCCGAGTTCAAGCGCCGCATGGCGAATGAATTGCCTGCTGGCTGGTCCGAGCACGCGCAGAAGGCCATCGTGGCCGTCAACGCCAAGGCCGAAACCGTTGCCACGCGCAAGGCGTCGCAGATTGCCATCAATGCGCTGGCCCCGGCCCTGCCCGAATTCCTCGGCGGTTCCGCCGACCTGACCGGCTCCAACCTGACCAACTGGTCCGGCTGCAAGCCCGTGTCCGGCAAGAGCACCGGCAACTACATTTCCTACGGCGTGCGCGAGTTCGGCATGGCGGCGATCATGAACGGCATGGCGCTGCATGGCGGCGTCCTGCCCTTCGGCGGGACCTTCCTGATGTTCTCGGAATACGCCCGCAATGCCCTGCGCATGGCGGCGTTGATGAAGCAGCGCGTGATCTTCGTCTTCACCCATGATTCGATCGGCCTCGGCGAGGACGGCCCGACCCACCAGCCGGTGGAGCAGACGGCGACGCTGCGCATGATCCCCAACATGGACGTCTGGCGTCCCTGCGACACGGTGGAAACCATGGTGGCATGGACCTCGTCGGTGGAAAAGCTGACCGGCCCCAGTTCGCTATGCCTGTCGCGCCAGAACCTGCCCTTCGTGCCGCGCGACGCAGCGACGCTGGCCAATATCGCTCGCGGCGGTTACGTTATTTCGGAGGCGAAAAACGGCAAGCCCAAGGCTGTCATCATCGCCACCGGCTCCGAGGTGGAAATCGCGCTGAAGGCCCAGGCAGCGATGGAAGCGGAGATTCCGGTGCGCGTCGTGTCGATGCCCTGCACCAACATCTTCGACCGCCAGGACGCGGCTTACCGCGAGTCCGTGCTGCCGAAGGGCGTGCCGCGCGTCGCCATCGAAGCCGGTGTCACCGACGGCTGGCACAAGTATGTCGGCGCCGCCGACGGCGCGCAGGGCGCGGTCATCGGCCTCGACCGTTACGGCGAGTCGGCTCCGGCCGGCCAACTGTTCAAGGAATTCGGCTTCACGGTGGCGAATGTCGTGAAGACGGTAAAGCAAATCGTTTAACGCTAACGCTCATGGTACCGAGAGTCACCCGCTGAAGATGAAACACGCGAAAGGCAAATTGAAGGCCCCCCACCCCCATCCCCGCCCCAGGGCGGGGCTTCTAATCTGCTCGCTTCGCTCGGCTATCACCAGTCGCTGCGAACGAGCTATTTCACACTAATCACACTCAGGAGATCATCCAAATGGCTATCAAAGTCGGCATCAACGGTTTCGGTCGCATCGGCCGCATGGCATTCCGCGCCATCGCCAAGGATTTCCCCGGAATCGAAGTCGTCGGCATCAACGACCTGCTCGAGCCCGACTATCTGGCCTACATGCTGAAGTACGACTCGGTGCATGGCAACTTCAAGGGCGACATCGTCGTCGACGGCAACACCCTGGTCGTGAATGGCAAGAAGATTCGCCTGACGGCCGAGAAGGATCCGGCCAACCTGAAGTGGAACGAAATCGGCGCCGACATCGTCATCGAATGCACCGGCTTCTTCCTCACCAAGGACACCTGCCAGAAGCATATCGATGCGGGCGCGAAGAAAGTCGTGCAATCCGCGCCGTCGAAAGACGACACGCCGATGTTCGTCTATGGCGTGAATCACAAGACCTACGCCGGAGAGAAGATCGTCTCCGCCGCATCCTGCACCACCAACTGCCTGGCTCCGGTGGCCAAGGTGCTGCACGACACCTGGGGCATCAAGCGCGGCCTGATGACCACGGTGCATGCCGCTACGGCGACGCAGAAGACCGTCGATGGCCCGTCCAACAAGGACTGGCGCGGCGGCCGCGGTATCCTGGAAAACATCATTCCGTCCTCGACCGGCGCTGCCAAGGCTGTCGGCGTGGTGATTCCGGAACTCAACAAGAAGCTGACGGGCATGTCCTTCCGCGTTCCGACCTCCGACGTTTCGGTGGTCGACCTGACCGTGGAACTGGTCAAGGAAGCTTCCTACAAGGAAATCTGCGCGGCGATGAAGGCCGCCTCGGAAGGCTCGATGAAGGGCGTGCTGGGCTACACCGAAGAGAAGGTCGTCGCTACCGACTTCCGCGGCAGTTCCCTGCCCTCGACCTTCGATGCCGATGCCGGCATCGCGCTGGACAGCACTTTCGTCAAGGTCGTGGCCTGGTACGACAACGAGTACGGCTACACCTGCAACATGCTGCGTTTCGTCGAGCACGTAGCCAAGTAGGCAAAAATTCATTAACCACAGAGGCACAGAGACACAGAGAATGTCCAAGGCTTTTCTCCTGCTTTTTCTCTGTGCCTCTGTGTCTCTGTGGTGAAAGGTTTTATTCCATGACATTCAAACGTCTCACCGATTTCAATCTCCAAGGCAAGCGCATCTTCATTCGCGCCGACCTCAACGTGCCGGTCAAGGACGGTAAGGTCACTTCGGATGCGCGCATCACTGCATCGATGCCGACCATCGAGTTTTGCCTCAAGGCCGGCGCCAAAGTCATGGTGACCTCCCACCTCGGACGCCCGGAAGAGGGCGTGTATGCCGAGGAAAATTCGCTGAAGCCTGTGGCCGATGTGATGACTGCCAAGTTGGGCAAGCCGGTGCGTGTGATCCGCGACTGGGTTGATGGCGGGTTCGAAGTCGCTGCCGGCGAAGTCGTGCTGCTGGAAAACTGCCGCTTCAACAAGGGCGAGAAGAAAAACGTCGAAGCTACGGCGCGTAAATACGCGGCGCTGTGCGATCTGTTCGTAATGGACGCCTTCGGCACGGCACATCGTGCCGAGGCTTCGACCTACGGCGTAGCCCAGTATGCCCCGGCCGCCTGTGCCGGCCTGCTGGTGGCAGAAGAACTGGAAGCGCTCACCAAGGCGCTGGCGACTCCGGCGCGGCCGATGGTAGCCATCGTCGGCGGCTCCAAGGTGTCGACCAAGCTCACCGTGCTGGAAGCCCTGTCCGAGAAGGTCGACCAGATGGTGGTTGGCGGTGGCATTGCCAATACCTTCCTCAAGGCTTCCGGCAAGAATGTCGGCAAGTCGCTGTGCGAGGATGACCTGGTGCCCACTGCGCAGGCGCTGATGAAGAAGATGACGGCGCGCGGCGCCACCATCCCGATTGCCGTCGACGTGGTCTGCGGCAAGAAGTTTGACGCCACCGAGCCGGCGGTACAAAAGGATGCCGGCGCCGTGGCCGATGACGACATGATTTTCGACATCGGCCCGAAGTCGGCGCAGGAACTGGTCGACATCATCATGAAGGCGGGTACCGTGGTGTGGAACGGCCCGGTCGGCGTATTCGAATTCGACCAGTTCGGCGCAGGCACCAAGGCCATTGCCATGGCCATTGCCAATACGAAGGCCTTCACCCTGGCCGGCGGCGGCGATACCATCGCGGCAATCCAGAAGTACGACATCTACGACAAGGTGTCCTATATATCGACCGCGGGTGGCGCCTTCCTCGAGTTCCTCGAAGGCAAGAAGTTGCCGGCGGTGGAGATGCTCGAACAACGGGCGGCAGGATGACTCTCCCCCTCCAGCGTTCGACCAAGATCGTCGCCACGCTGGGGCCGGCGTCAAGCAGTCCCGAACGTATGCTGGCCCTGGTGTCCGCCGGGGTCGACGTGGTTCGCATCAACTTTTCCCATGGCACGGCCGACGACCACCGCAAGCGTGTCGACGCGCTGCGGGGCGCCGCCCACGAAACGGGGCGGACGGTGGGCGTCATGGCCGACCTGCAGGGGCCCAAGATCCGCATCGGCAAGTTCGCGTCCGGTCCGATCCAGATCAAGGCCGGCCAGGAATTCATCCTCGATGCCGCTTGCACCCTGGGCGACGAGAAGCGGGTCGGACTCGACTATCCGGACCTGGTGAACGACGTGCACGCCGGCGACGTGCTGCTGCTCGACGATGGTCGCACGGTGTTCGATGTGCTGCAGGTCCGCGGCAAGGAAATCATCTGCCGCAACCGCCACGATGGCGAACTGTCGAACAACAAGGGTATCAACAAGCAGGGAGGCGGACTCACCGCGCCGGCGCTGACCGCCAAGGACATGGAGGACATCCGCACCGCGGCGAGCCTCGGCATCGACTATGTCGCGGTGTCCTTTCCCAAGTCGGGCGACGACATGCGCCTGGCACGCGCTCTGCTGAGCGCCGCCGGCTCGAATGCACTGCTGATCGCCAAGATCGAACGCGTCGAGGCGATCGAGAACCTGAACAACATCCTCGAGGCCACCGATGGCGTCATGGTGGCGCGCGGCGACCTCGCCGTCGAGGTCGGCGACGCGGCCGTTCCCGCGCTGCAAAAGCGCATCATCCGCACCGCCCGCGAGTTCAACAAATTCGCCATCACTGCGACGCAGATGATGGAATCGATGATCCACAGTCCGGTGCCGACGCGCGCCGAGGTATCGGACGTGGCCAATGCTGTGCTCGACGGCACCGACGCCGTGATGCTGTCGGCGGAAACCGCGACCGGCGACTACCCGGTGCAGACCGTGGAAGCCATGTCACGCATCTGCATCGAAGCAGAGAAATCCTCGGACTTCCCGCTCGACACGCATTTCCTCAACCGCGTGTTTACCCGGATCGACCAGTCGATCGCCATGGCCGCGCTGTTCACCGCGCATCACCTGAAGGTCAAGGCCATTGCCTCGCTGACGGAATCCGGTTCGACCGCGCTGTGGATGTCGCGCCTGAATACGGGTATTCCGATCTATGCACTGACCCAGGAAGTTCGCACGCGCTACAAGGTCAGCATATTCAAGGGGGTGTTTCCGGTCATGATGCCGCAGAGCGGCCATGATCGTGACCAGGTGCTGCTCGAGGCCGAGGAAGCCCTGATAGCGGCCGGTGCCGTGGAAATGGGCGACCTTATCGTACTCACGATCGGCGAACCCATCGGCAAGCCGGGCGGCACCAACACCATGAAAATCGTCAAAGTGGGCGAACACCGCTCGAACCAGTAAGCCGGACAAGCGCTCATCTCACCGAGAGCCAACCACCAAAGATGAAACACGACAAAAGCGAAATAAAGGCCCGCCCCTCCTGTCCTCCCCTCGCGGGGAGGCTTCTAGTTGGCTCGCTTCGCTCGGTAATCACCCGTCACCTCGAACCATCTGTTTCACGTTAACCCGACCCGATTCTTTATCCGGAGATAGCCATGCCCCTCGTATCCATGCGTCAACTGCTCGACCACGCCGCCGAAAACGGCTACGGCCTGCCGGCCTTCAACGTCAATAACCTGGAGCAGATCCAGGCCATCATGGAAGCCGCGGCTGAAACCAACAGCCCGGTCATCATGCAGGGCTCGGCCGGTGCCCGCAAATATGCAGGCGAGCCCTACCTGCGCCACCTGATCGAGGCGGCGATCGAGACCCATCCGGACATCCCGATCGTGATGCACCAGGATCACGGCGCCAGCCCGTCGATCTGCATCCAGTCGATGCGCTCGGGCTTCTCCAGCGTGATGATGGACGGCTCGCTGCAGGAAGACGCCAAGACGCCGGCCAGTTTCGAGTACAACAGCAAGGTCACCCGCCACGTGGTCGACATTGCCCACGCTATCGGTGTTTCGGTTGAAGGCGAACTGGGTTGCCTCGGCTCGCTGGAAACCGGCATGGGCGAGAAGGAAGATGGCCACGGCGCGGAAGGCGCGCTGTCCCAGGACCAGTTGCTGACCGACGCCAACGAAGCCGCCGAATTCGTCAAGGCCACCGGTGTCGATGCGCTGGCGATTGCCATCGGCACCTCGCACGGTGCCTACAAGTTCACGCGGCCGCCCACCGGCGCGGTCCTGCGCATCGACCGCATCAAGGACATCCATGCCCGCATCCCGAACACCCACCTGGTGATGCACGGTTCCTCCTCGGTGCCGCAGGACTGGCTCAAGATCATCAACCAGTACGGCGGCACCATGGGTGAGACCTATGGCGTTCCGGTCGAGGAAATCGTCGAGGGCATCAAGCACGGCGTGCGCAAGATCAACATCGACACCGATCTGCGCATGGCCTCGACCGGCGCGATCCGCAAGTACATGGCCGAGAACTCCAAGGACTTCGATCCGCGCAAGTACCTGGCGGCGGCGCGCAAGGCGATGAAAGAAATCTGCGTCGCCCGCTACCAGGCCTTCGGCTGTGCCGGCCAGGCCAGCAAGATCAAGCCGGTTTCGATGGACAGGATGGCGGAGCGCTACAAGAAGGGCGAACTCAACGCGATCGTCAAATGAACGGTTTTTTGAGGTAAATTATCTGGCCGCCCGCGTTTCCAACCCGCGGGCGGCCTTTCCTTTTTTCGGCATGAACATCCAGTCCCACACCTTTGATCGGCTGCGCAAGTTCTTCAGCAGCGGCCTCGACATTATCGAATATGCCGGGCTGCTGGTGATTGCCTTTGCCACCACCGTCGCCATGTATCAGGAGGCGATGGTGATGGTCGCGTCGCACCGGGTGGCGCTGGCCGATCTGCTGCTGATGTTCCTGTTCCTCGAAGTGCTGGCGATGATCGGCCAGTATTTGAAGTCCGGGCAGGTACAGGTGCGCTTTCCGCTGTATATCGGCATGGTGGCGCTGGCGCGTTACCTGATCCTCGATCTCAAGGAAATGACCGAATGGCGCATGCTGGCGGTCGCCGCGGCAATATTCCTGCTGACCGTTGCCGTACTCGTGATCCGCTACGGCCACGTGCGCTACCCCTATCGTGAGGATGCCGACGAAAAACTCGGCAAGCCTTACGTTCGCGAGTAAGTCCCCCTTTCAGAGCACCTTCATGCCCATCTCCACCACTCCGCTGTTCGAATCCACCCTCAAGAGCTTGCCGCTGCTTGGCCGCGGCAAGGTGCGCGATATTTATGCCGTCGGCGAAGACAAACTGCTCATCGTCACCACGGATCGGCTGTCTGCCTTCGATGTGATTCTGCCTGACCCGATTCCGGGCAAGGGTGCGGTGCTGACGGCGGTGGCCAATTTCTGGTTCGGCAAGCTGGCCCATGTGGTGCCCAATCAACTGACCGGAATCGATCCCGAGACCGTGGTGGCGGGTGAAGAGGAAAAAACCCAGGTGCGTGGCCGCGCACTGGTGGTCAAGCGGCTGAAACCCCTGCCGATCGAGGCGGTCGCGCGCGGCTACCTGATCGGATCCGGCTGGAAAGACTATCAGGCGACGGGTGCCGTTTGCGGCATTGCGCTGCCGCGCGGCCTGCAAATGGCCGAGCAATTGCCGGAACCGATATTTACCCCGGCAACCAAGGCCGAGATGGGCGATCACGACGAAAACATCGACTACGCCACGGTCGAGAAATTGCTTGGCGTCGATCTGGCGAAGACGGTGAAGGAAACCACCCTGCGTCTGTACCGCGAAGCGGCCGCCTTCGCCCGCGTGCGCGGCATCATCATTGCCGACACCAAGTTCGAGTACGGCCAGGACGAGGACGGCCGTTTGTACCTGATCGACGAAGTGTTGACACCGGATTCCTCGCGCTTCTGGCCGGCCGACCGCTACAAGGTGGGCATCAGTCCGCCCAGTTTCGACAAGCAGTTCGTCCGCGACTATCTGGAAACGCTGGACTGGAACAAGCAGGCACCGGGACCGAGCTTGCCGCAGGACATCATCGACAAGACAGCCGCCAACTATCTGGAGGCCTTAACGCGCCTCGCAGGGCCGCATACGATCTGATGCTGCATACCGTTCTCGCGCGATGAACGATCCCGTCGCCGTCTCGCCAGCGCCGAGTTTTCCGAACCTTCCAAAGGTGCGCCGGATAGGTCTTGGCGCACCGCTGAAGTGGCTGAGGCAAGGCTGGGCTGATCTCTGGCGGCAGCCTGCAGCCAGCCTGTTCTATGGCATTGCGATCGCCGTGACCGGTGCCGTGATACTGGGTGTTACGGCGGATCTGGCCTATCTGTTCGGAGCGGCCATCACCGGTTTCCTGCTGGTTGCACCGATGCTCCTGGCCGGACTCTATGAGCTCTCTCGCCGCTATCTTGCCAATGAGCCGGCGACGCTGGTCGATTCGATGCTGGCCTGGAAGCGCAACCCCTCGGCGCTGGTGAGTTTCGGACTGCTGTCAATTCTGGCCGGGACCGTCTGGCAAGTGATT
>JBIJDJ010000231.1:0-4463 GCA_044344175.1 Sulfuritalea sp.
GGCGATTCCCATCACGGCGCTGGCCAGATGCATCGGGTGGCCATGGGGCTTGGCGCGTCGCGCGCTGTCGCCGCAGACAATGCAGACGCAACGCTGGCGCAAACCGAGACCCTCCATCAAGGGGATCGCAAAGCGCTGCGACTTGTTGGTGACGATGCCCCAGGGAATTGCCCGCGCCTCGAGTTCGTCGAGGTGCTCGGCCATACCCTCGAACAGGCGGGTACCGACACAGAGTGCGTTCTGATAGATGGCAAGGAAACGTTGCTGCAGGTCGGCGTAGGCGGCATCGGCGGGCGTGATGCCAAGGCCCGCGCCGATCATGCCGCGCGCGCCTGAAGAGACATGCGGGCGCAGCATTTCCATCGGCAGCGGATTGCGCCCCTGTTCCAGCAGCAACTGGTTGAGGGCTGCGCCGAGGTCGGGCGCTGTGTCCGCCAGCGTGCCGTCGAGGTCGAAAAGTACGGCTTCAGGCACTGCGCTGCGCCCGGAGCAGGTAATTGATGTCGGTATCGCCGCCGACCACGCCTTCGCGCGTGAACGGGTTGTAGCGCAGGCCGGTGATCTCGAGCACTTCCAGTCCGGCATCGCGGCACAGGCGCGCGAGTTCGGCCGGCTTGAGAAAACGCGTGTAGTCGTGGGTGCCGCGCGGCAGCAGGTTGAGCAGATACTCGGCGCCGAGCACCGCCACCAGGTAGGCCTTGGCGTTGCGGTTGAGGGTGGACAGAAACACCTGTCCGCCCGGCTTGACCAGGCTGGCGCAGGCGGCTACGGTGCTCGCCGGGTCGGGCACGTGCTCGAGCATCTCAAGGCAGGTGACGACGTCAAAGCCGCCGGGAGTTTCCGCCGCCATGGCTTCAGCGGAGATCAGGCGATAGTCGACGACATATCCGCTTTCGTAAAGGTGCAGGCGGGCAATGCCGAGGGCTTTTTCGGACAGGTCGATGCCGGTGACCTGGGCACCGAGGGCCGCCATGCCTTCGCTCAGTAGTCCGCCACCGCAACCGATGTCGATCACGCGCTTGCCCTTGAGTTCCGCGTGTCGGTCGATCCAGGCCAGGCGGGCAGGGTTGATGTCGTGCAGGGGGCGGAATTCGGAATTCGGGTCCCACCAGCGGTGGGCCACTTCCCCGAACTTGTCGAGTTCCCGCGGATCGGCATTGATGCTTGTATTCATGAAGGTGCCTCAGGTTATTCCAGGCGTTGTCCCCGCCGCGATCGGACGGGGACCCAAGTCCTAGGATACCGTCCCCGCGGGGACATAAAAAAAAGCCCTGCAGGGCAGGGCTTTTTCCGGAGTCAGGCAGGATTACTTGGTGCCGATGACTTCGATATCGACGCGACGGTCGGGCTGCAGGCAATCGACGACCTTCTTGCTCTTGGCACCCTTGCACTGATCAGGCTTGGTGACCGGCTGCTTCTTGCCCTTGCCTTCGGCGTAGACGCGATTGGCTTCGACACCCTTGCTCACCAAGTAGGCTTTGACGGATTCGGCGCGCTTCTCGGAGAGCTTCTGGTTGTAAGCGTCGCCACCGAAGCGGTCGGCATGACCAACGGCGATGATCACTTCAAGCTTGATGCCCTTGATGTCGGCAGCCAGCTTGTCGAGCTTGGCCTTGCCTTCAGGGCGCAGGTCGGCCTTGTTGAAGTCGAACAGGGCGTCGGCGGCCAGAGTTACCTTCTGCGCGGCGGGCTTGGGAGCGGCGGCCGGAGCGGGTGCGGGTGCGGCGGGCTTGGCCGGAGCGGCAGCCGGAGCGGGCGGCTCGCACTTGGCCTTGGGCATCAGATCCTTGTCGCACTCGCAACCAACCGGGAACTGGCCGTACATGATGCTCTCGGCAGCAGCCGGGGTCCAGTAGCCGGTACGCCAGCACAGGCCGGTACCACTCTTGACGATGACGCCACGCTGGTCGATGGCGTAGGGCATGACATCACCGGGCTTGAGGACCACGGCGTTTTGGGCGAAGGCCGAGACGGAAAGCCCGAGCAAAGTGGCGAGCAGCAGAGAATGTTTTGCGGTAATCATTGATTTCCCCTTTTCTTGGGCTAAGTTGTGACGGAATTCAGTGTTTCATTTCTTCCCTGAGCACGATGCGACGTCAGGACGTCAGGGAAGTATGCCACAAACCTGCGATGTCAAGCAATTCCGAAATATTGATTTGCGATGGAGCACCGTTGCACATTACCAACTTGCCCGCAACCCATGTATGGGTGACCTGTTCGCGGCCGGCGACATACACGAGATGCGAGGCCGGATCGAAACAGGGCTGGATCAGCCATTCATCAAGGCGCACGGCGCACAGGTCGGCCGCCTTGCCGGTCAGCAGGGAGCCGATTCTGCCGTCCAGCCCGAGGGCGCGAGCCCCTCCCAGCGTGGCGGCACGGAGTGTTGCGTGCGCATCGAGAGCCTCGGCATTCCGGCTGGCTCCCTTGGCCAGCAGCGCGGCGTGGCGCATTTCATGAAACAGGTCGAGGCGGTTGTTGGATGCGGCCCCATCCGTTCCCAGACCGAAATTCAGCCCGCGCGCCTCGATGGCCGACAGCGGCGGGATGCCGCTGCCAAGCTTCAGGTTGGAGGTCGGGCAATGGGCCAGGTGGCAGCCCTCATGGGCCAGCAGATCGATTTCTGCCGCATCGAGATGAACGGCATGCACGGCGATCAGTTGCGGGCCGAGCAGGCCCAGCCGGCGCAGCCGCTCGATGGGGCGCACGCCGTGCTGCGCCAGGCTTTCCTCGATCTCGTGGAGGGTTTCATGGACATGCATGTGGATCGGTATTTCAAGCTGGGCGGCGAGGGTGGCGATCTTTTCGAAGGTCTTGTCGGCAACGGTGTAGGGTGCGTGTGGGGCAAGGCAGAAACTCAGCAGCGGGTCGCCGCTCAAGGCGTCACGGGTCGCCAGGCCCTTGGCCAGATAGTCGTCGGCATCGGCGGCATAGCGGGTGGGGAACTCGATGGCGATGATGCCCAATACGGCACGCATTCCGAGCCTTCTGGCTGCCGCGGCCGCTGCCTCGGGAAAGAAATACATGTCGTTGAACGTGGTGATGCCGCCGCGCAGCATTTCGGCACAGGCCAGCAGGGTGCCCGCATTCACGAAATCCGGCGTCGTGTGGCGCGCTTCGGCCGGCCAGATGCGCTCGGAGAGCCAGCGCATCAAGGGCAGATCGTCAGCGTAGCCGCGCAGCAGGCTCATCGCGGCGTGGGTGTGGAGGTTGATCAGGCCCGGCAACAACACCTGACCCGGCAAATCGAGGGTTTGCCGCGGGCGGAAGCGCTGCGCTGCTTCCGCGTCGGGTAGCAGGGCGACGATGGCCCCGTCCTTGACCGCCAGCGCATGCCCGGAAAGCGTGACTCCCGCAGGTTCGACGGGGATGATCCACTCCGGGCGGATCAGCAGGTCTATATCGGCAGGCGCGGCGCCCGGAGCAGCGAGTGGTTTCATGCGCTGATTCAACCAGATTTGGTGGCCCGGGACAACCCGCCGGGCGATCCGCGCATGCTAAAATTACCCCTTTTTACGCCATCGTCCGCCGCAAGCCGGCTGAGGCCGACTAAATGACATCGTTCGCCAAAGAAACCCTCCCGATCAGCCTCGAAGAGGAGATGCGCCACTCTTACCTTGATTACGCCATGAGCGTGATCGTCGGCCGGGCACTGCCGGACGTGCGTGATGGTCTGAAACCCGTACATCGGCGCGTGCTTTTCGCCATGCACGAGCTTTCCAACGACTGGAACAAGGCCTACAAGAAGTCGGCGCGCATCGTCGGCGACGTCATCGGCAAGTACCATCCGCACGGCGATACGGCGGTGTACGACACCATTGTGCGCATGGCGCAGGATTTTTCACTGCGTTACATGCTGGTCGATGGCCAGGGCAACTTCGGCTCGGTTGACGGCGACAACGCGGCGGCCATGCGCTACACCGAAGTGCGCATGGCGCGCATCGGCCACGAACTGCTGATCGACATCGACAAGGAAACCGTCGATTTCGGCCCAAACTACGACGGCTCGGAGCATGAACCGCTGGTTCTCCCGGCACGCATCCCGAATCTTCTGATCAATGGTTCCGCAGGTATCGCCGTGGGGATGGCAACCAATATTCCGCCGCACAACCTCAATGAGGTGGTGGATGCCTGCCTGGTTCTGCTCGGCAACCCAGAAACCACGATCGACGAACTGATCAACATCATTCCCGCGCCGGATTTTCCCACGGCCGCGCTGATCTACGGCGTTTCCGGCGTGCGCGACGGCTACCTCACGGGCCGCGGTCGCGTGATCATGCGCGCGCGCACCCACATCGAGGACTTGCAGCGCAGCGGCCGGCAGGCCATCGTGGTCGACGAGTTGCCCTACCAAGTCAACAAGAGGACGCTACAGGAAAAGATCGCCGAGCTGGTGCACGAGAAAAAGATCGAAGGCATCGCCCATATCCAGGACGAGTCCGACAAATCCGGCATGCGCCTGG
>JBIJDJ010000060.1:0-15017 GCA_044344175.1 Sulfuritalea sp.
TCGCCGACGTCCTCGAGGATGCTCTTGATCTGTTCGCCGCTCATCTCGGTGAGTGTCGCGTTCGGGTAGGTGATTGCGGTCTGGTCCATCAGGTGCTCGAAGGTGATCGCCTGGCCCGGCAGGATCGTGGTGCCCCAGCGGAAACCGGGCGAGAAGCCGATGTCGGCGCCTTGCACTTCCATGATGGCATCGAGAATCAACTGGTCCCAGCTGCCGTTGAAGTTGCCGCGGCGGTAGAGCAGGCCCTCGGAGACCGCCAGCTTCTCGTTCAACTTGTCTTTGTATGGCGCACGCACCTTGTCGATCAGCGCCGCCATTTCGGCGTCGGCCGGCAGCAGATTGGAAAATACGGGCAGCAGCTTGTAGCGGAAGTCGGAAACCTTGCCGTTCTTCACGTCGAAATCGAGCACGCCGAGGAACTTGCCGTTGGACCCGGCATTGGTGATCAAGGTCCGGCCGCCGGCATTCTTGACCACGGAGGGTTGCGGCACGCCATCATGGGTGTGGCCGCCGAGGATGGCGTCGATGCCGGTGACGCGGCTCGCCATCTTGAGGTCGACGTCCATGCCGTTGTGCGACAGCACGACCACGACCTGGGCACCTTTCGCCCGCGCCTCATCGACCGTCTTTTGCATGTTGTCGTCCTGGATGCCGAAGGTCCATTCCGGCACCATCCAGCGCGGATTGGCGATCGGCGTGTAGGGGAAGGCCTGGCCGATCACGGCGACCTTGACCCCGTTCATCTCGCGCATGCTGTAGGGCTCGAATACCTTGTCGCCGAAATCGCTGGTCTTGATATTCTGGGCGACGAAATCGATCTTTCCCTTGAAATCCTTTTCGACGATTTCCAGCACCCGCTTGTCGCCCAGCGTGAATTCCCAGTGGCCGGCCATGATGTCCACGCCGAGCAGCTTGCAGGCGTCGACCATGTCCTGTCCCTTGGTCCACAAAGCCGTCGCCGAGCCTTGCCAGGTATCGCCGCCGTCGAGCAAGAGCGCGTTGGGGCGCCCGGCGCGCAGACGCTTGACCAGCGTGGCGAGGTGAGCGAAACCGCCGACCTTGCCGTAGGTCTGCGCCGCTTTTTCGAAATTCAGGTAGGTGAAGGCATGCGCCTCGATGCCGCCGGGCTTGATGCCGAAGGCCTTGAGCAAATGCTCGCCGACCAGGTGCGGCGCCTTGCCGAATGCCGCGCCGATGCCGATATTGACACTCGGTTCGCGGAAATAAATGGGCAGCAACTGCGCGTGGCAATCGGTGAAATGCAGCAGATGGACGTTGCCGAATTTCTTCAGATCGTAAAGGCTGTCGCCCTTGCCGGCGGCCCAGACAGAGCGTGCATCGAGGGCAAATCCAGCCGCCGAAGCGGCGGCCAGGATTTGCAGGAATTCGCGACGGTTCATCGAAGACATTGCAGACTCCTATGGAGAGAATCCCACCGGGGGATACCGTTTCCGTTTTCAGCAGGGGCAAAAAAAGCCTGGCCGCAGCCAGGCTTTTCCGGATGACGCGACTTATTTGTTGACCGGCGATTCGGGATCGAGCAACAAGGCCACCAGGTCCTTGACCTGTTTTTCGGTCAGCGCACCGGCATGCCCGAAGCGCGGCATTTCCGAGCACAAGTTGAAGGCCTTGGCATTCCAGATCTTGCTGTAGGTGTATTTCTGGATCTCGGCCGAGTTGCCGCGCAGCTTGCCGAACTGGTAGAGGCTGGTGCCGATGGTGCCGAAGGAGGTCTCCTTGGGCGCGATCTGGTGGCAGTTGTAGCAGTTGCCGCCTACCGGCAGGCCCGGGTTGTCGGTCCAGGTGAAGCCGCGTCCGCTCTGGGCGATCTTTTCGCCTTCCTTCCAGTCGCCGATCAGTTTGCCGTCAGCCGGGTACTTGACGCCGGCCAGTTGGTCGGCTTCCATCCTTTCCGCTATGTACTTGGGCGGCTTGTTGCCGCTGCGGTTGCAAATGGTCTGCAGGCCGTCTTCTGCCAGCCGGTCGATGGATGCCTGGCCGCGCGGCTGGAAGTCTTTCTTGATGACGGCAATGGCCTGGGAGCGATAGTCTGCGTCGGCGGCGGCCGGCAGGGCAATCAGGAAGGGCGTGGCCATGGCGGCCAGCAAAATGGTCTTGGTCATGTCTGTCTCCTGGTTAGCGCTTGATGCCCGGGCCTTTGTAGACCTGGCCGTTGGCGGTGCCGATCATGTAGGTCAGCAGATACGCGATGGCGTCGGAGGCGTATTTCGGTTGGGGGAAACGCTGCTGGCGGAAGCAGTCGCCCATGCGCCACTGGTGGGTCAGCATCACGCCGCCGGTCATGCGATAGCCGGGCCAACCTTGGACACCGGACATCGCGCCCTTGGGCGTACTGAGGTTGGGCAGGTTCTGCATGCGGATGCGCTTGCCATCCGAGCCATGGCAGGTATTGCAGGAGAAGTCATAGGGGCCGGCGCGATAGGCGGCGATTTCC
The DNA here is from genome assembly GCA_044344175.1 of Sulfuritalea sp. GTDB lineage: Bacteria > Pseudomonadota > Gammaproteobacteria > Burkholderiales > Rhodocyclaceae > Sulfuritalea. Next base: position 2,456 of record JBIJDJ010000060.1, read on the forward strand.
TTGCCGATCTCGTAAGCCTCGCGCACTTTCGGATCCTTGAGCGGCACGGCGATCTTCATGTTGCGCGAATGACCGGCGACATAGGTGACCAGATTGGTGATGTCGGGCGTAAAAGTTTCGTTCGCGAAGGGAGTCTTGGCGATGTCGTCGAACTTGAAGCCCTGCTTTTCGACCATGCACCAGACGATGCGACGCTCCGCGTCCATCACGGCATCAGCATCGGCGAAGTAGCGCGGCATCTTCACATAGGCGCCATCGATCTTGCCGATGCCCTGGCCGAGGTCGCAGGTCTCGGCCAGCGAGACGTTCTTCGGGCCGCGCTTGCTTTTCCACTGTTCCTGACCCTTGGCCTCGAACAGTTCAGCCGGGTTGCTGTCCTCCATTTCGGCACGGAACTTCTCGAACTCCAGCGTTGCGGCATCCTTTGCTTCGGCAGCCGGCGCCGCAGCGGGCTTGGCCGCCGGCTTCTTGGGGGCTTGGGCGAAAGCGCCGCCCATCACCGCCAAGGCGCAGAGCGCGCCAATGATGTTTTGCTTCATGGTCTCCTCCTGTCAAGGGCTGGGGCGGGTGTTTCCCGCCGCCTTATTGTTTGCTTGCGACGCGGTCAGGCAACGGCGGCTTCGTCGGTCCTCTTGTCGCCCTTGTTGTCTACCCAGTTGACCACGACCTTGTCGCCAACCTTTGCGCCTTTCATCTTGAAGCCGAATACCGGATTACGCGATACCGAGGTACCGATTTGTCCGTCGACTACTCTCTTGCCACCCACATCGACCGTCATCGACTGAATGAAATGGGCCGGCACGGTGGCGCCGGCCGCATCCTTGCGTTGGCCGGTTTCCATTGAGTGGCCCATCAGGACACGAATCTCTGTGACATCGCCCTTCAACTGGGCGCGAATCTTCATCGGATCTGCCATGGTCTCTTCCTTTTCTTGGTTAGTGGGTCAGCCGCCGCAGCCGCCGACAGTGACCTTGACTTCCTTCTGCGCCGTATAGAACTTGCCGTCGGCCTTCGCCACCGCCTTGACCAGGGACGTCTGGCCCATCTTGAGGCGCGCTGAAACGTCCGCTACGGCACCATTGGCAAAATCGAAATGGGCGCAAAGCGGAGACGGATTCTTTTCAACCAGAATCGAAATGGAACTGGTGTTGGGAATGTTGCTGACTACATCCACCGGCACCACGGCACCGTTTTCGGCGATGTCCGGAACCTTGAGCATCAGGTCCTTGCTCTCGGCCGGGGATCCGGCGCCGAGGCCCTTCAAGGCACCGGCCGTGTCCTTGGCTTCGAAGGCGGTCTTGTTCCACTCGGCGGCCAGTACTTGCGTCGGGCGTAAAGCGCCGGCGGCGATCAGGCCGGCCAGCACGCCACTGGCAGTGGTCCCCTTGAGTACGGTTCTGCGGGTTGTATTCATGAAATCAGTCTCTCCCATGTCGCGTGCCTAATTTTTGAGTGTAGATATCTTCAGCCAAACAGAATACATTGTTTCGTGCTTTGCGTCGCATTGCAAATCACCTGCGGTGATGCGGAAATTAGCCGGCCTGATTCAAGGCGGGTTAGCATTTCAGAACCGCGCTGCAACAAACCGGACGAGTCCCTGTTCATGAAGATTGCGGTTCTATCGGACATCCACGCCAACCTCGAAGCCCTGCGGGCCTGCCTGGCCCATGCTGAACGGGAGGGCGCCGGCATGTATGCCTTTCTCGGCGACCTGGTGGGCTATGGCGCCGATCCCGTCGCCTGCCTCCGCCTGCTGGCCGACCATGCGGCCAAAGGTGCACTGCTGGTCAGGGGCAATCACGATGAGGCGGCGCTGGGCGGCTTGTGCGAGGACATGAATTTTGTCGCCCGTGAAGCTGCCTACTGGACGCGCGCCCGGCTGGGTGGCTCCGAGCGCGATTTCCTCGCGTCTCTCCCATTCACGGCGCGTCGCGACGACCTGTTGTTCGTTCATGCCGGCGCCGATGCGTCCGGGAAATGGGAGTACATCACCAGCGGCTCGCAGGCTGCACGCTGCATGGAGGCCGCGCAGGCGGCAGTGACCTTTGCCGGGCACGTTCATCATCCGTCGCTGTTCTTCGCGGCCGGCAGCGCTGCGGGTCGATTCCAGCCGGTACCGGGCGTGGCTATTCCCCTGACCGGCCGCCGGCGCTGGCTGGCGATCGCCGGCTCCGTCGGCCAGCCGCGCGACGGCAACAACGCAGCGGCGTATGCCCTTTACGATGAAGAAGATCGCATGCTGACGTTTTTTCGCGTGCCCTACGACCACATGACGGCTGCACGCAAGATCATTGCAGCCGGATTGCCGGAACGGCTGGCGGCACGGCTGCATAGGGGGGAATGAATGGAGAGCGCCGCGCATCTCAAACCGGGGACGGAGATCGCTGCTTACCGGGTGCAGGAAAAACTGCGCGAGGGCGGCATGGCGGTGCTCTATCGTGTAGCCCCGATCGCCGGCGGCGAACCGGCCTTGCTGAAGGTGCCGAAGCTGGCATTCGGTAGCCACCCGGTCTGCTATGCCGGCTTCGAGGTCGAGCAGATGATACTCGGGCGCGTCGCCGGCCCTCACGTGCCGGGACTGCTCGCCATCGGCGAAAGCGATTTCGGTCCCTATCTGGTCATGGAGCACATTGCCGGCACATCATTCGCCGAATACGCCGGCACCGCGCCGCTGCCGGCCGAAGATGTCGCAAGGCTAGGTACGATCCTGGCATCGGCGCTCCACGAATTGCATCGCCAGGAAGTCGTGCACCATGACCTTAAACCTTCGCATGTGATCCTGCGGGAGGGCGGCCAGGCGGCGCTCGTCGATTTCGGATTGGCCTTTCATGGTCATCTGCCTGACCTCGCCGCAGCGGAGTCCGACCGGCCGCTGGGCACCGCCGCCTATATCTCGCCGGAGCAGATTGCCCGCGTGCGCGGCGATCCGCGCAGCGACGTGTTCTCGCTCGGCGTGATCCTTTACCTGCTGGCAACCGGTCGCCTGCCCTTTGGCGACCCGACCGGCATGACGGGGCTGCGCCGCCGCCTCTATGTCGATCCCTTGCCGCCGCGCTGCATCATCCACGATCTGCCTGAGTGGCTGCAGGAAATCATCCTTCACTGCCTCGAAATACGTGCCGACCACCGCTACGCCACGGCGGCGCAGGTGGCGCACGATCTTACGCACCCCGGCCAGGTGGCGCTGACGGAACGCGGCAGCCGCACCAGGCGCGCGGGCCCGCTGGTCGCTGCAAGACGCTGGCTGGCCTCGCTGTACGCAGCGCCGGCCGCGCGCAAGTTGCCAACCGCACATCTGGCGTTGGCACCGCACGTGCTGGTCGCTGTCGATACCGGCCGCAACAGTGCTGCCCTGTTCCAGGCCCTGCGTGACGCGACGCGACGCATCATCGGCGGCGAGCAGCACTGGCGTGTGAGCTGCGTCAGCGTACTGGAGCCCTCGCTGCTGACCGAACAGGAGGAAGGCGCCGAGATCATGCGTGCGCTGCACATGCAGCGTCTGGTGGAACTTCACCACTGGGCGCAACCCCTCGGCCTGCCGCAGGAGCGGTTGCGCTTTCACGTGCTTGAAGGCAGCGACGTACCGGTCCGGTTGCTCGAACATGCCCGTGCCAGCCACGCCGACCACATCATCATCGGCGCGCGCGGCAGTTCGGGTTTGCGGCGACTCCTCGGCAGCGTGTCTTCGCGCGTCGCGGCCGAGGCGCCGTGCAGCGTGACCGTGGTTCGTGCTGTACATCCGGATGGTATAGTCAGATAGACTTTTGATTGACCAATCAAAAAATTTGATTGGCGATTCATCGTTTCATAGTTTGATAACGCGTAACGCCAAACGACAACAAATAGTCAGGCGCGTTTATGGATGCTCCCATCTTTACCGCGGTGTTCGCCGCAGATTGCATACATGGAGGAGGAGAATCATGCACACCATCAAGCAGACATTAGTCACGTTCGTCAGTTCCCTATTTCTGGTGGCCGGCGGCAGCGCTTTCGCCCAGGAAACGCCGGCCGCGGCACCTGCGGGAGTCAAACTGGTCGAGGCCAAGGCGGTGCAGGACCTGCAAGCCAAGGGCGCGGTGCTGATCGACACGCGCAGGGCCAGCGAGTTTGCCGAGGCCACCATCAAGGGTGCCATCTCGGTGCCCTACGATCCGGAGAAGAGCGCGAAGGATGCCAACTTCAATGCGGCGGAGGACAAGTACGACATGGGCAAGATTGCCGACAAGAACAAGGACTATGTTGTGTTCTGCAATTCCGGCACCTGCTGGAAGTCCTACAAGGCGGCCGTCGTGATGGCCAAGGCCGGCTACAAGAACGTGCATTGGTACCGCAACGGTGTTCCCGACTGGAAGGCCCGCAAGTTGCCGATGGAATAGGCCTTCGCGATATTCCATCCATAAGCACCAGCGGCGCCCCGCGCGCTGCTGATGTTTTGTCTGCACGCCGCAAAGGAGGAACAGGAATGGTCTATACAAAAAAATCGCCTGCACTGCTGATCATTGGCGTGGTCATGCTGTTATGGGGCTGGCTCAATGCCAGCGGCAACATTAATGGTGTGCAGCAGTATTTTCAAAGGAGCGCCTACTCCGACCACATGAAGGTCAAGGAGAAGTTCGACGCCGAATTCCGCGTTGCCAGCGAGATGGCGGCGGCGGAAAGCAAGCCGGCGCCGGACATGAAAATGCCGAAGTCGAAGTTCGACGAGGCCAAGGCCTTCCAGGCCCAGATGTGCTACATCTTCGGCGGCGTCGCCAGCCTGCTCGGCCTGCTGATCCTGGTGTGGTCGCCGAAGGAAGGCAACTTCGACTATTACATTTCGATTTTCCCGGGCATGGCCTACATGCTGTTGATTGCTTTCCTCGTACGCTGGGGCCTGGATCCGATGTTCGCCAATTGGGGCCGTGATGCGCAGCCGACACTGGGATGGAACTTCGCCAGCATCTTCAACCTCAACTACGTCGTGCTGGGCATCGTCATCGGCATCGTCATCGTCAACGTCTTCAGGATCCCCGACTGGGCGGCCAACGGCGTGCGCACAGCGCGCTTCTTCCTCAAGACCGGCGTTGTCCTGCTCGGCGCGCTCTACAGTGCGACCGAGCTGGCGCAGCTCGGCGCGATATCGGTCCTGATGATCGGCGTCTTCGTGCTCGGCTCGATCGGCGTCGTGCTGTACATGGGGCGGCGCATGAACACCGGCAATTCGATGACGGCGGTGCTTGCATCCGGCGTGGGCGTCTGCGGCGTCTCGGCCGCAGTGGCGGCGGCACCCGTGGTCAATGCCAAGGCAGCTGAAATCGCCTACACCATCGGCACCATCCTGGTCTGGGGCGTGGGCTGCATGTTCCTCTTCCCCACCATCGGCCACCTGCTCAACATGGGCCCGGTGCAGTTCGGCGCCTGGGCCGGCACCGGAATCCTCAATTCGGCGCAGGTCGCCGGCGCGGCGCTGGCCTTCGATCCGCACGGCATCGAGACGCTGAAGGTCGCCGAGATCTTCAATATCACCCGTGTGCTGTTCCTGCCCATCGTCGTTCTCTGGCTAGCGACGTGGTACGTCAAGCACGAGGTCGGCGCCGAGAGGGTCGATCTGGGCAAGGTGCTGATCGCCAAGTTCCCGATGTTCGTGCTCGGCTTCATCCTGATGTTTGCCCTCTCGACCATGGGTGCTTTCACGCCGGCCGGCCACTACCAGGGCAAGTACTTCAGCAGCGCGCAGATCAAGGAAGACAAGCTGCTCAAGGGCAAGGAGACCAGGGCCATCGAAGCCGAACTGGCACGCCTGAAGGAGCCTGCCGGCGCCAAAGCTTTGCAGGATCACTTCACCGAGAAGGCCATCAACATCGGCGCGCGCCACGCCACGCCGGAGGACGCCTACAAGGGGTTGGCCGAGCTGATCGCCAACAAGAAGATGAGTACGCGCGAACAGGAAACGCTGCTCGCGGCCGTCGGCAAGATGAAGGGGTTGGATGCCGTTACTGCGAATGCAATCGACAAGGCGAGCAAGGCGGCTTACCACAGCTCGAAAACGATCGGCGCCTTCCGTGACTGGCTGGCGTGGCTGTTTTCCATCGGTCTGATCGGCCTCGGCATGCAGATCACCATGGCCGCGCTGAAGCAGGCGGGCGGCACGCCGCTGATCATCGGCGGCGTGGTGGGTACGGTCAAGGCCGTCGGCTCGCTGATCGTGGTCCTGCTGTTCGTCAAAGAATTCATTTAAGGAGAGTGATCATGTCGGAACAAAAGTTCGAGCGCGGCACCAGCCTGTCGATTTTCGTCAGCGATCGCAGGGAAGACATCGGTTCCCTCGTCTTCGCGCTGCTGATCGCCATCGGCATCGTACTGACCGTCGGCCAGTAAGCAGCTTGCTCCGGCATCACCGGTCCCGTTCCGCCCGCTGTCGGGTTGGGCGGGACTGTTCATTTATGTCCACGGATCGGCAAACATGAGAGCACCACGGAAACTACTGCTTTGCCACCACGGCAGCAGCGGCGCGCTGGCTGCTGAAGCGCTGGCCCATGAGTTCGCCCTTCCCGGCACCACCACCATCGTCCATTGCCTCGTCGTACCCGAGTTTTGGGCCGGCATGCAGGGCGATGACTGGCTCAACAACGCATCGACGCGCGATGCCTTCGGCGACTACCTGGAAAACATGCTGGAGCGCGATGCGAAACGCGAACTGGCCGCGGTCGCATCGCGCTGCAAGGAACGCGGTCTGGCCTGCGAATCCGTGATGCGACTCGGCAATCCGGCCGAAACCTTACTCGCCGTTGCCGCCGAAATCGGCGCCGATCTCGTCGTCATCGGTTCGCCGCGAAAGAAGGGTGAGGAGGGCCTGCGCTCGCGCATGGAACTCGAAAAGCTGGTGCGCGGCCTCAAGTGCCCCTTGCTGATCGCGCCGCATCCTTGAGCGAAACATCAGACGCGACGTCCGGCATGGACACCACGCAGGAGGATCGCGCTTGCGCCGAGACCCCTGTCCCGATCAGTGCCGATGCGGTGTTCGAGTTCATCGCGGACATCGAACGTCTGTTACGCCTCAATCCGCATCTGGAAATCGATACCTGGCAGCGCATGCCCGGCGGCATGCGCTTTGCCGCACTCAACGAGACGACCGGACGGCGTATCGAGACGGTGGTTCGCGTCGAGACGACGCGCGCAACGCGCAGCATCGTCCTCAGCTACGCCGACGGTCTCAAGCAGGCAACGACGCTGACGGTTCAGGATGACGATGGCCACGGCTGCCGTTTGGTTGTTACCGAGCACTACCCGGCCATCGAGGATGCCCAGGATCCACGTGTCGCCGAAGTCGATCGCAGCCTGATTCCCTGGGTCAATGCCATTCGCCGCCATCTGCTCGGACGCCGACGCTGGGGCTGGCTGCCCGGCTGGCGCTGGTGGCATGAGCAATTCCTTCCCGGCATGGCGCCGCGCCAGCGCCGCATCGTGCGCATGATCGTCTGGATCAGCGTGCTCGAGTTCGTCGTATTCCTGCTGGTCGCCGCAATCTTCTGGGCGGAACAGCGGGGCGGCTGACTTTCAAAGTGCCTTTGCGTGTCCGGGACATGTGCAAGGATCCCCCTGCCGCCGTCCCGCCAGCGCCGACTTTTGCCGCCTGCTCCCGGCCAAGGGCCCCAATCAGGGGCCGCAGACCTTTTCCGCGGCTCGAGATAATCCAGCGCCGTCCCGTTGAGTCACGGACGATGCTGGTTTCCGATGGGCTGAAAACAGCACGCGCAGACCGACGAGCCCTCGCCCGGGACGTGGCCGTACTTCCGGCACTGCCGCTCCAGCGCAAACAGCGCGAAGTCCGATCTTTTCGAAGCCAGCACGAAGATGAAGATGGTGGCCGCGATGAAGGGAAAGTGTTCACCCATGCCCGCCCCCACCCATTTCATCGCATAGGGTTGCAGCAGGGAGGCGGCCAGCATGATGACTCCGGCTCCGATCACGAATACGGTATTGGCGAAGTGCCTCGCCTTGGCTTGAAGTTCTTCCTTCGACGGCATCACGTTGGCTCCGGCGGAATGAGTGGAAAAAGTCCAGTTCGGCAGTTTAGCGCCACAGTATCGCGTCGCGGCGCGGGTTGTCGGTTCTTGCGGATTCCGTCATCGCCAGGGTCCGGCTCAAAGCTCTATCTGGGTACCGAGTTCCACCACGCGGTTGGTCGGCAGTTTGAAGAAGTCGGTCGCCGTGCCGGCGTTGCGGAACATCCACATGAACAGGATCTGCCGCCAAAGCGGCATTGACGGTACCCGGTTGGGAACGATGGTTTCGCGCCCGAGGAAGAAGGAAGTTTCCATCATCTCGACCGGCGCCATGCCATGCCCGCCGCACAATTCGAGGGCCAGCGGAATATTGGGATCATCCTTGAAACCGTAGCTCAGGATGACGCGATAGAAACCATTGGTGAGCTGTTCGACCAGAATCCGCTCGGTTTCATCGACATGGGGAATGTCCTGCAAGTTGACGTTGAGCAGGATCACCCGCTCGTGCAGTACCTTGTTGTGCAGCATGTTATGCAGCATCGCCCGCGGCACGCCGTCGGGGCGCGTGGTCATGAATATGCCAGTACCCGCCACGCGATGCGGGCCGCCGAACTGCAGGCTGGAGAGGAAGGCATCGAGCGGCATGGAATCCTGCTGCAGCTTTTCGTAGAGCAAAGTGCGGCCGCGCTTCCAGGTGGCGAACAGGATGAATATACCCAGACCGAGCGCCAGCGGGAACCAGCCGCCGTCGAATATCTTGATCAGGTTGGCCGAGAAGAAGGCGAAGTCGACAACCAGGAACAGTGCCAGGAACAGGCCGGCCTGCAGCCAGTTCCAGTTCCACAGTGCACGCACCACGACAAATGCCAGCAGGGTGTCGATCATCATGGTCATGGTGACGGCGATGCCGTATGCCGAGGCCAGGTTCGACGATGACTTGAAGCCGAGCACCAGGATGATCACGGCCAGCAACAGCAGCCAGTTGATGTTGGGGATGTAGATCTGCCCCTTTTCCCGTTCCGAAGTGAACCTGACGTGAATCCGTGGGCAATAGCCAAGCTGCATGGCCTGGCTGGTGAGCGAGAACGCGCCGGAGATCACTGCCTGCGAGGCGATCACCGTAGCGGCGGTGGCCAGGCCGACCATGGGATAGAGCAGGCCGTCGGGTACCAGCATGAAGAACGGGTTCTTCACGGCTGCCGGGTTGTCGAGGATCAACGCACCCTGGCCGAGGTAGTTGAGGTAGAGGCAGGGAAACACGTACCCCAGCCATGCCCACATGATCGGGCGCCGTCCGAAATGTCCCATGTCGGCATACAGGGCTTCACCGCCGGTGATCGCCAGTACCACTGCCCCCAGGGCCAGGTAGGCATGAGAACGGTTTTCGAGGAAAAAATGCAGGGCGTACCACGGGTTGATGGCGGCAATGACCTCCGGGTGCTTGAGAATGTTCCAGATGCCCAGCGCCCCGAGAGTACCGAACCAGAACAGCATCACCGGTCCGAACAGCGCAGCGACGCTGGCCGTGCCGCGCGGCTGAAAGATGAACAGGCCGCAGAGGACGCCGATGGTGATGGGCACGACATAGGGTTTGAACATCGGCGTCGCGACTTCCAGTCCCTCAACCGCAGAAAGCACCGACATGGCCGGCGTGATTACGGCGTCACCGTAAAACAGTCCGGCGCCGAAAATGCCCAGAATTGACATCAGCCACAACATGCGTGGCCCCGCCCCCTGTGAGCGCAGCGCGAGCGAGGTCAGCGCCATGATGCCGCCTTCGCCGCGATTGTCGGCGCGGGTGATGAACATCACGTACTTGAGCGACACCGTGATGGTCAGCGCCCAGAAGATCAGCGAGAGAATTCCGAGCAGGTTGTCCGCGGTGACCGCCACGGCATGCGGGCCGTTGAAGACTTCCTTCATGGTGTACAGCGGACTGGTTCCGATATCGCCGTAGACCACGCCCATGGCGGCCACCGAGACAGCCGCAAGCTTGGAGGTTGAAACGTTGCCTGAGGTATTGCTGCTCTGCACCATCAGATTATTATAGGCTGCATTGCAGGCCGTGTTAGGCCCATCAGCGTGTGCGCTTTCATTTCGGGAAGGATGCGCGGAGCAGCGCTGCGGTGCCTGGCTGCGCTAATCACGATGCTCTGAAGCTGAAGCGCTGGCGCCTGTCATCGCGGCCAAAAGACCGGGTTCCGGAAAATCGGACATGGAGATTGTGGGACGGTCGAGTTTGTCGGATAATTCGCGCCTCGCACAGGCGGTAGTTTTCAGGGCTGCGACATCCCGGGCCGGGGTGACGGAATCGGTAGACGTAGCGGTCTCAAACACCGCCGCCGCAAGGCGTGGGGATTCGACTTCCCCCCCCGGCACCAAAAGCATTTGCAAAGCCGCCCGAGTGGGGCCGGCAATACGGATTACACTTGGCTCCATGTGTAAGGTTTGAGTTTTTGACGGAGGGTATGTTGTGGCCTCGCCGAATACCGGTGTTTCATTAACCATCCTGCGCGCGCTGCCGATCTTCGGGATGCTCGATGACGACAGCCTCAAGCCCCTGACTCGCGTGGCCATGTTGCGCACGATCGCGCGGCATACTGTCGTACTGCATGCAGGCGATCGCACCGACAACATCTACTTCGTCCTTTCCGGAGTCTTGAAGGTGCAGGTCAGTGACGAGGAAGGGCGCGAGGTTATCCTCTCCATGCTCGGCCCCGGAGAACTGTTTGGCGAAATGGGTGTGCTCGATGACCACCCGCGCTCGGCCACGGTGCTGGCGGTCGAAGCCAGCGAGGTGGTGGTGATCGGCCAGGACGAATTCAAGCAGTGCCTGGCAGAAAATCCTGACGTTTCCCTGTTCATCATGCGCAACCTGACCAAGCGCCTGCGTGTGGCCGACCGGACCATAGAGAGCCTGGCGCTGCTCGACGTCTACGGGCGGGTTGCGCGCCTGTTGCTCGAGGCAGCGGAGACAGTCGATGGGCGCAAAGTAATCACGCACAAGATCAGCAAGCAGGATATCGCCAAGATGATCGGCGCTTCGCGCGAGATGGTCAGTCGCGTGATGCGCGATCTGACCGCCCAGGGACTTATCCACGAACAGGACGGCCGGTTGATTCTGGTCGACCTGGCGGCGTTCAGGCGGCATGGTGACGTCGAGGCGACCACTTGAGCATCAACGTACCGGATTTATTGCGTGAACTGATCATGGCGGATAAGGGATAGCGCTCTGCTACTATTCGCGCCGGCCGCCGGAAAGGCGGTCGAACGATGCTCATGACTTGCAGCCATTCGTCGGCTGCCATGCACTCTTCCGCCATCCCGATGCCGCTGACGCTCGCTGATTTCGACTACGCACTGCCCCCCGAACTGATAGCCCAGACGCCCTTGCCGCAGCGTTCGGCGAGTCGCCTGCTGGTGGTAGGCGGCGAGCGCTGCACGGACGGCAGTTTTCTCGATCTGCCGCAGTGGCTGCGCGCGGGCGACCTGCTGGTGCTGAATGACAGCCGGGTCCTGCATGCCCGCCTGCTGGGGCACAAGGAAAGCGGTGGACAGGTCGAAATTCTGGTCGAACGCCTGCTCGATCGCAGCACTGGGCTGGCGCAGTTGCGGGCGAGCAAGCCGCCGCAGCCGGGCAGTCGCCTGCGGCTGGAAGGCGCGATCGATGTAGAAGTACTGGGGCGCGAAGGGGAGTTTTACCGGCTGCGGTTCTCCGGCGACGCCGCCGAGCTGGTTGAACGCCACGGCCGGCTGCCGCTACCGCCCTACATTGCCCGCGCGGCAGAGGCGCCGGATGAAGAACGCTATCAGACCGTGTATGCGCGCGACATAGGCTCGGTGGCGGCGCCGACGGCAGGTTTGCATTTTGATCGGGACCTGCTCGGAAACCTGTGCGGGAAAGGCGTCGATATCGCGTATGTCACGCTGCACGTGGGTGCCGGGACCTTCCAGCCGGTGCGGGTCAGCGACCTCGCGCAGCATCGCATGCATACGGAGAGCTACGTCATGCCGCAAGCCACAGTCGATGCCATCGGCGCAACCCGGGCGCGCGGCGGACGCATCGTGGCGGTCGGCACCACATCCCTGCGCGTGCTCGAATCGGCGGTGCTGGAGGGGAACCCGAAAGTCGGCGCCGGCGAGACGGCGCTTTTCGTCACTCCCGGTTTCGGCTTTCGCGTGGTCGACCTGCTGATTACCAATTTCCACCTGCCGAAGTCGACACTGCTGATGCTGGTTTCGGCATTTGCCGGCATGGAGGAAATTCGTTCCGCCTACCAGCACGCGATTGCCGCCCGCTATCGCTTCTTCAGTTACGGCGATGCCATGTTGCTGCACCGGAGCCCGCCGCAATGAACTTCGAACTGCTTGCCACGGACGGCGCGTCGCGTCGTGGAACCTTGACGCTGGCTCACGGCGTGACGCCAACGCCGACTTTCATGCCGGTGGGCACCTACGGCACGGTCAAGGCCATGTCCCCGGACGAACTCGTCGGCATGGGCGCCTCGATCGTCCTCGGCAATACCTTCCATCTCTGGCTGCGACCCGGACTGGAGGTTGTTGCCGCGCACGGCGGC
>JBIJDJ010000232.1:0-4444 GCA_044344175.1 Sulfuritalea sp.
CACATAGACAGGCTCGTAGGCACCGATGGCCTCTTCGAATTCGTCGCCGGTGAGCAGGCAATGCAGCGTGGCGATCTTGGCCGTGTCGATGCCGCGCCGCTCGATGCCGCTCCATTCGTCCACCGGGCGCAAGGATTCGCCGATGGCGGCGTATTCGTCTTCCTCGGCGGCGACGATGTTGGTCAGTATTCCCAAGCGGCTTCTCCTTTGTGCGATGCCCGCCGATAATAGCGGAAACCGGGGTGGCAACCACCGGCAAATCCGCTCAGCGCGACCGCCGACGCCGATGCGCCACCGGCACGCGGTCCGGCGGCAACCCTAGCGCCTGGCGGGACAGGCGGTCCGCCTCGCGATTGCGATGGCGCGGAATCCACAGCAGTTGCACCTCCTCGAAGCGTCGCAGCCGGTCACGCGCCGCCGCCACCAGCAGGCACAGGCGGGCGATCTGCGTACTGTCCGGCCCGCGCACATAGCGAAGCGCGACATCGCTGTCTCCGCGCAGCAGCAGCTTTCGCGCGCCGGCTGCCGCGGCCATTTCGAGCGCCGCACAAAGCGCGTGCAGCTCCGCCTCGTTGTTGCAACCGGAGCAGTTCAGCAGAACGGACTTTTCTTCGCGCCGGCCGTCGGGCGCAATCAGCAACACGCCGATGCCGATCTTGCCCGGATTGGGCAAGGCGGAGCCGTCGAACCATGCCTGCCAGAAATTGCCGGCGTCTATGGCCGGCCTAAAAGAGGCTGGCGACGACGAAACGATCCCGTGCCGCGAGTTTTTCGAGGCCCTTCACCACCTCCAGCGAGGCGCCCCATTTCATGATGTGGGCGAGGAAGGTGGTCAGACCCTGCGACAGGGCATAGCCGGTTTCTGTCCATTCACGGCGGAATTCATCGAAGCCGACCGTCTTGGCCGAAAGCTTGCCGCTCTTCATGGGCACCAGCGTGACGCTGTCGCCGCGATGGCGGATCACGATGGCGGTGGTGCGCTTCCCGTTGATGACGATCACATGAATCTCCTGTCCGGCTGACAGGCCAAGACTAATGCAGCGGATGCCGGATGAGACTTGGAAAAAAAGTCCTTTTCGGCGCCAGCTTTCAACCCTTGGCCTCGAGGGCCTCCCAGCGCAGCAGGGCCGCATCGATTTCGGCATCGACCCTGGCCAACCTTGCCTGCGCTTCGCGCCGGGCCTCCGCGGGCTCCTGGTAGAAGGCCGGATCGGCCAGCCGGGCTTGCAGCGCTGCCTGCTCGACTTCCAGCGCGGCAATGCGCGCCGGAAGCTGCTCCAGTTCGCGCTGTTCCTTGAAACTAAGCTTCTTGCGTTCGACAGGCTTCGTTTTCGCCGTGTCGCCGGCGCCGACTTTCGTACCGGCTTTTGGCTCGACCCCGCCCGTCGCATCGAAGCGCGCCGCGCCTCCTGCCGGGCGCTGGCGCAGCCAGTCGCTGTAGCCGCCGACATACTCCTTCCACTCCCCGTTGCCTTCGCTGGCGATGGTCTGCGTCACTACGTTGTCGAGGAATGCCCGGTCGTGGCTGACCAGGAACACCGTGCCGGAATAGTCCTGCAACAGCGCTTCGAGCAGTTCCAGGGTTTCGATGTCGAGGTCGTTGGTCGGCTCGTCGAGCACCAGCACATTGGCCGGCCGCGCAAACAGACGGGCCAGCAGCAAACGGTTGCGCTCGCCGCCGGACAGAGACTTCACCGGCGATCGCGCGCGCTGCGGGGCGAACAGGAAATCCTCGAGGTAGCCGATCACGTGTTTCTTCGTGCCGCCGATCTCGACATAGTCGGAACCGGGACTGATCACTTCGCAAAGCGGCGCCTCGGGGTCGAGCTGGGCACGGAACTGGTCGAAATAGGCGACCTCGATCTTGCTGCCCAGCTGCACCTTGCCCGAGTCGGCATCGAGCTCGCCAAGGATCAGGCGCAGCAGCGTCGTCTTGCCGGTGCCGTTGGCGCCGATCAGGCCCACCTTGTCGCCGCGCTGGATGCGACAGGAGAAATTCTTCACCACGGTCTTTTCGCCCGCAGTGGTCACGAATCGCTTGCTGACGTCTTCGAGCTCGGCAACGAGCTTTCCCGAGGCATCGCCGCGCACCACGCGGAAATCCACCTTGCCCATCTGCTCGCGCCGCACCGCGCGCGCCGCGCGCAAGTGCTCGAGGCGTTGCACGCGGCCGACGCTGCGCGTGCGCCGCGCCTCGACGCCCTTCCTGATCCAGATTTCCTCCTGCGCCAGCATCTTGTCGGCGCGGGCATTGGCCAGGGCTTCTTCATTGAGCATGAATTCCTTGCGTTCCTGGTAGGCCGCAAAGCGACCCGGGAAGCTCACCAGATTGCCTCGATCGAGTTCGACGATGCGCGTCGCCACGCCATCGAGAAACACCCGGTCGTGGGTGATGACCATGATGGCACCGGCATAGCCGCGCAGCAGGTCTTCCAGCCAGAGGATGCCATCGACATCGAGGTGATTGGTCGGCTCGTCCAGCAGCAGCAGTTCCGGCTCGGCCACCAGCGCCCGGGCCAGCGCGACGCGCTTCTTGCCACCGCCGGAAAGCGCATCGACGCGGGCATCGCCGTCCAGCGCCAGGCGCGAAATGGCCTGCTCGACGCGCGAATTCAGGCGCCAGCCGTCGTTGGCCTCGAGTTGCGTCTGCAGTTCATGCATGCGCTCCATGTCCGCCGTGTCGCCGGCGCCGACTTTATGGGTGACCTCGTGGTATTCGGCCAGCACGCGGGCCACATCGCCCAGGCCGGCCGCGACGGCTTCGAACACCGTGTCGTGGGTGGCGAACTCCGGCTCCTGCGGCACGTAGGCGATGGAGAGACCCGGCTCGCGCCAGACCTCGCCGTCATCAAGCGAACCGAGGCCGGCCAGCGCCTTGAGCAGGCTGGACTTGCCGCTGCCATTGCGGCCGATCAGGCCGATGCGTTCGCCGGCATCGATCTGCATGGCGGCGTGATCGAGCAGGGCGACATGCCCGTAGGCGAGACAGGCGCGATCGAGGGAAATAACGGGCATGGAAACGGGGCCGGGAAAGGCCGCTGAGGGGGAGCGCGATTATAGGCGGCTTATGCCCGCTGCCGGCCGCAGACGGCATCCCGTGGGATAGAATTCCCGCCTTGCGCCCTTGTAGCTCAGTGGATAGAGCGACCGCCTCCTAAGCGGTAGGTCTCAGGTTCGATTCCTGACTTGGGCGCCAAATATCATTCCTCACCGTTCCAGACAAGGCCGGCAAACCGAGCAATAACAAGGTTTCCGGCTTTTTTTCGTCCAGCGCAGTCCGGCAGAGCTGTCGGGATCAGAAATTCGCGCAGGCCTTCGTAAAGGTCAAACCCGGGTGAGTCCCCCGGCATAACCGGAAGCTTGCCTCCATGAGTTATCCACTGCTATTCTTTTCCGCGTTACTCTTCGCAGCGGAAGCGTCTTCTCGTCTCACCACGCTTTTCAATTAATAGCATCGGCGCAGGAACTCTTAAATGACTTCAGCTCGTCGCAAGTATCTGCTCGCAACCGACGTCGGTGGAACCTGCACCGACACGATCGTGTTTACTGCGGGCGAACCGGTACATATGGGAAAAGCCCTGTCGACGCCGCCGGATTTCGCCACTGGAGTACTCGATTCGATCCGCTCCGCCGCTGGCCCGATGGGTTTGACGCTTGAAGGCCTGCTGGCACAAACCGAGTTGTTCGTGCACGGCTCAACCGTGGTCGACAATGCGATTTTCACCAGGGATGGCGCGAAGGTCGGTTTGGTCACGACCCAGGGCTTCGAGGATACGCTGCTGGTCACACGCGGGGCCTACGGGCGCTGGGGAGGACTTACCGAGGATCGCATGAAGCATCCGGTGAGAACCGATCGGGCACGCCCGCTGGTCGAACCGGACTGCATCGCGGGGGTTCCTGAACGCACGGATTACAAGGGAGCGATTCTGCGCGAGCTGGATGCAGCGGCGACTGAAGCGGCCTTGCGCCAGCTGATTGATGGCAGTGGCGTGGAGGCGATAGCCGTCTCGTTCCTCTGGTCGTTCCTGAACGCCACAAATGAGCAAAAGGTAAAGACGCTGCTGGCGCGCATCGCTCCGGATATCTATTGCACTCTCTCCAGCGAAATCGCGCCGACGCCGGGAGAGTATGAACGCACCTCCACGACCGTCATCAATGCTTATGCCGGACGTATCAGCAGGGCCTACATTCACAGTCTCGAGGATATGCTGAGAAAATGCGGCTATGGCGGGGCCGTGATGATCATGCAAGGCTACGGCGGACTGCTGCCGGCCCGGGAGGCGGCGGAACGCGCGATCGGCATGCTCGAGTGCGGACCGGCTGCCGGGGTGATTGGCAGCCGGGCGCTGGGCGAACTGCTGCAGCAACCCGATGTGATTGCCACCGACATGGGCGGCACCACTTTCAAGGTCAGCGTGATCCAGAACGGCGAGATCGAATATGC
>JBIJDJ010000233.1:0-4428 GCA_044344175.1 Sulfuritalea sp.
TACTCGCCCAGTTGCAACCGCAGGCCGAAGCCGTGCTGCGAACCGCCCTGCTGGAGGCCTACCGCAACGGCAACCCCGGCGTCACCATCGATGAGGTGCGACTCACTGCAGCGAGTGCCCGTGCCCGTCAGACGCGCCTGGCCGATTATCTGGACAAATCCCTGCGCGATTGCAGCCTGTTCAAATCCGCCCATCGCGTCGACCGCTTCTTCTCCATCCCGCGCTCGGAGACCGCCCTCCTCGCCCCCCTGATTCACGACCCCGATGCCTGGCTGGAAAAGGGCCTTCCCCTCAAGCGCGGCAGGACCGCCACGCTGGCGCGGGTGGAAGTGAACGAGCGCCAGTTGGTCATCAAGCGCTACAACATCAAGGGTCCGGGCCATGCGCTGTCGCGCTTCTGGCGGCCGAGTCGCGCCTGGCATTCCTGGCTGGAAGGGCATCGCCTGGGCTTTCTCGGCATCGCCACGCCCCGCCCCCTGGCGCTGGTCGAACAGCGCGCCGGCCCGCTGCGCGGCAAGGCCTGGCTGATTACCGAATACTGCGCCGGCGAAAGCCTCGCCAGTCGTTTTCACGATCCGGACACGGTACCGTCCACCACGGACCTTGACGCGATTGGCGCGCTAATGCGCCAGCTCGTCGCAGCGCGCATCAGCCATGGCGACCTGAAGGCTACCAATCTGCTTTGGAGCAATGGCAAGCCGCATCTTGTCGACCTCGATGCCACGCGCCAGCATGCCGGCGACGCCGCATTCAAGCGCGCATGGCGAAAAGACAGCGCCCGCTTTCTGGGCAACTGGCCGCAAGGCAGCGCGCTGCGGCGCGCGCTGGAAGCGGTATTGCCGCAGCCCTGATCTCAGGATGCCGCGGTGTCCGGCGCGGCCGGCTCGCGGAACTGCATGGCATGCAGGCGCGTGTAGTGGCCGCATAGCGCGATCAGCTCGCCATGGCTGCCGCGCTCGACGATTTTCCCGGCGTCCATCACCATGATGACATCGGCCTTTTCGATGGTGGATAGCCGATGCGCGATCACCAGCGTCGTGCGCCCCTTCATGACGCGGTCGAGTGCGGCCTGGATGTGGCGTTCCGACTCGGTGTCCAGCGCCGATGTGGCTTCGTCGAGGATCAGGAGCGGGGCGTTCTTGAGCAGCGCGCGGGCAATCGCCAGACGCTGGCGCTGGCCGCCGGAGAGCAGTACGCCGTTCTCGCCGACCAGGGTATCGAAGCCCTGCGGCAGTTGCTCGATGAATTCGCTGGCGAACGCGGCATCGGCCGCGCTTTCGATCGCGGCACGCGGCGCGCCGGCCAGGTCGCCATAGGCGATATTGTTCGCCACCGTGTCGTTGAACAGGGTCACGTGCTGGGTCACGACGGCAACATGGCGGCGCAGGTTGCGCAGCGTGTACTGTTCGACGTCGATGCCGTCGATGAGGATCTGTCCTTCGGCGTGATGGTAGAAGCGCGGGATCAAGTTGGCGAGCGTTGTCTTGCCGCTACCCGAACGCCCGACCAGTGCCACCATCTGCCCGGGCTCGATGCAAAAACTCACGTCATCCAGCACCTGTCGCTGGCTGTCGGGATAAGTGAAGGACAGATTGCGTACTTCAATTTTTCCGTCAACCCGCTCCCGTGTCACCGTGCCCGTATCGGCTTCGGGCAGCTCGTCGAGCTGCTGGAAGATGCTCTCCGCCGCCGCGACCCCCTTCTGTATGGTCGAGCTGACTTCCGACAACTGGCGTATCGGCTTGGGCAGCAGCCCGGCTGCCGTGATGTAGGCTACCAGGTCGCCCGGCGAGGCATCTCCGCGCAGCCACAGCACGAGAAAGAACAGGACGCCCATCGCGCTGTAGATCAACAACTGCAGGAGGGGCGTATAGATCGCCCCGGTGCGGATCATGCGCAGTTGCCGGTCCATGTTGTTCTGGCTGGCGGCGAGGAAACGCTGCTGTTCATAGGGCTCGCCGCCAAAACTGCGCACGACGCGATGGCCATGAATGGTTTCCGAAGCGACATGCGTCACATCGCCCATTGCCACCTGAATCTTTTTCGCCTGCTTGCGGAATTTGCGGCTGGCGCTCACCACCATCAGCCCGATCACCGGCAGGATGGCCACCATCACCAGCGTCAGTTTCCAGTTGACCCAGAGCAGATAGGCGAACAGGAAAGTCACCGTCAGCCCTTCGCGGATGACAACCTTGATGGCATCGGTTGCGGCACCGGTCACCATTGTGACATTGAAGGTAATGCGCGAAATCAGGTGGCCGGAATTGTTCTGGTCGAAATAGCGATCCGGCAGGGTCAGCAGGCTGTTGAAAAGGCCTATCCGCAGGTCATGCACTACCCCCATGGATACCCGTGCCAGAAAAAAGTTGCCCAGATAGGAACCGATGCCCTGCCAAAAAGCAATCAGGACCACCATCAGAGGCACGGCATACATCATTTGCAGCCCACGTAGCCATGGCATGTTCCCCAGCGCGGCGTTTTGCGGATCGACCAGGCCATCGACGAAATACTTGAGCACCGCCGCCAGCATCGGCTGCGACGAGGCAAAGATCACGTAACCGAGAATGCTGGTGGCAAACAGCCCGGCGTAAGGCTTGACGTAGCCCAGCAGGCGAAGATAGATGGTCAGGCTGGAGGTGGCGTGCGTATCGGGAGATGACATGTGTAAGCCGCACGGCGAAATTCACGGCGAAATCGATGGTGAATACTAGCATGGGCATGCTTTTTCCAGCGCGCTAGAATGCGCCACCCGGATACGGAATTCACCCATTGCAGACCCTTTCCCATGACGCCTACCTTGCCTTGCGCGCCAGTGCCACCGTGATTGAACGCGATCTGCACGGCGAAAAGGTGCTGCGACTGGAGGACGGCAACTACCTGAAGCTGTTCCGCCGCAAGCGGCTGATATCTTCGGCGGCCTGGTATCCCTATGCACAGCGTTTTGCCGACAATGCGGCAGAACTCAGGCAGCGCGGCATTCCCTGCCCGGAGCTTACCGGTGTGTTTCGCATCGCCGATTTTTCGCGCGACGCGGTGCGCTACATTCCCCTTGCAGGGCAAACCCTCCGTCAGATGATCGGGGCCGAGGCGGCGCCCCCGGATTTGCCTGAAGAACTGGGGCGCTTCGTTGCCCGGCTCCATGAGTCCGGCATTTACTTCCGCTCGCTGCATCTGGGCAATATCGTCCTGACTCCCTCCGGCGCCCTGGGGCTTATCGACCTTGCAGATTTACGCGCGCAGAATCGCGCCCTGGACAACAACCAGAGAAAGCGCAATCTGCTGCGCCTGCACCGCGATCCGCCCGATTGCTTCTGGTTTTCCGGCGAGCGCAAAAGCATTTTTGAAATCAGCTATGCAAACCGGCTGAAAGAGAAGATTGACAAGGACTGACGCCATGGAACGCAATCGCCCCTTAGACGGCGCCATTTACAGCAAGCCTTACGGGCACTGGACCCTGAGCAACCTTGCTGAAAGAGCGCAGAAAAAGAAAATACTCAGATGGCTGAACAGATTTTCCAGCGCACACGTTCAGCAGAACAGAAAACAGCTTGTCGTATTCGCCTTCGACTATATCGGGCACAAGATCAACCTGGACGGTGTCTATGAGATCGGCGATCTGGACTTTTTCTTCGATGCCATGGCGCCCAACAAAAGCCTCTTTTCAGTGGCAACCGCCATCGACATCGGCGCCAATATCGGCAACCACAGCCTGTATTTCTCCGATCACTTCCGGCAGGTACTCAGCTTCGAGCCGAACCCGCGAACCTTCCAGTTGCTACAACTCAATGCGGGCCTGGCAAAAAACGTCCAGTGTTTCAACGAGGGGATGTCCGACACGAATACGGAACTTCTGCTGGAGACATGCAACACGAACAGCGGGAGATCGGCCATTACCGGCAGCGATACCGGCAATACGCGGTCAATCCTGGTCAAGACGCTTGATTCGGTCATCGATGAAAGCGAAACCGTAAGATTGATAAAAATCGACGTCGAGGGTCACGAAGAGAAGGTGCTGATCGGCGCGGAGCAGACGATCAGGAGAAACCGGCCCATCATTCTTTTCGAGCAGCACAAGGAGGACTTCCACGATGGTTCGACCGCCTCCCTAGACCTCCTGAAGTCATACGGCTACGTCAATTTCGCCGTGATAGAGGACTGGCCGCCGCTGCTCAAATACCTGCCGGGTTTTTTCCGGCAGAGATACCGGTCGATGCTGCGATTGCTGATCGGACAGACAAAAAGTCTCGTGATAAAGGACCGGATCGAGCCCGGCTCTTATCCGTTCATCGTGGCAATACCCGACTGGGTAAAGCTGCCCGGCTAGCCGCGACTTTTTTGCTGCGACCGCTACACTTTTATCGGCTTCGCGCGTAAATATCCGGCGAAAACCGTCAGACCACGGCTTCCTGCTTCTCGACCTTGGCCTGA
>JBIJDJ010000061.1:0-14949 GCA_044344175.1 Sulfuritalea sp.
CGAGTTCGGCGTCAGTGTCATTGATGCCCGCCAGCAGCGTCCATTGGTACTGGATCGGATAGCCGGTGGCGCGGGCGTAGTTCTCGCCCAGGTCAACGAGTTCCGCCGGATCGATATCTTGCGCCTTAGGCAGCAGTTGTGCGCGCAAGTCCGCGCGCGTCGTGTGCAGCGACAGCGCCAGCGCCGGCTTGACGCTCTCGCGTGGCAGGCGCTCGAACACGCGGCGGTCGCCGACGGTGGAGAACACCAGGCTCTTGTGGCCGATGCCGCCCGCCGTACCGAGCAGTTCGATCGCTTCGAGCACGTTGTCCATGTTGTGTGCCGGCTCGCCCATGCCCATGAAGACGACCTTGCCCACCTTGCGCCGCACCCGGGCCAGCACCACCTGGGCGACGATCTCGGCGCTGCCGAGCTGGCGCAGCAGGCCGCTGCGCCCCGTCATGCAGAAGGTGCAGCCGACGGCACAGCCGACCTGGCTCGAGATGCACAAACCGTCGCGCGGCAGCAGCACGCTTTCCACCAGCTGGCCGTCGGCCAGTTCCACCAGCAGACGCGAGGAACCGTCGGCGCCGGCATGCTCGGAGCGCACCCGCGCCAGCGCCGCCAGTTCGGCGGCCAGTACCGGCAATGCGGCGCGCACTGACAGCGGAAAGAAATGTTCAGCCGCGACCGGGCCGCTGTCGAGCGCCAGCCCCTGCATCCAGGCGCGCAGGATGCGTTCCTCGTGGCAAGTCTTGGCGCCACTGCGGCGCAGGGATTGCCGGAGCTGTTCGATACGCATGGGCAGTCGGATGGCCGCGACCGCGGCTTTCAGGGCCGGATGGCTTGCGTGATGTCGACGCCCGGCAGGACCCGCGCCACCACGTCGCGCAGCTGCCTTGCCGCCACCTCGCCCAATGCGGCGCCCGGATGCCGGACATGGGGAGTGCGCAACAGACCGCGCATGCGCAACAATTCCTTGCGCACGGCGACGCCCGGCTGCTGTTCGAAGACCAGCAGCGGCAAGTATCTGGCATACAGACGGAAACACTCGTCGGCGTTGCCGGCGCGAGCGGCGGCGTCGATCGCCAGCAGCACTTCGGGAAACGCGAAACCGGTATTGAAGCCGTCGGATCCGGCCATCAGGTCGAAGTAGCCGTAAAGCGCACCGAGGCCCGTGAGGACCGGCACCTTGCGCTGCTGCATGCCCTGCTTGAGCGCCGCGATGCGCACCGGCGTCGGCGGCGCCTCGGCCTTGATGCAGGCGATCGCCGGAATTTCATCGACGATTCGCAGCAGCAATGGCAGCGACATATGCACCTGGGTGGACGCCGGATGATCCTGGGCCACCAGCGGCAGCGGCGACTCTGCGGCGACTTTCTGGAAGTACTCGAATACGCGTGCATCGTTGGGTACCGGCTCGGCGGATGGCGCCACCATCACCGCATCGGCGCCGAGTTCCGCGGCCATCCGGCACAAGCCGATGGTGGCCTGCGTGCCGGGATGGCTGGCGCCAACGATGACCCGCGTGCGCCCTCGTGCCGCCGCCACGGCGCAGGCAATCAGGGCCTCGCGTTCCCTGTCCAGCATCCGGTTTGATTCGCCCAGTACCCCCAGCACGGTCACCCCGGCGACCCCCAGGTCACCGACGAAAGTCACCAGACGATCCAGGGATTCAAGATCGAGGCTGCCGTCCTCGCTGAAGGGAGTGGCCAGTATCGGAAACACGCCGCTGAAATTCATGGAATCCCCGGTAAAAAAGCCGGCGACTTGCGTCGCATGGTGCGCCCCCTCAGGCAGGGAGGGCTGCAGTCAGCAGACATTGTCGCTCAAACACGACGATTTGCCCCGCAACCCAGGGATGCGCCGCCGTAGCGCCAGCGCCGACTCTGCCCTCAACGGCGGGCAGTGCCCCTGTGCTATACGCAGCCGGTCGGTTTGGGCATCCCGGCGTAGCGCGCGGCCTGCTTGGCGGGGCCGTAGGGAAACAGGTCGAACAGGTATTTCTTGTCGCCGAACTGTTCACCGAGCGAGCCGCCGATCAGTTTCGACATGACGCGCAGATTGGGCGCGGTGCCATTCTCGGCGTAGTACTCGCGGATCCAGCGCACCACCTGCCAGTGCTCGTCGGCGAGGGCCAGCTGGTCGCGCTCGGCGAGACATTGCGCGACATCCTCGCTCCAGTCATCAAGCGAGGCGAGATAGCCCTCGGCGTCGGTTTCGATTTCACGGCCATTGACGTTGATCATGCTTTTTTCTCTCTGTAAGGGTCAGGGGATATTACTTGACTAATTTTGTCGGATTATAGGGTTCTCCGCGCTTGGCGGCATAACGTTATTTGCGCCTGACATCGCGAGGATTTATTGCCTGCAACATTCCCCGGACGCCCTGGGTAACGCCGGCACAACACCCCTATGGACGCAAGGGGCTCAAATCCGGATAATTCAATTGCAATCCGTTCGATGATGACCTGCGCAAGGGTGCGCCCCCGCGCAGGTCAATTTTTTCCTTTTCCCGAGAGAGCACCATGGCCGCCGTTATGCCCACCCCAACCCCCAGCCGGCTTCTGCTTTCCGGCAACGAAGCCGTAGCCCGCGCCGTATGGGAATCCGGCGTGCGCGTCGCTGCCGCCTATCCCGGCACGCCTGCCACTGAAATCATCGAATCGCTGGCGCGCTACCCGGATCTGCACGCCGAATGGTCGGTGAATGAAAAGGTCTCGATGGAAGTCGCGCTGGGCGCCTCCATGACCGGCGCCCGGGCCTTCTGCGCCATGAAGCACGTCGGCCTCAATGTCGCCAGCGACTGCCTGATGACCATGACTATCACCGGCGCCTACGGCGGCCTGGTGATTGCCGTTGCCGACGACGTAGGAATGTCCTCGTCGCAGAACGAACAGGACTCGCGCTTCTGGGGCCGCTTCGCACATCTGCCGATACTTGAGCCGGCGGATTCGCAGGAAGCCTACGAGATGACGAAGTACGCCTTCGCGCTGTCCGAGCAGTACGAAACGCCGGTGCTGCTGCGCCTCACCACCCGCATCTGCCACGTCAAGGGACTGGTCACCGTGGGCGAGCGCGAGGCTCACGAACCGGCCGGCTTCGTCAAAAATCCGCAGCGCTGGGTGATGGTGCCGGCCCATGCCAAAGCGCGCATCCCCGGACTGTTTCAGCGCGACGAAACCCTGCGCGCCGTGTCGGAAAGCTCGCCGCTGAATGTGCTGGAACCGGGCAGCGACCGCCGTGTCGGTTTCGTCACCTCGGGCCCGGCCTACATGCACGTCAAGGAAGCCTTCCCCGATGCGCCGGTGCTGAAGCTGGGGTTTTCCTTTCCGTGGCCACTGGAAAAGATGCGCGCACTGGCGGCGATGTGCGACAAGCTGCTGGTGGTCGAGGAGACCGAACTGTTGCTCGAAACGGAAATCAAGGCGGCAGGCATTGCCTGCCACGGCAAGGATGTGCTGCCGAAAATGGGCGAGTTGTCGCCACAGGTGCTGAGCCCGGCGGTAGACCGCCTGCTCGGCAAGGAGCCGCCGGCACCATCCCCCGCCGCAACGCCGATGAAGGTGTTTCCGCGGCCGCCGACGCTGTGCGCCTCCTGCCCGCACATGGGCATCTACTACACCCTGTCGCAGCTCAAGAACATCATCGTCACCGGTGACATCGGCTGCTACACGCTCGGTGCGGGACACCCCTGGAATGCGCTGGACAGCACGATCTGCATGGGCGCCACGATGGGCGTCGCGCTCGGCATCGACAAGGGCCGCGGTGATGTCGACAAAAACAAACGGATCCTCGCCGTGATCGGCGACTCCACCTTCATGCACATGGGCATGCAGGGCCTGCTCAACATCACCTACAACAAGGGCAACATAACCGTCCTGCTGCTCGACAACAATACCACCGGGATGACCGGCGGGCAGGCGACACCGGCCTCCGGCAAAGACATTCACGGCAAGGAGGCGCCGCGCGTCGATCTGGTCAAGGTGGTCGAGGCACTCGGTGTGGCCAACGAGCACATCAGGGTGGTGGACCCTTACGAGTTGCCAGTGCTGTTCAAGACCATCCGCGAAGAAATCAAGTTCGAGGGACCCTCGGTGATCATCGGCCGGCGACCCTGCGTACTGATCGACGAGTTCAAGCCTTTCCGTCCCTATCTGGTCGATGAAGACAAGTGCACCGGCTGCGGCAACTGCATCGAGGTCGGCTGCCCGGCGATCCATGTAACCCGCCGCGACAAGGTGATCAAGCCCTCGGGCAAGGAAGTCGAACTGGCCTTCGTCAATATCGACAATCAGGCCTGCACCGGTTGCGGCCTGTGCGTTCAGCCCTGCGCACCCGATGCCATTCAGCATGTGGCACGGCACGACATCCCGATCCACATTGTCAAGGCTTCGAGTACGTCATGAGTGCGAACGACATCACCAACATCCTCGTCTGCGGCATCGGCGGGCAAGGCGTCATGACGGCCACCGAGATCCTTGCCGAAGCGGCGATCGCGGAAGGGCATGACGTCAAGAAGACGGA
Source organism: Sulfuritalea sp. (assembly GCA_044344175.1). Classification (GTDB taxonomy): domain Bacteria; phylum Pseudomonadota; class Gammaproteobacteria; order Burkholderiales; family Rhodocyclaceae; genus Sulfuritalea. The sequence goes on from JBIJDJ010000061.1 coordinate 4,506, forward strand.
GGTCGCCGGCATGGCCCAGCGCGGCGGCGTGGTCACCTCGCACCTGCGCTTCGGGCGCAAGGTGCTCTCGCCGCAGATCGAGCCTGGCACGGTGCAGGTGCTGCTCGGCTTCGAAGGCGCCGAGGCCCTGCGCTGGTCACATTATCTGCACCCCGACGGTCTGGCGCTGGTGAACAATGCCAAGCTGGTACCGCCGATCGTTGAACTCGGCCTCTTCGACTACCCGGACGACCCGACCGGCCAGATGCGTGCGGCAGGCCGCCGCGTGGTGTCCTTTGACGCCCTGTCCATCGCCCGCGATCTGGGCGAAGTCAGACTTGGCAATACCGTGATGCTGGGCGCCATCGCCGACTACCTGCCTTTCTCGCCGGACGTACTGCTGGCCTGCATCGACAAGCGCTTCGCGCGCAAGGGCGAGAAGGTCGTCGAGGCCAACCGTCGCGCCTTCGCCGCCGGACGCGACGCCGTGGCCAAACAACTGGCCACGGCGCCGGCCTGACTAACGCCCATGCCTTCGCAAGCCACCATCGAAGCATGAAACGCTCGCACCCTTGCCCAACCATCGGCGCGCAAACCTGGCCCGCCCCTCTTCGCCCCCCTCACGGGGGGTTATTGATCGGCTCGCTTCGCTCGATATCGACAGCGACCCATCCTGTCGTTTCACGTTAATTCCAGAACCCAGCCATGACTGCACGAATCATCGACGGCAACGCACTCTCTGCGCAGATACGCGACCAACTGGCCGTACGCGCTGCCGCCCTCAAGGACAAGGGCATCATGCCCTGCCTCGCCGTGATCCTGGTCGGCGAAGACCCGGCTTCGGCCGTCTATGTGCGCAACAAGGTCGCCGCCTGCGAGAAGGCCGGCATGCGCTCTATCAGGGATGTCTACGCCCCCGACGTCGATCCGGCGACCGTCTTCGCCCGCATCGCCGAACTCAACGCCGATCCGGCCGTGCATGGCATCCTGGTGCAACTGCCCCTGCCCAAGCACTTCGATTCCGAGGCGGTGCTCGAATCGATCTCGCCGGAAAAGGATGTCGACGGCTTCCACGCGGAAAACGTCGGCGCGCTGATGCAGGGCAACCCGCGCTTCATCCCCTGCACGCCCTACGGCGTCATGAAAATGCTGGAAAGCGCCAAGGTGCCGCTGAAGGGTGCCGAAGTCGTCATCGTCGGCCGCAGCAACATCGTCGGCAAGCCGATGGCCATGCTGCTGCTGGCGCAAAGTTGTACCGTCACCATCTGCCATTCGCAGTCGAAGGATCTGGCCTTCCACACGCGGCGCGCCGATATCCTCGTCGCCGCCGTCGGGCGGGCGAAGATGATCAGCGGCGACATGATCAAGCCCGGTGCCACGGTGATCGATGTCGGCATCAATCGCACGGCGGAAGGCAAGCTGTGCGGCGACGTCGATTTCGACAGCGCCAAGGAAGTCGCCGGCGCCATCACCCCGGTGCCGGGCGGCGTCGGGCCGATGACCATTACCATGCTGCTGGCGAATACGCTCGAAGCCGCCGAACGGACGCAAATGAGGAAAGCCAAATGAAACCACTGGTCGGCATTGTCATGGGCTCGGATTCCGACTGGCCGGTGATGCAGGCGGCGGCCGATATGCTCAAGGAATTCGGTGTGCCCTTCGAGGCACGGGTGGTTTCCGCGCACCGGACGCCAGACTTGCTGTTCGACTATGCGGCGACGGCGCAGGACCGCGACCTGCGCGTCATCATCGCCGGCGCCGGCGGTGCGGCGCACCTGCCCGGCATGCTGGCGGCGAAAACCATCGTCCCGGTGCTGGGCGTACCGGTGCCTTCCAAGCACCTCAACGGCCTGGATTCCCTGCTCTCCATCGTGCAGATGCCCAGGGGCGTTCCAGTCGCGACCTTCGCCATCGGTGAGGCCGGCGCGGCGAATGCGGCGCTGACCGCAATCGCCATCATCGCCACGGCAAACGACGACTACGGTCGTGCGCTGGCGATGAAACTGGAAAATTTCCGCAGCCGCCAGAGCGAAAAAGTGATGGCAATGAAACTCCCCGAATCCTGATGGATATCGGCCCGATCCGGGACTATTTCACCGGGCTGCAGGAACGCATCATCAGCGAACTCGAAGGCCTGGAAGGCCAGCCTTTCCTGCGCGACGCCTGGGACCGGCCGCAAGGCGGCGGTGGCATTTCACGGCTGATCGAGAACGGCAATATCTTCGAGCGCGGCGGCGTCAATTTTTCCCACGTCAAGGGCGAACAGATGCCGGCTTCGGCCACCGCACACCGCCCCGAACTCGCGGGTCGCCGCTGGGAAGCGATGGGCGTCTCGCTGGTGCTGCATCCGCGCAACCCTTATTGCCCGACGGCGCACATGAATGTGCGATTTTTCGTTGCCGAGAAGGCCGGCGAGGAGCCGGTATGGTGGTTCGGCGGCGGCATGGATTTGACGCCCTACTACGGCTTCGAAGAAGACGCGTCTCACTTCCACCGCAGTTGCCGCGACACGCTCGCGCCTTTCGGCAGCGATGTCCATGCACGCTACAAGAAGTGGTGTGACGACTACTTCTTCCTCAAGCATCGCAACGAGGCGCGCGGCGTTGGCGGCGTCTTCTTCGATGACCTGAGCGAAGGCGGTTTCGACCGTTGCTTCGGCCTGACCCAGGCCGTCGGCAACAGCTTCGCCATTGCCTACCTGCCGCTCATCGCCCGCCGCCGCGACATCGCCTACGGTGAGCGCGAACGCGATTTCCAGGCCTACCGGCGCGGGCGCTACGTCGAATTCAACCTGGTCTGGGATCGCGGCACCTTGTTCGGCCTGCAATCCGGCGGCCGCACCGAATCCATCCTGATGTCGCTGCCACCCATCGTCAAATGGCGCTACGACTGGCAGCCCGAGGCGGGCAGCGCGGAAGCCAGGCTGTACAGCGACTTCCTGCCGCCGCGGGAGTGGGTTTAGAAAACTCCTTAAAGCACCGCCGCCGCCCGATAGTGGCGTGCCGCCAGCGCCGACTCTTCGAGTTGATCGAGCAACTGCGCCAGTTCAACGTGCGCGATGCGCGAAGGCGCGATAGCCAGCGCCGCTTCCAGATAGCTCCTGGCCTTGCCCCATAGTTGCTGTCGGCGGCACAGGCGGCCCAATGTCAGCAGCAAGACGCCGTCGCGCGGCATGCGTTGCAGCCACTTTTCAGCTTGGGCGATACGCCCGAGGACGTCGCCGGCGGGCTCCCCGGTCTGGCCGCATTCACCATAGGCCAGCACCAGCCCGGCGTCCCAGGCGTCATCCAGGGCATCTTCGATCACACGTCGGGACTCGCGGGAATCGCCCGCAGCGGCCAGCGCGCGCGCGGTTTCCAGCGCCAGCGAAGGTTCGGCGCGGTCGCCGTCATCCAGTTCGCGCCAGTAGCGCATGAGCCCGGCCGGATCGTCGCGCAATCCGTGCAGTGCTTCCCGCACGGCGCGGCTGCGGATCGGCGCGGCCTGCTCGGCGGTCAAGGCCTGGTGCTTTTCCATCTGACGCACCAGGCGGGCGACCTCGCGCCAGTTGCCCAGACCCTGCTCGGCGCGCACGCTGAGGCGCATGGCCGCAATATGCCGTCCTTCAAGTGCGGCAAACTGCTCCAGGGCAGCGCGGGCGTCATCGAAGCGACGGTCTTCAAGGGCGAATTCGGCTTCGGTCATCAAGCGGGCCGCCTGCAGGCCGGATGTGTCGTGTGCGCGCACGCGCAGCGCCCATTGCGCCGAGCGCTCAGCATCGCGCAGGGCATGAGCCGCACGCCAGCCGGCCAGCGCCAGCATGCCGGCGCCGGCGTGATCCGGCCGGGCTTTTTCGGCACAGCGCATGGCGTGCCCGTAACGCCCTTCCTGCAACAGGCGCCAGGCGTCGCGCAAGGCAAGCGCGGCTTTTTCCTGGTTTCGTCGCTGGCGGAACTGCGCCACGGCGCGTGGCAGGGCCAGGGTATGACTGACGGCGCGCGCCAGCAGGTAGATGAAGAAGAACCCGGCGACGGCTGCCAGAAGGAAAAGATTAAGCGAAATTTCGGCGCGCCAGGGCGGCAGCACCAGCAATACGTAACCTTCGTTATAGCGCGCCGCGAGCGCCAGCCCGACGGCCAGCGCGGCGAGTGTCAGCAGCCAGAACAGGGCACGCATGCGGTCTTCACTTACCCGGCCGGGCCGGCTGCGCCACCGGTGCGCGTTCGCGGGCAAACTTGAAATTGCGCACGGCCGTCAGGGTTTCGGCCAGGCCCGGCAGATCGAAGCTGACATCGGTGGCCGCCAGCGCCTTCAATGTCGACTGGGCGGCCTGCACCGGCTTGGCCTGACTGTCGAAGTAACGGTCGAGGTGCTCGCGCGCCTGGCGGATTTCTTCGCGGAAAATCTTGCCGTCGCGTTGCAGCAGCGCCAGCCGCGCGTTGAGCAGGCGCAGCTTGAGGTTCTCGCGCAGGAAAAAGCTCTGGTTGGGTGAAAGCAGGGCCGGATCACCCTGGTCGATGCGCTCGATGCGCACCAGCTGCCGCAATTCGCGCCACAGGTCGGCGCCCAGTTCGCGCCAGTAATCGACGCTCGCCGCTTTGGCTGCGGAAGCCGGCTTTGCGGCTTCCGCTTTCGGCCGCTGCTCATAGGCCAGCGGCAAGCCGTCAACCACGGCCACCACGCTTTCGATCTTCAGCGAAAGGCCGCTGATATTGGCGCCCGGCGTTCCCTTGAGACGCTCGATGTCGCGCAGAATGAGCTTTCTGGCAGGAAGAAACTGCGGCTGCACGGAGCGGGCGAGACGTGCCTCGGCACCCTGCAGTGCGATCAACGCCGCCTCGACATTGCCGGCGAACTGCAACTGCTGCATGGCGATCACCACGGCCTGCTCGACCTCGGCCAGCAGACGTTCGTCGCGGGTGCTGGATATATCCTGGTACATGGCTTCCAGCGCTACGGCCTGACTCTGTGTTTCGGCCAGTCTGGCTTCGAGCGCACCGACCTTGGCCTGCAGAGCTGCCATGGTTTCCTGGCTCTGCCTGGCCAGGGTCCGCCCTTCTTTGGCCACCGAATCGCCGTCGGCGAGGCGGCGCGCCAGTTCCTGCTGCAGGCTGCCGACCTGGATGCGGGTGTCGACCCACTGCGCGACGACGAGGACCAGCGCGACAGCCACGACACGCACCGTCGGCCGGCGCCATGCATCCCGCCAGCCGACGTTGCGTGTATCGGCTGGCGGCGGGGTTTCAGTTTGAACGGGAGTTTCCATGAGATGCGAAGTATTGCTTAGAGCCTATTTCGGTAGGAATCGTACCCCGCGCCGCCGGGCGTTGGGATGCGATACAAGGCGGAGGGAGCGCCGCATGGTACCACCATGAAAGCAACCGACAACGCGGTAGCGCGCCCAACGCCCGGTGGCCCTTCGGGTTGAGACCAGGACCGGCGTCTGCGGCGTTGCAGCGCTTGCCAATGGAACAACCATTGGCCGCGCACTGCGCCTTGCGTCCATCCGATCCTGGTCTCAACGCGGGGCATGATTACTGCCGAAATAGGCTCTCAGTCCAGCCATCAGGCCGTCATCGCCAGGGCCGGTAGGAATCACTTTGGCAAGGCCGAGGGCTTGTGCCTGCTCGGCAATGCGGACGTGCGGCACGAAAGCCGGGGTCTTTTTCAGCCAGGCCTGGCCGAGACGCCCGATCATTTCATGAAAATTGCGCAGGCCTTCGCTGCTGGTCAGGGTCACGGCGTCGAGTTGACCGACTTCCCACAGCTTGAGCAGGGGTGCCGGATCGAGCTGCGGCCGGGCGCGGCGGTAGCAGGTCACGTATTCGATCGTGGCGCCACGCGCCTTGAGGGTGTCGCCCAGCACCTCGCGGCCGCCATCGCCGCGAAAAATGATCACGCGCTTGCCGTGCACGTCAGTTAGCTCAGTGAGTTCCAGCAGGGCTTCCGAATCGAAGCGCAGCGGCGGCGAAATGACCTCATGGATCCCCTGTCGGGCCAATTCGCGTTCGCTGCTCTTGCCCAGGGCAGCCACCTGCAGCCCTGCGGGCCACGCGCGGCGCGGCAAAATCAGGGCCAACGCCTTTTCGATGGCGTTGGGGCTGACAAAAACAGCGAGGTCGAAGCTGTCAAGCCGGATCGCCACGTCCAGCACCGGTGCGACATTTTCGATATCGCGAATTTCCAGCACCGGATAGAGCACCGGTATCGCCCCTTGCGCGGTCAGGGCCGTGGCGAAATGTGCCGCCTGCCCGGCCGGGCGCGTCACCACGACATGGCAGCCGGCCAATGACACTTCAGCTTCCGAGCGCGGCGAGGATTTCGGCAGCGCCCTGCTTGCGCAGTTCGGCTGCCAGTTGCAGACCGAGGGCTTCCGGGTCGGCAGAACTACCGGTGAGTTCGGCATGCGCCATGCGCGAGCCGTCCGGGGACGCCACAAAGCCACGCAGATAGAGGCTGCCTGCGCGCACTTCGGCATAGGCGCCGAGCGGCACTTCGCAACTGCCCGCCAGCGCCCGCGATACGGCCCGTTCAGCCCTTACACAAGCCGCGGTATCCGGATCATTCAGGGGCGCGACCCAGTCGGCCACGTCCGCTCGCGAGACCAGCGCTTCGATCCCCAGCGCGCCCTGGCCGGCTGCCGGCAGCGAATCCTCCGCGGGCAGTACGGCGCGGATGCGCTCGCCGAGACCAAGGCGCTTCAAGCCGGCTGCGGCGAGGATGATGGCGTCGAACTGGCCTTCGTCGAGCTTGCGCAAACGGGTGTCGAGATTGCCGCGCAAGGGCGTCACTGCCAGGTAGGGATAGCGGGCATGCAACTGGGCTTCGCGGCGCAGGCTGGAAGTACCGACCACAGCTCCCGGCGGCATGTCTTCGAGGCTGGCGTACTTGCTCGAGACCAGAGCATCCAGCGGCACTTCGCGCGGACCGATGGCAACCAGGGAGAACTCCGGTTCCATCTGCATCGGCACATCTTTCATGGAATGCACGGCAAGATCGGCTGAGCCGTCGAGCAGCGCCGCCTCGAGTTCCTTGACGAACAATCCCTTGCCGCCCACCTTGGACAGCGGCCGGTCGAGAATCTGGTCGCCGCGCGTGGTCATGCCGAGCAACTCGACCTTGCACGCCGGATACAGCTTCTGCAACAAGCTGCGTACATGTTCGGCCTGCCACAGTGCCAGACGGGACTCGCGCGTGGCGATGACGATGCGTTGCGGGGGTGCAGCGGAGGAGGAAGCTGTGTTCACAGTGGGGCCCATCAACCGAAAAGGAAATATGCAGACAGTAACTGCTCAACGACCACTCTCAGCGGTCCGGCAGCAGCATGATTTTGCTGGCAATTCTAGCAGCCCGCTGCCGTGTTCGTGCAGCTGGCATTGCCGTCGGAATGGATCTGCCGGGGGAAAACAAAAGCCGCCCACAGGCGGCCTCGGGGTCCGGGGGACGAAAGCTCAGCCGGCGCTCGGCCGCGCCAGCGATGCGCTTTCGACCCAGCGCTTGATGCGATTGGCATCGCCGATACGGGTCATCTTGCCCCAGGAATCAAGCAGCACGATGATGATCGGCTTGTTGTTGAGCCAGGCCTGCATGACCAGGCATTTCCCTGCCTCGTTGATGTAGCCGGTCTTGGACAGGCCGATCTCCCATGCCGGACTCTTGACCAGGGTATTGGTATTGCGGAACTGCTGCGGGCGGCCGGCGATGCTGAACTCGCCCTCGGACGCCGTCGAAAATTCACGAATCAGGGGGTACTGGTGCGCCGCATTGACCATCTTTGCCAGATCACGCGGGCTCGATACATTGGCCGCCGTCAAACCGGTCGCGTCCAGGAAGCGCGTGTCGCTGAGGCCCAGGGTCTGCGCCTTCAGGTTCATGGCGGCAACGAAGGCCTCGCGACCGCCAGGATAATGGCGCGACAAGGCCGAAGCCGCACGGTTCTCCGAAGACATCAGCGCCAGGCGCAGCATTTCGTCACGTGCCAATTGAGTGCCGACCTTGAGACGCGAACGCGTCCCCTTGATGAGGTCAACATCATCCTCACCGATTGCAAGCTTCTCGTGCAGGTCGGGCGTGGCGTCCAGCACGACCATCGCCGTCATCAGTTTGGTGATCGACGCGATCGGCAGGACGGCATTGGGGTTTTTTTCATAAAGAATCGCGCCGGTAGTCTGGTCCTGCACCAGGACGGCTGACGACTGCAAGGCAAGGTGACGGGCATCATCCAGCGACGCAACACGTTGCGGCGATTTCGCACGCACCACCTTGGTGCCGGACTTGAACTGCGCTGTTACCCGGGGAGACTTGCTGTTCGCAGAGGCGCTCTTCTTTTTTTCGCTGACCTCGGCCTTGACCGGCGTTGCACCAACGCCGACTATTGCCGCAGCCAACAGCATTATTAGTGCTCTATTCATGGAGAAACCCTTCCTGCAATGGTTTCATTCTAGCAGAGGATCCCACCGCGCAAGCACTTGCATCAGCAGTTCTCTTTGCAAATAAGTATGTTGAGCCAATAGTTTCATCAATAACATTAACTCAAGTCAAGAAACTGGAGCACTTCGCCGCGTCGCGCCAAAGTGTCCGCGTAGCCCAAATCGATCAACGCCCGGGTATAGGGCCGCTCGAACAGCAGATAGCTGGTCAGTGCGCCGCCGTTTTGATTCATGGCGCCGATGCCGCGCAGCATCACCCGCACCGGCCACGGCAACGCCTTTGCGTGACGTGCGGCAAGGTGGTCGAGACGCTGCGACGGCGCGATGGTCAGCACTTCTATGGGGCGCAGACTCATTCCGTTCTCGCGACGGACATCCTCCGGAATCAGCGACAGCGTGTTGTTGATGCGGCTCATCCGTTCCAGATCGACCGACATGCTGTCGAGAAAAATGCTGGACAGCGCATGGCCGGCGATTTGCGCCAGCGAGGGATAAACCTCGGCACGCGGCCGGGCATTCTCGTCGGCCATGCGCCCGGCGCCGATCACCAGTATCTTGTCGGCGCCGAGGTGGATCGCCGGCGAAACGGGCGCCACCTGCCGCATCGAGCCATCACCGAACCACTCGCGGTTGATGTGCACTGCCGGAAAGATGAAGGGGATGGCGCTAGACGCCATCAGATGATCGAGGGATAGCTCGGCCGGCGCCCCGACCCGCTGGCTGCGCCGCCAGGCTTCAATACCTGCACGCCCCTGAAAAAAGCTGACACTCTGCCCCGACGAGTAGCCGGAACAGGTAATGCTGACGGAATGCAGGACACCGCATTCTATGGCTTGTGCAATACGGCTGAAGTCGAGACTGTCGCGCAACAGACCGCGCAGCGGCGAATTGTCGAGCAGCGAGCGCGGAGCACTGCGCGTCAGCCAGCCAAGCGCCAGCGTCGACACCCAGCGTGCGCCGGAGATGCCCATGCTCACGGGATCGGCACGATAGACTTGCTCGGCGCTGAAGTTTTCCCAGATGTTCAGCAAGTTATCCACGCCGGCGCCGAAATCCTCGGCCGCTGCGGCCATCGACGCGGCATTGAGGGCGCCCGCCGATGTACCGCAGAGAATCGGAAACGGATTGCGGCGCGGCTCTGGCAACAGTTCGCGAATCGCCTTCAGCACTCCGACCTGATACCCGGCCCGCGCGCCGCCGCCGGTCAAAATCAGGGCGGTGCGCGGCTCCGTCACTTAGCGCAAGATAGCCCGTTCGAAGCGACTGGTAATAGTCGAGCGAAGCGAGCAAATTGGTAGCCCCGCCCTGGGGCGGGGATGGGGGTGGGGGGCCTTCAATTCGCCTTTCGCGTGTTTCATCTTCAGGGATGCAGTCGGTGCAGCATTAGCGCCGATCTCAGGTGCCGCTTCTGGCCTGCTGCTGTGCCTCTACCGACAGCAGCGCGGTCATGTTCACGATCCGTCGGACCGTCGCCGTCGGGGTCAGGATGTGCACCGGGCGCGCCGCACCGAGCAGGATCGGACCGACGGTAAGGCCGTCACCGGCCGAAGTCTTGATCAGGTTGAAGGCGATGTTGGCAGCATCCAGCGTCGGCATGATCAGCAAATTGGCCGGCCCTTTCAATGTCGAGTTCGGAAACACTTGGCGCCGGATGTCGTCCGACAGCGCCGTGTCGCCGTGCATTTCGCCGTCGACTTCGAGCTCGGGAGCGACCTCGCGCAGGATCTCCAGGGCGCGCCGCATCTTGATCGAGGTCGGCGTGTCTTCGGCCCCGAAATTGGAGTGCGAGAGCAGGGCCGCGCGCGGCACCAGGCCGAAGCGGCGCACCTCGTCGGCGCCCAGGCGCGCCAGTTCGGCGACCTGCTCCGCGCTCGGGTCGTAGTTCACATAGGTGTCGCCGATGAACAGCGTGCGCTTGGGCAGGATCAGCAGGTTCATCGCGTAGAAGTTCTCGATCCCCGGCTTCCTGCCGATCACGTCGGCAATGTAGCGCAGGTGCAGCGAGTGCTTGCCGAAGGTGCCGCACAGCATGCCGTCGGCGTAGTTGTGGCGCAGCA
>JBIJDJ010000235.1:0-4394 GCA_044344175.1 Sulfuritalea sp.
AAGTTCGGCGACGGCATCATGAGCGCGATCGACTTCAGCATGGACATCCAGAAGCAGGCCGACCCGAAGGGCGACCGCGTGGTGGTCACGCTCAACGGCAAGTTCCTGCCCTACAAGGCCTGGTAAGAACGGCGGCGCCGGTGGAGTAAGCTGCTCTCCCTGCCGGCGTCGTGAAACGCCTTGCCGGCAATCGCATCCGAAGCCTAAAGGTCAAGCATGGTTGCCCGCGATCCCCACCGATTTGTCAATGAGCTCGACAAGGCGGCCATCGACCGCCTCGTCGCCCGGCTCGAAAGCCGTGCCAAGGATCAGGTTTTCACCCGACTGTTCGACAAGTATGCGGCGAGGATCGATCCCGGTCCGTCGGGGCAGGTCCTCGAAGTCGGCTGCGGCACCGGGGCGATGACGCGGGCGCTGGCGCGCAGGGCCGCCTTTTCCGGCAAGGCCACCGGCGTCGATCAAAGTCGGCACTTCATCGACGCCGCGCGCCAATTCGCGCAGGACGAAAGTGTCGCGGAGCAGGTCGATTTTCTGGTCGGCGATGCCCACAGCCTGGATTTTCCCGACGGCACGTTCGATGCCGTTTTCGCCCATACCCTGATCAGCCATGTCACCGATCCGGCGGCGGTGCTGCGCGAGATGGTGCGCGTGCTGCGCCCCGGCGGCACACTGGCGATCTTCGACGGCGACTACGCGTCGATGACCTATGGCCATCCCGATCACGAACTGGGGCACCGGATGGATGTGGCGCTGGTAAGGGCCAGCTTCAACAACCCGCGGATCATGCGCGACCTGCCGCGACTGATGCCCGGCTTCGGGCTCAGCTTGACGGCGGCATGGGGTGACGCCGTGACTGAGGTCGGCAGTGGCAGCTACTTCAAGTCCTTCGTCGAAACCTACGCACCCTACATCACCAAGGCCGGCCTGGCGCCCGCAGACACGGTCGAGGCCTGGCTCGGCGCACAGCGGCAGGCGCTGGAAGACGGCACTTTTTTTGCAGCCTGCACTTACTACACCTATCTTGCATGCCGTACCTGACTCCGCCCCGCGCCCTGTCCATGGCGGGAGGCAACTTGTAGCCCGATGAGGCCACGTTTTCACATTGTCGATGTCTTCGCCGAGCGTCCCTATGCGGGGAACCCGCTCGCAGTGGTAATCGGCGGCGACTTGTCCGACGAAACCATGCAGCAGGTCGCGGCGGAGGCCAACTACTCCGAAACCACCTTCGTGGCTTCAGTCCCCGAGGCTGACGGCGGCTATCGGGTAAGGCTCTTCACCCCGGCGCGCGAAATCGCCTTCGCCGGGCACCCGATCCTGGGCACGGCCTGGGTGATACGCCATCACCTTGCGCCGGCACCTGCTGCACGCGTGCAACTGAACCTCGCGGTGGGGCCGGTACCCGTCAGCTTCGAATCAACCGCAGCGGATGGTGAGGTGGCATGGTTCCTGGCTCCGCCCGTGACTGCCGGGCCGACCTGCGCCCGCGAACGCATCGCCGCAGCGCTGGGACTGGCGACCGATGACATCGACACCCGGGCGCCGGTTCAGCAGTTCGCGGCCGGCACCGCGGCCATGATCGTGCCCTTGCGCAGCCTTGACGCCCTGAGGCGCAGCCGGCTCGACCTCGCGGCTTACGCGGATCTGCTGCGCGAGGGCTTCCCGCCGCTGACCTACCTGTTCTGCACCGAGACCCGCGAACCGGGCAATCACCTCAGCGCCCGGTTCTTCTTCGAGGCCCACGGCGTACGCGAGGATCCGGCCACCGGGAACGGCGCGGCCTTCCTCGGCGCCTACCTGCTGCAGCACAAGCTTTTCGCCGAAGCGGAACTGTCCTTGCGCATCGAGCAGGGCCATGAAGTCCGCCGGCCTTCGTTGGTCAGGCTGCGCGCACGGATGGCCGGCACATCACCCGAAATCCACGTCGGCGGGAAAGTGATTGCTACCGTCAGCGGAGAACTGCTTTAAGAACCCGTAGTTTCAGCGAAAAGTAGCGGACGCTGAAGACTGAAGTTCGTCGGTAACGAAACTCGTCTTCTCCCGCTTGCACACTTCCGGCCGCGGACAGGGCCGCGAATCCGGCTTGAGCGTTACGGGACAGCGGCCGAAATTCCACTCCGATGCCATGACGCCAAAAGCCCGGCAGGCCGGACTCTTGTAGGCGCCCTTGGAGCAGATCAGGGCGATCGTGTGGTTGGGCAGTTCCGGCAGCATCGGCACGGCGTAAAGCCCGGCGTGGGTGCAGGCGATGGTGGTCGGCAGGACGGTCACCAGCCGGCCGAGGCCGACGGATTGCACGATCATGCTGAGCGAATTGGTCTCGATCACGATGTGCGGCGTGACACCCTGCTCCAGGCAATACAGGTCGAAGTGGCGGCGCAGCGCGAAATTCGGGCTGAGCAGGACCAGCGGCTCCTTCTCCAGGATCTCGGCGGTCACCGGCATCTGCTTGCCGCACAAGGGATGACTTTCACCGACGGCGAGGCTTAGCGGTTCCTTGAACATGGTGTGCATCTCGATCTTGCCCGACCAGACTTCGGTGGCAGGGGTGTGGGTGAATGCGATGCCGACGTCGATGCTGTTTTCGCCCACGCCTGCTTCGATCTGATCCTGGGACATTTCCATGGCGCTCACTGTGATGCCGGGATAACGCGCGCTGAAGTCGTCCAGCAGGGAAGTGGTCAGGTACTCGGTGATCGGGGTCATGCCGACACGCAGGAAGCCGCGGCTCAGGTCTTCCACCTCGCTGACCGCCCGTTTTCCGGCGTCGAGTTCTTCCAGGGCGCGACGCGCATGCGTCAGATAGACGTGGCCGGCATCGGTCAGTTGCACCGTGCGCCCCGAGCGGTCCAGCAACAGCACCCCCAGTGCTTCCTCCAACTGCTTGATCTGTTGCGACAGCGTAGGCTGCGAGACATACAGGGCTTCCGCCGCCCGGGTAAAGCTTTGATGTTCGGCGACCGCAAGCAGATACCGGATCGAACGCGGGAACATGAGCTTGGAGTGCATAGTCAATTCCTATGGAACGAATCGGAAAATAATCATGGACAGGTCTATTTGAAGCGAACACAATTTAGCCATCAACAACTTGCGGGGGTCTCGGGAAAGCGCACGAGACCGGTAATTGTACGGGATTGCCTCAAGTCGTTGATCGCTGTCCGGGCTTCGCGAAAGTGCGGTCGGCGATGCTTGAGAAATCTGCGACATATGCATCCGTATAAAGTTCTTTCGCTTCAGTGCACGCGGACCTGCAAGAAGACATTAATTTAAGGAGAAGTCCAGCTATGTCATCGACTACCAGAGAAGAGGTATTGCGGCATCTGACCGCGGTTGCCGAGTTGCAGCCGCCGGTGCAGAAGACGGGCAAGGCGCCATATCCCACCGACATGACTCACGAACTGTTCAGGGCCTATACGCGATCGCCCCATGACGTCGGGGGCGAGCACGACATCCCGTGCGACTGGAGCGACGAGGAACCGGAGGCATGGGGGTTCCGGGCCTACGTCACCACCGAGTGCCTGGCCTGGCGCGGTACCTGGTGCGCCGAGGAAAGGCGTCGCATGCAGAATGTCGACCTGGGCACGACTCAGTACCTGGGCCTGCCCTACTACGGGCGCTGGCTGCTTTCCGCGGCACGGGTCCTGGTCGACGGGCATCATGTCACGCTGACGGAACTCATCAACAAAATCGACGAGGTGAAAAAGCGCCATGGGTCACGATAAAGAACATCACGCCAAAATCGCCACGGGGAAAGGCGATCCCCAGTGTTTCAAGGGCACCGCGGGACCGGCCAAGTTCAAGGTCGGCGACCGGGTAATGATCAAGAACCTGCCTGACATCTTCTACACCCGCACCATGGTCTACACGCGCGGCGCTGTCGGCGAAATCGCCGTCGTCACCCATGAGAGCCCGGCGCCGGAGGATGAAGCCTGGGGTCACGTCGACCATTCCGAATGGTTCTACATCGTGCGCTTCAAGCAGAAGGATCTGTGGCCCGAATATCCGGACAACTTTCCCAACGACACGCTGCAGACCGAGTTCTCGGAGCGCTGGCTGGAGTCCGTGTAAGCGGACCGACAAATCGTACAGAACAGAAAGGTAAGAGCACATGTCAAACGACCACGATCACGACCACGGCCACGGGCACAAACCACCGGCGCCGATGGTTGAGGAAATCAGCGACTTCGAGGCGCTCGAAATCGCCGTTCGCGAACTCTCCATCGAGAGAGGCCTTTTCACCGCGGAAGACCATCGCCGCTTCACCGAGTTCGCCGAGCACATCGGACCGACACCGGCCGCCCGCATGGTGGCCAAGGCCTGGCTGGATCCGGAGTACAAGAAACTGTGCCTGACCGATGGCATCAAGGCGAGCCTGGCGGTGGGCGTTGACTGGCTGA
>JBIJDJ010000111.1:0-9776 GCA_044344175.1 Sulfuritalea sp.
GCATCTGCCTTGCCACCAGGGATTGCAGGATGATGTAAGGATCGCTCAGCGGCAGGAAGTTGAGGGTATAGCTGAAATTGAGATTGCCCTTGACGATCCAGATGCCGAACCAGGGGCCGACGAGAAACAACAGCAGGATGCCGAACTGGCTGCTGCGGCGCAGGATCAGCCATTTGTGTGCGGCCAGCCAGCCCTTCGCGGCGATGGCTTCGGCGCCGGGACGGACCGGAGTGGGGCTCACAGCTTGCTCCCCTGCATTGCCTTGGGCAGTCCGGAAGTACTGCCGGGCGCAGTTCCCGGAACGGCATCGGCGGGAGCGCTGGGCGACAGTCCCTTGCCGCTTTCATATTTCATGCCCTCGGGCATGTTGTAGCGATGCTCCACATCCGGCGCCACCAGGCTGCCCCCGGCCTTTTCCTTTTCCACCCAGCCCAACCTGTAATGCGAACTCAATTGACCCTTTGCCATGTAGAGCGGGAACACCTTGATCGAGGCCACCTCGGTGGGGCAGGCCTTCTCGCACTTGCCGCATCCGGTGCAGTGATCGGAATGCACTACGGGAATGAAATGGGTATGCCGTCCGGTACGCACGTTGACCTGCCGGTCGAGCGTGATCGCCTTGTCGATTACCGGACAGACGCGGTAACAGATGTCGCAGCGAAGTCCGAGGAAATTCAGGCAGGTCTCGTGGTCGACCAGCACCGCCAGACCCATTTTCGACTTGTTGATGTCCTTCAGGGAATGATCCAGTGCGCCGGTCGGACAGGCCTTCACGCACGGAATGTCCTCGCACATCTCGCAGGGCAACTGGCGCGCGACAAAGTAGGGCGTGCCGGTGGACAAAGGCTCTTCGGGCCTGGCCAGATGCAGGATGTCGAAGGGGCAATCGCGCACGCACAGGCCGCAACGGATGCAGGCCGCAGAGAACTCGGTTTCCGGCAAAGCCCCCGGCGGCCGAATCGCGGCCGGCGGCAGCGCCCTGGCGTGGCGCGCATAAAGTCCCACGCCCAGCCCCAGCAGGCCAACACCGCAGGCCATGCGCGCGGTATCGGCGAGGAACTGCCGACGGGCCGCTGCACTGGGCTTGTTCTCGTTGTCCATGATCGCTGGCCGGGGAGCGCATTTCCCTCACCACTCCCCATGCTCTCCAGTGTGCCCGCTCAGGCCTTGACCACTTTGGCGGCGCACTTCTTGAAGTCCGTTTCTTTCGAAATCGGGCAAGTGGCATCCAGGGTGAGCTTGTTGACCAGGCGATGCTCGTCGAAGAAGGGTACGAATATCAACCCCTCGGGCATCTTGTTGCGGCCCTTGGTGTCGACCCGCAACTCGATCTCGCCACGCCGCGTGGACACCTTGACCACATCGTTGCGCTTGATGCCGCGCTTCTCGGCATCTTTCGGGTGCATCCAAACCACCGCATCCGGGAAGGACTTGTACAACTCCGGCACGCGGCGCGTCATTGAGCCGCTATGCCAGTGCTCCAGCACGCGACCGGTGCACAACCACAGGTCGAAATCCTTGTCCGGCATCTCTGCGGCAGGCTGGTAGGGCAGCGCAAAAATCTTGGCCTTGCCGTCGGGATAGCCATAGAACTTCACGCCCTCGCCTTTCTTCACATACGAGTCGTAGCCTTCGCGGAAGCGCCACAGGGTTTCCTTGCCGTCGACCACCGGCCAGCGCATGCCGCGTACCTTGTGATAAGTATCGAAGGGCGCCAGGTCGTGGGCGTGGCCGCGACCGAATCCGGCATATTCCTCGAACAGTCCCTTCTGCACGTAGAAGCCGAACGCTTCGGACTCGTCATTGGTATAGCCGGCCCAGGCGTGGGCATTGACCTTGGCGCATTCGTCCTTCGGGAACTTGTTGACCTGACCGTTGGCGTACAGCACGTCGTACAGCGTCTTGCCCTTGAGTTCGGGCGCCTTGGCCAGCAGGTCGGCCGGCCAGACTTCCTCGACCTTGAAGCGCTTGGAAAATTCCATGTACTGCCAGAGGTCGGAGCGGGATTCGCCCGGCGCCTTGACCTGCTGGCGCCACATCTGGCCGCGCCGCTCGGCATTGCCGAACATGCCTTCCTTTTCCATCCACATCGCGCAGGGCAGGATCAGGTCGGCCGACATGGCCGACACCGTCGGATAGACGTCGGAGACCACGACGAAGGCCTTCGGGTTGCGCCAACCGGGATAAATCTCGCCATTGATGTTCGGCCCGGCCTGCATGTTGTTGGTGGTCGAGGTCCAGTAGAAGCCGATCTTGCCGTCCTTCAGCATGCGGCTTTGCGCGACTGCGTGATAGCCCATCTGCGCGGAAAGGGCCCCCGCGGGTAGTTTCCAGAGTTTCTCTGTCATCTCCCGATGCTTCGGGTTGAAGATCACCATGTCGGCGGGCAGGCGATGGGCAAAGGTACCGACTTCGCGCGCCGTGCCACAGGCGGAGGGCTGGCCGGTCAGCGAGAACGGGCTGTTGCCCGGCTCGGAGATCTTGCCCGTCAGCAAGTGTACGTTGTAGATCATGTTATTGACCCAGGTGCCGCGCGTGTGCTGGTTGAAACCCATGGTCCAGTAGGAGGTGACCTTGGCCTTCGGATCGGCATAGGCCTTGGCCAGTGCCTCGAGTTTTTCCTTCGGCACGCCGGAAATCTCGTGCGCCTTGTCCAGCGTGTATTCGGAAACGAACTTGGCAAAGTCGTCGAAGCTGATCGGCGTGTGCTTGTTCGGATCGCCCTTGGGCTTGCCGTCAGCACCGGGGTAGCCGTTGTTGTTCGCCACCTGTTCCAGCGGATGGTTGGGCCGCAAACCGTAGCCGATGTCGGTGACGCCCTGGAAGAAGCCGACGTTCTTCTTGACGAACTCCTGATTGACCGCCTTGTTCTGGATGATGTAATTGCAGATGTAGTTGAGGATCGCCAAATCCGACTGCGGCTTGAAGATCAGCTCGTTGTCGGCCAGTTCGCAGGAGCGATGCGTGAAGGTCGACAGCACATGGATCTTGACGTGGTTGGCGGTAAGGCGACGATTGGTGATGCGCGACCAGAGGATCGGGTGCATCTCGGCCATGTTCGAGCCCCACAGCGCGAATACGTCGGCGTGCTCGGCGTCGTCATAGCAGCCCATCGGCTCGTCGATGCCGAAGGTGCGCATGAAACCGGCCACGGCGGAAGCCATGCAGTGGCGCGCGTTGGGATCGATACTGTTGGAACGGAAACCGGCCTTCATCAGCTTGACGGCGGCATAGCCTTCCCACACGGTCCATTGGCCGGAACCGAACATGGCAACACCGTTTGCGCCTTGGGTAGGCTCTTTCAGTGTCGCCTTGACCTTCTCGGCCATGATGTCGAAGGCGGAGTCCCAGGAGATCGGGGCGAATTCGCCGTTCTTGTCGAACTTGCCGTCCTTCATGCGCAACAGCGGTTTGGTCAGGCGATCCTTGCCGTACTGGATCTTGGAAAGGAAGTAGCCTTTGACGCAGTTGAGACCTTTATTCACGGGCGCATCGGGATCGCCCTGGGTGGCCACCACGCGGCCGTCCTTGACGCCCACCAGCACGCCGCAACCGGTTCCGCAGTAGCGGCAGACGCCCTTGTCCCAGCGCACACCATCCTCGCTCTGCGGCATCGCTGCCTGCACCACACCCGGAATGCTCATGCCCGCCGTGGTAGCGGCGGCGGCGATGGCATTGGTCTTGATGAACTCACGTCGCGTCAATTTCATTTCAGATCTCCTTGTAGGGCTCGGATTCGGATTGGTGATAAACCATGGCCGCCGACATCACGCCGTCGAGCTGGCCGATAGATTGGTAAGTGGCGGCATTGCTGCCCTCGTCCTCGGTTTCGATGGTGACGATCATCTTGCCTTCGGGTGAAACGGCGTGCACCTCGACGCCCGCCAAGGTAGCAAGCCCGGCCTGGACGACTGCCACGTCGCGAGGATGGGCGTGGATGATGGCGCTGGATATGTTCATTGCGTGACTCCGGGCGTTTAGTACTGATTGGGCACTGGGCGGCGCTACCGTATTGGTCGCCGCACAGCAATAACCTTAAACAATTAGGGTTTTGTGCACGTGCACCATCCTAGGCCTGCGGGACGTCGCCGCCTTGATGCCGATCAACCGGAAAGGGGTTCCAACGAAAAATCGCCATAGAGTTTTTCCCCATGGCGATTCAATGAACTGATTCGGCAGGCATTCTGCCTGCAGGCGCGCTGTCAGGGATCGATCTGGTCGATCACGACCCGCACGCCTTTGGCCCCCGGCTTGACGACGGCGCTCTTGCCGGTCAGGTCACCCTTGCCGGGGTTGGCGCTGCCGGACTTCGAGATGCGCACTTCGATACGCACCTGCTGCGCCGACGAGAGATTCGTTCCCGGCATCACCGCCTGACTGTCGTCGAGCATGAAATCCAGCGGCAGATCGGCCGCCCGCGCGCGGCGCGCAGCAAGCGGCATGCGCGGGCCATCGACGGCACGGGCGAAGATGAAAACGACATCATCAGGCTTGGCCTTGTCCTTGACTGCAGCGGAGAGTTCGACCCGGCCGCTGACCGACTCCGCCCCGGCTTTCGCCGTTGCAGGCTTCTGCTGCGCACCCTTGTCCGCGGACGCCTTGCCGACGCCCCGATGCACTTCATCCTGGGGTGCGGCCGTACCGGGAGGAACATCGCCGCGGGAAATTGGCGGCCGGCCACCGCCACTGCGCTCGCTCGCCTGGGCAATGCTCGCCTCGACCATGCGCGCATCTTCGCCACCCGGCTCGAGGTTTGGCAGCAGACGCTGCCACAGCGCCACGGCTTCGGCATAGCGCCCGCCCTCAAAAGCTTCACCGCCGCCGAGGAACAAGGCCAGCATGTTTCCGGGTTCGAGGCGCAGCGCCCGTTGAACCAACTCGCGCGATCGCGGGGTAAATCCATTGTTCTTCTGCACCAGCATTTCCGCGAGTTCGGCGAGCAATTCGGGATTCGTGTCGAAATCCGGTCCGATGCGGCCAAAAGCCCGTTCGGCATCATCCCAGCGGCCCAGGGACTTGTAGGAACGCGCCAGCATGGCCCAACCCTCTGGATTGGCAGGATTCTGTTCCAGCTTTTGCACCAGTTTTGCGGCAAGTTGCTCCATATCGTCGCCGGCGCGCTGAGCCTGCGCCGCAACGGGGAGCACCGCCGCCGGACTGCCCAGCAGCGCATACACTGCCACGGCCAGCAAGGGCACCAGGAAGGCCAGCGCGATGCCGCTGCTGCGGCTGAAGCTTTCGCCCGCATGCGCCTCGGTGGCGGCCGTGTCGTCAAGCAGTTGCCGCTGCAATTCTTCCCGCGCTTCGGCCAGATCGGCTGCGGACAGCGTGCCGTTGCTGTGGTCGCGCTCGAGCTCCGCGAGGCGGTCGCGATGAATGGCGGCATTCAGCACGGGCAGAAAGTCGGCGCTGACGGTACGGCGCCCGGATCGCCACCAGGGGCGCAGCAGCAACAGCAAAGCGACGACGACCAGCGTCGCCGCTGCAAGATAAAAGTAGGTCATGACTTGGGTTGTTCCAGCAAGGCCGCGGCGCGGCGGTGTTCTTCTTCGGAAAGGGCCGGTGCAGCGTTATCCCTGGCGCGGCGGCGCAGGAAGGCAATCAACGCGGCGATGCCGCCCGCCATCAGGAGGAATGGGCCGCCCCAGAGCAGCCAGGTGGTCGGCTTCACCGGCGGCCGGTAACGCACGAAATCACCATAGCGGGCGACCATGAAGTCGAGAATTTCCTGATCGGACTTGCCCTCGCCGATCAGCGTGCGGATCTCGCGCCGCAGATCCTGAGCCAGTTCGGCATGCGAACCGGACAGCGACTCATTCTGGCAAACCAGACAGCGCAACTCTTCACTGATCGCGACCATGCGCTTTTCCACCACCACATCGGCCGCCATCGGTGCCGCTTCCTTGGCCAAGCCGGTATTAACCACAGAGGCACAGAGCACACAGAAAAAAGCCAGAAACCCGAAGACCCCGATTACTCTGTGTCTCTGTGCCTCTGTGGTGAATGCTTTATTCATTTGCTCAACTCCGCTACCAATGGCAGGATCTGCTTCTGTAGCGATTCCGGCGTGATCGGACCGGTGTGCTTCATGCGAATCATGCCGGCCTTGTCGATGACATAGGTTTCCGGCACGCCATAGACGCCGTAGTTGATGCCGACGCGGCCATCGGCATCGACGGCGGAAAGCACGTAGGGATCGCCGAATTTCGCCAGCCAGTTTTTTGCATCGGAAACCTGATCCTTGTAATTGAGGCCGACCACCGGCAGCTTGCCCTCTTTCGCAAAAGCTACCAGCAAGGGATGCTCCTGGCGGCAGGAGACGCACCAGGAGGCCCAGACGTTGAGCAGCCAGACCTTGCCTTTCATGTCGGCCGGCGAAAAATTCCTGTCGGCCGCGGCCAGCTGCGGCAGCATGAAAGCGGGCGCCGGTTTGTCCTTCAGCGGCGACGGCACATCACGCGGATCGCGGGTGAGGCCGATCGCAAGGAAGATCACCAGGACGAAGAACGCGCCCAGCGGAATCAGAAAACGCTTCATGCCGGAACTCCCCCCGGCAGGCTGGCGCCGGCCCTGACGCGCAGGCGGTAACGACGATCAAGCATGGCAATGAAGCCGCCCAGGCCCATCAACAGGCAACCGCCCCAGATCCAGTCGACGAAAGGCTTGTAGTAAACCCGCACGCTCCACGCCCCCATTTTGTCGAGCGGCTCGCCGAGCGAGACATACACATCGCGCGTGAATCCGGCGTCGATCGCGGCTTCGGTCATGGGCATCTGCGACGAGAAATAATTGCGCTTTTCGGGATGCATTGTCATCAGCACGCGGCCACCCTTCGACAGCTCGACGCTGCCTACCGAGGCCCGATAGTTGGGGCCGGGAGCCTCTTTCACTCCCATCAGGCGAAAACCGTAGCCGCCGACACTCACGGTATCACCCGGCTCCATGCGGACATCCTTCTCCTCCTGGTAGCCGCCGACCATCGCCACACCGATAACGAATACGGCAATGCCGAAATGTGCCATTTGCATGCCCCAGAAAGCCGCGGAAGGCTTGCCCGTTTTCATGCGCTCAATGACCTGGAAAACGCCGCTGGAGGTGATCCACACGGCCAGCAATGAACTCATCGCGGTGAGAGGCGTCCAGGCGCCCATCAGCAGCGGCAGGGCGATGCCGGCGATGACGGCCAGCGCCATGCTCACCCGCAGGCGGCGCGCAATCGCCTTCAGGTCGGCGTGCTTCCAGTGCGCCAGGGGACCGATGGCCATCAGCAGCAGCAGCGGCACCATGACCGGGACGAAGACGGTATTGAAATAGGGCGGCCCGACCGAAAGCTTGCCCATGCCGAGTGCATCGATCAGCAGCGGATACAGCGTGCCGAGCAGCACGCTACCGGCTGCAACCACCAGCAGCACGTTGTTCATCAGCAGCATGGTTTCGCGCGAAACCAGGCCGAAGCTGCCGCCGGCACTGACTTTGGGAGCACGCCAGGCAAACAGCGTCAGCGAACTGCCGACCACGACTGCGAGCAGCACCAGGATGAACACCCCGCGGCGCGGATCCGAGGCGAATGCATGGACCGAAGTCAACACGCCGGAGCGAACCAGGAAGGTACCCAGCAGCGACAGCGAAAATGCCGCGATGGCCAGCAGCACCGTCCAGTTCTTGAAAGCGCCCCGCTTCTCCGTCACGGCCAGCGAATGTATCAGCGCCGTGCCCACCAGCCAGGGCATGAAGGAGGCATTTTCCACCGGGTCCCAGAACCACCAGCCGCCCCAGCCCAGTTCGTAATATGCCCACCAGCTGCCCAGTGCGATGCCGAGCGTGAGGAAGACCCAGGCCGCCGTGGTCCACGGCCGCGACCAGCGCGCCCAGGCCGCATCGAGCCGACCGGAAATCAGCGCCGCGATGGCGAAGGCGAAGGCCACCGAGAAACCGACATAACCCATGTAAAGCATGGGCGGATGGAACACCAGTCCCGGGTCCTGCAACAGCGGGTTGAGGTCACGCCCTTCCGCAGCCGCCGGCAACAAGCGATCGAAGGGATTGGAGGTGAACAGGATGAACGCCAGCAGGCCGATGCCGACCAGCCCCAGCACGGCGAGTACGCGCGCCACCATGACTTCGGGCAACTGGCGCGAGGCCAGTGACACGGCGGCGCCCCAGCCGGTGAGCATCAGCACCCACAGCAGCAGGGAACCCTCGTGTCCGCCCCATACGGCGGAGAAACGATACAGGGTCGGCAACTGGGTGTTGGAATGCTGGGCGACGTAACTCACCGAAAAATCGCTGGTGAGAAAGCTCTGCGCCAGGCAGCCGAAAGCGATGGCAATCAGCAGGAATTGCGTTTGCGCCGCCGGCCGCGCCAGCGCGACCCATTGCGCCTGCCCGCGCTGTGCGCCGATCAGTGGCAGCACCCCCTGCACAATTGCAACGACAAAGGCAAGGATCAGGGCAAAGTGTCCGAGTTCGGGAGTCATGGTTTTTTCTGTGCCTGGTCAATGGCGGGCTTGGCTTCCGCCGCGCCCTGATTTATCTGGGCTTGCTTCAGGGCCGCCGCGGCCTCAGGGGGCATGTAATTTTCATCGTGCTTGGCCAGCACTTCGGTGGCAACAAAAATCCCGTCCTCGCCCAGCCGGCCCTGCACTACTGCACCCTTGCCGTCACGGAACAGGTCGGGAAGGATGCCTGTGTAGGCAACAGGAATGTCCTTGGCCATATCGGTCATGACGAAATGCACCGTCATGTCCTGGCGCTTGACGGAGCCTTCCTTGACCAGGCCGCCGATACGGAAGGCTTTCCCTTGCGGCGATTTTCCGGCAGCCACTTCCGAGGGCGTTACGTAAAGCGCGATGTTGCTGTCGAGCGCGTTGAGCGCCAGCCCGGCGGCAATGGCCAGCGAGGCGAGCCCGCCGACAATCAAGGCGATGCGTTTCTGTCTGGGTTTCATGAATTTCTTTGTTGGAGTTCGAGTTCGTCGGCGAGTCGTTCGCGGGCCAGGCTCTTGCGAACCTCGCTAAGACGCCGCTTTGCCAGAAAAGGTTCCGCGACCATGAGCAGCGCGCAGGCGCCGAAGCTGCCCCAGACGTAGAAGGCGTAGCCGCCCATGGCGAAAAATTCACCGGCGCTATGCCACTGCATGTTTCACCCATTCCGTGTGTCGCTCGCGCTCGAGGATGATGGCGCGTACCCGCACCAGCGCCACCGCGATCGAATACATCCAGAAGGCAAGCGCCATCAGCAGCATGCCCCAGAGCATGGTCTGCGCCATCGAGGGCGCCTTGTTCATGTTGATCGTGGAGCCCTGGTGCAGCGTGTTCCACCACTTCACCGAGAAATAGATGATGGGAATATTCACCACGCCGACCAATGCCAGAATCGCCCCCGCCTTGTCGGCGCGGCGCGGGTCGTCGATGGCTGCCTGCAGCGCCATGAAGCCCAGATAGAGGAAGAACAGGATCAGTTCGGAAGTCAGCCGCGCATCCCACACCCACCATGCGCCCCACATCGGCTTGCCCCACAGGGCGCCGGTCCACAAGGACAGCGCGGCCATCAAGGCCCCGGTGGGAGCCAGCGCCTGCGCCATCATGGCCGAGACCCGCGTGTTGAGCGCCAGCCCGAGGCCGGCCCAGAAGGCCATCACCAGATAGATGAACATCGACATCCATGAAGCCGGCACATGCACGAAGATGATGCGGTAGCCTTCCCCCTGCTGCGCATCGGTCGGCGCGACGAAGAAGGAAATCCACAACCCGGCAATGCCGAAGGCCGCGGCCGCG
>JBIJDJ010000210.1:0-5040 GCA_044344175.1 Sulfuritalea sp.
CCAGAACCATGGAATCAGGCGCCCGGCGAGCGGATAAAAGCTCTGCGGGCTGCCAAACCTGAACCACTGAATAATCGACTGTCTCACTCCAACGCAATCCTCAAAGCCGCCGTGGTCGCCCACGGCGCAAAAAAAACAGCCAAGGCCAGCATCGCTGCCAGCAATGACAGATGTCCACCCGCATCGAGACCCGCGATGTGCGCTTCCACCGCCCCCGCGCCGAAGATCAGCGCCGGAATGTACAGTGGCAACACCAGCAACGCCAGCAACACGCCGCCACCGCGCACACCCAGCGTCAGCGCCGCACCGATCGCACCGATCAGGGACAGCAGCGGAGTACCCAGAAGCAGCGCCAGCGTCAAAATGCCCAGTGCCGACGCATCGAGATCGAACTGCAGGCCGAGTACCGGCGCCAGCAACACCAGAGGCAAACCGCACAACAACCAGTGGGCCAGTATTTTACCGGCAACCAGCAACCCCAGGGGAGATGGTGACAAGGCCATCTGCTCCAGCGTGCCATCGACATGATCAGCCGCAAACAGGCGCGGCAAGCCGAGCAGGGTCGCCAGCAGCGCGGCAACCCAGAGAATGCCGGGGGCGATCTTTTTCAGCAGCACGGGTTCCGGCCCTATGCCGAGGGGAAACAGGCTGGTGACAATAACGAAAAAAAACACGGCTGTCAGCACCTCGCTCTTGCGGCGCAGGGCAAGAAGAAGGTCGCGACGGACCGTGGCGAGGAACGCGTTCATACCACCTCCGCCGGGCCGCCCGCGCTGGCGCGGGACAAGAATGAGCGCCCCCTCCCATCCTTCCCCGCCAAGCGGGGGAGGTGACTGGTCACCCCTGCCCACGGGGCGGGGGACGGGGGGTGAGTCCTCACAATACCAGCGCCTTGCCACCCGGTACGGGCAGCGGCTGGTGGCTGGTCAGCACCGCCATTCCGCCCGCAGACAGATGCTCTGCAATCAGCACCCCCAGCAGTCGTACGGCGGCGGCATCGAGTGCGTTGAAGGCTTCATCCAATACCCACAAGACCGCCGGGCGCGTCAGCAAGCGCGCCAGCAACACGCGCCGCTTCTGTCCGGCGGAAAGCACGCGCACCGGAAGTTCCTCGCGCCCGCGCAAACCCAGGCGGATCAGGGCAGCCAACGCATTGCGTTCCTCGAGCTCAACGCCGTCCAGCGCCGCGGCAAGACGCAAATTCTCCAACGGCGTCAGATCCTCCTTGACCGCCGCGTGGTGACCGAGATAAATCAGGTCGCGGCGGAATTCGACCGAGGGCGTCGGCTCGTCGCGCCAGAAAATCTCGCCTGCATCAGCCGGCGAGAGTCCTACCAGCAGACGCATCAGGCTGGTCTTGCCGGAACCGTTTTCGCCCTGCACATGCAGCCATTCCCCCGCGGCGAGCGAGAAGCCGACGTCGGCAAACAAGCGGCGTTCACCGCGCGAACAGGCGAGTCCTGAAACATTGAGCATGGCTCAATTGTGCCCGAAACCGGAGGACTAAATCTTGAGTCCGCTAAAACTCGTCAGCGCACGGGTGCCGATGAAACGCCGCGAGCACCCGGCACTGACGCCTATACAATCCATCCATGCCAACCGCCACGCCCCTGCCCCTGCTCGCCATTACAGCCCTGCTGGCGCTGACGACGGCCGGCGTATTGCTCATCACGGAACAAGCGACGCCGCAACTGGCTGCCCACCTTGCACTGGCACTGGGGGTGATGCCGCTGATTCTGGCCGCCATGGCTTATTTCGTGCCCGTGCTAACGCGCAGCGGCGCCGCAGGCCTTGCCGCCTGGTGGCCTTCGGTCATGGCGTGGGGTGGCGGCGCTATGGCGGTTTTCTCCTTCGCCAACGATTTTTCGGCGACGGGACTCGAACTTGCGGCGGCGTTGGCCGGGCTTGCCGCATTGAGTCTCGGCGGCTGGACCTTGAACAAAGTGCGCCATATGCTCGGTCCGCGTCATCGGGGACTGGACTGGTATCTGGCCGCGCTCGGCTTTTTGCTGCTGGCACTGCTGGCCGTCCTCCTGATGCCCCTGTTCCCCGTCCAGCGCAACGCCCTGCGTCTGTTTCACCTGCATGCCAATCTGCTTGGCTTTGTCGGACTTGCCGCCCTCGGCACCTTGCAAGTGCTGCTGCCCACCTGCGTGGGACAACCCGATCCGGATGCGGTGCTGCGTCTGCGACGGGACCTGAAATGGGCAGCATCCGGCGCACTGCTGATCGCGATCGGAGTGGCGTCACGCTTGCCCGGACCTGGTGCCATGGCGGGGCCGGCGCTGGCCCTGCTGGGTACGACACTCTATGCCGTCGCGATTCTGCGCATGCTGCACGCATGGCAATCCCGATTTGGCAAAGCTCTATTTCAGCTGCATGGTGCAGCGCCCTCCCTGACGTCAGCCGCGCTGGGCTTGTCCGGTCTGCTGATAGCGGGCGCCGCGCACGGTTTCGGCGGGTTGCCGGCGCGCCCCGCAGTCGCCGGTTTTGTCATTGCCTTCCTTCTGCCTCTGGTGAGCGGGGCTGCCGCCCACCTGTTGCCAACCTGGCTGAGGCCAGGGGCACAAAGCCAATGGCATCAAGTCTTGCGCGCCCGACTCTGTCGCTGGGGCGGAGTACGCGGCCTGCTGTTGCTTCTATGCGGCCTGATGATCACCGCGGCATCCTGAGTGCCAGCAAATTGGCGCATCGGGAAGAAGAGTTGCCGCAGCTGGTGAATTCCGACATGGCGATGCCGCCAATATCGGTCTATATTGTCCATCTGCAGGAATCGGAAAAAAACGATAGCATAATGATTTGCCCCCCAACAGCAGGAGAAAGAGGAGAACGCCATGGCCCGCAAGAAGAAACTCGATTTCAGTGACATCGCAACGGATCGCAAGAAGGAAAACCTCAATCAGAAGGATTTCTGGGCGAGGTATGGAGTCACCCAGTCGGGCGGCTCCCGCTACGAGTCCGGCCGCAACATTCCCAAGCCGCTGGCAATTCTGCTATGGCTGCACCGCTCCGGGAAGGTCAGCGACAAGGATCTCCACGACGCCGTGAAGTAATCGCAGTCAGTGGCGCCGACCACGTTTCGGCGGGGGACTTGACCCGATCAACGGGCGGTAGCGGTAGCGCAGGAATGTAACGCGGCAGCACCGAGTCTGGCCGGCGGGAATCGCGGCATCCCTTTGGCTTCTGCGGTAATTTTCACCAAAAAAAGCTCCGTGAGGAGCTTTTTTTCTTGCTCTTACCTGGCAGCAGCGAGGTTGTCGCTGACGCGCCAGCCGAGCGCGGCGAGTTCCTGCTGCGCGCGCGGCGTCACCTTGCCCGAGATCAGCAGCCAGCGCTCGATTCCCGTCAGATCGGTGCGGCGCGCGAAATCATCTATCGGCTTGATCCATGGAACGTAATCGAGCGGCGCCGCTATGGCCAGCTTGCCGTCACGCGTTTCACCGGCGATGACGTTGTCGGCGCCGCGCATCTTCGCCAGCGGTGCGGCGGTGCGGCTGTATTGGGCGAGCATCATGACCGAGTTATTGACATAGCGCGCCTCGGTCTCGGAGGCGGCACGGGCCGCGAATACGATCACTTGATCGCGTCCCCCAATATTGCCCATCGATTCGAGCGCGAGCACCAGCGCCGTCTGCAGGGTTGGCGTGAAATAACTGTTGCGCAGGAAATTGCGCACCGGCAGGCCTTCGATGCCCATCTTCTTGAGTCGCGCTTCGTTGCGCGTGCCGATGTCGAGGGCTGGCGTCTGATAGGCCTCGAGTGTCGCCTGCTCATTGAATTGTTGCGCGTAGTACAGAGGCGCTATTACCGAGCCCAGTACCAAATTGACCGGGAAGCTGCTGGCAAAGGTGACGGAAGCCACGTCGCCGAGCTTGTCGGATAGCGCGCCGTTGAAGGTGTAGGGATCGACTTTCAGGCGTTGCGCCCATTCACGACGCTGCTGGTTATAGCCCAGCGGGTCGCCAATGAATGTGCGCGGTGCGGCCGTGCCCAGGGGCGCTGCAGCCGGCTTGAGTATTTCCTTCTGCGCCGGTGCGTTGTTGGACACCGTGTCGCCCACGCTCGTTACCGACTTTTCCGCCACACGCCCGACACGGCTGGCGATGAGGCCGATGCCGGAGAAGACGTTGCCGGTGGTCTGGACCGGACTCTCGATGAACTGACCCACGGCCTTTACCGGCGCGGCGACGGCAGTGCCAGCCGACTTCATGAATTCATCCGACTTGCTGACTTTTGCAAGCTGCTCGAATGCGGGCAACTCGGAAACGCGGATCACGAGCATTTCGTGTCCACGCGCTTCCCACGTGCCGTACTGCGAGCGGATGGTGAAATTCGGCTGCGCGCCCGCGAACACGACTTTCTCGTCGACAGTGTGGAACGGGCCCTTGAGCAGTGCGGCCGGCGCGAGCTCGCCGGCTTTGAGTTCGCCTATCGTCTCGTAGTTCTGGGCGGCTGCCGTAGTGGCTGTCGCCAATGCGGCGGCCGCTATAAGTGCGCGGCACAGTGCGGTGCGACTGATTGTCATGGTCATATGCGCATCCTCTGCGGTGCTACAGAAAAGAAACGGCTCCCGTCGCTGGAAGCCGCATGAATACTGGTGGGCTGTGAGTGGCTCGAACACTCGACCTACGGATTAAGAGTTCTAGTGTCCTGAAGGACATACGGATGCACAAAACTTAATAGACCTTGACGCAGTATAGCATTACAGCCATACTCCGCTTAATGGGGTTACACGAAATCTGCTCAAATTGCACCAATTGCGTAACCCCAGCGTAACCCCCGGCACCCCTATGCCGTATTCGGAAGGGTCGAGAATGGACGACGCAAGGGTCAAGAAAAGGTTCAACTTCACCAAGGAGGCTCTAACACGCCTACCGTTGCCTAAGAGCGGTCAGCGCGTCACCTATCACGACGCCAAGACCACCGGCTGTAGACGCTGACCGAAAACTGACCCACATAGAGAGGATGTGCTGATCGAAAATTGACCCAGGTGTTCCACTAGTCCTGCCTAATTTTTAGGCAGGAGATAAATAGGTGATC
>JBIJDJ010000236.1:0-4384 GCA_044344175.1 Sulfuritalea sp.
GCAGGAGCAGTGCGGCGGTGGCGGCAATCTCCAGTGGCATATTGCATGGCGCCAGCGTGCTGCGGCCTTTTTCGCGCAAGGCGTTGCCGGTGAAAATCGGCGCCAGGACGCCGCCCTTGAGGACGTAGAGCACGACGATGGCGTAAATGGCCAGGCGCAGCGCGACCCAGGCTTGGGTATGGTTCGCCGTGAGCAAGCCGTGGTGATAGATCACGTTGGCGGCGAACAGCGCGAACAGGATGGGCAGCAGGAGCAGGTAGAGCCGGTTCGCGGCGCGCAGCAGCTGCGGCGCCAGCATGGCGAACATTGCCGGGAACAGCAGGCAGTCGATAACCGCCAGCAGCAGCGGCGGCAGCCAGGGCGATGCCCAGGAGGCGATGCGTCCGAGGAGCCACAGCGCAACCAGCAGCATCAGCCGGCCGCCAAGGATTTCACGGGTGCCGGCCCAGCTTGGCAACGCCGTCAGCACGATGCCGGTGATGATGGCCGCCGCGAAGCCGAAGATGAACTCGTGGCCGTGCTGCAATTTCAGCGGCAGTTCGCCTGCGGGCAGGCTCCACAGGCCGAGAAACGCTCCCAGCCAGGCCGCGATGAGCAGCGGGGCATAGAGTGCGCCAAGGAAATAGAAGGGGCGGAAGGCGCTGGCCCAGAGCGGCGATGGGTTCAAGGTTTTGGCTGGCTTGAAAGGCAGGGCGGGTTTCCCAAACGAACGGGGGGCATGTACCGGCTTGGCGTTCTTAGCGAGGTGGTCGGGTATTCGGCGAAGATTGGAAGCCGTCCTGGCGCCCGGACACCGGACCCGGCAATCCGTCTTTTCGCTCGCCCGGTTTTTGCGGTCTGCAAATCAGGGAACCACCAGGCGGCATCACGCATGTTCCGCTGATGCTTTCGTTGCGGCGGCCGATGAAAAAGCAGCCGGTGCCGGCGACCTTTCCCGCACATGCATTCATGGCTTCGAGAAACATGGCACGACGGCGCGCGCTGTCGTCCGGGTTCTCCCTGGACGCTGGTCCATCGTTGGGAGGATTTTGGACATCGGCGGACGCGGGCTGCGAAGCGTCAGGCCGGTTCCTGGCATCCGTCGCGGTGATCGGGGCTATTGCCTGATTCGGGGGCTGGGTTGAAGCCGGTCGCCGAAATTCGAATATGGCAATGAATAGCGCCGCGAACAGGAGGAAAAGGGTCAAGAACGGGTGGGCAATTATTGCCTGTCCGATGCGTCCCAACAATCCCGATTCGGGCACTTCCTCCATTTTCAGGGTAGGTCGAAGCTTTGTGGGGTGAGCGGCCTTGTCCGGCTTGTCATTTGGCGGAATGTCGCTTCCGGAGGAGATGATTTTCCCGTTTGTACCCCTGGCCTGATGATTCGCGGGAACTGGATTTGACGTTGCGCGCGTACCGGCATGATCGGTCGCTGAAAGCTTGTTGTCGATGCCGCTGCGGTCGATTTGATTTACCGGAGCGATGATGCTTACATTATCGGATGCGCCGCGAGTCAGCAAAGCCCGCCACTCGCCTATGCTTTGAGGACGCTTTGTTTCATCAATATTCAATGCCAGGTCGATTGCGCCGAGGAAATCCGCACTGAATCTGCCCTCGCCTGAAAACGTCGCAGGAATCATCACATCGCTCGTGATCCGGTGAATCGACATGGGAGGGACAACTCCCGCCACGATTCTGTATAGCACTCCCGCCATTGCATAGATGTCCGTCCATGGCCCCTGGCGGCTATGCCGTGAATACTGTTCGGGCGGCCCGTAACCGTGGCTCAACACGACGGTCAAGGCGTCGGTGGCCGTGGGGCTTCTGGCCGCGCCAAAATCGATTAGAACCGGGCTGTCGTCTTTTGCGCGAAGAACGATATTGGCCGGCTTGATATCCCTGTGCAGGAATCCGGCCTCATGCACCGCCTCCAGGCCGTCCAGCAAGGGCATGACCAGGGCAAGAACAGACTGCTCGTTCCAGCGCCCCGGGTCCTCCGACAACATCTGTTCCAGGCTCATGCCTTCTTCATAGGCCATGACCATGTAGCAGGTTCCGTTGCCTTCGAAGTAGCGAAACACCTGGACGATGTTCTTATGGCTGAATCGCGCCAGGGTCTGCGCCTCGCGCATGAATCGTTCCTTTCCCCATGCGTACTCGGCCTGAACTTGTTCCGACTTCAATGCGACCGAGCCGGAAAACTGGTTTCGCACCGCCACGCTTGACGGGAAATACTCCTTTAACGCGACCTTCAATTGCAGGTAGTTGTCGGCCGCAAGATAGGTAATGCCGAAGCCTCCCATGCCCAGCACCGAAAGCAGGCTGTACTCCTTCAACAGGTGGCCTGACGGCAAGGCTTGAGACAGGGTCTGCGGCTGATCGGTGGCCAAGGCAGCGGTCCGGTTATTGGTCTGGTTTTGCTGGCAGCCAATGGTAGCGTAAAGCCTCCACGACGTTTGAATCTCGACCCGGGGATCGCGCAGCGCCGGATCTTTGCTAAGTGCTTCTTCACTGCGGAAACCGAAGGTCAGGAATCGCAAGGCCTTGAAGTTCCCCTCGCGAGCGCAGTGATCGCGACATCCGGCGGCTTGTGTCGTGACGATGTTCGGGTCAGGGGGAAATGATCAGGCTGCGAAATGTCTGGCTGGCTTTAGGCAGCGTTTTGCACTCGACGCCGCGAACAAGGATTCCGCCGTCGTCGCTCAGCAATTGAACCTCCTTGCCGGAGTCTGTTGCAAACAGCGCTTCGGGCCGCAGGTCTTTGAGTTCAAGACCGGCAACCGGATTCGCCGCGTCGCCGGCATTTCCGGACCATTTGAAAAGGGCAAAGGTTCCGGCGTCGGCGGTGGGGCCTGCAACGATCAGGTAGCCGCCACCAAACTGTTCAATGCTGCGGATTCCGCGCCGGCCCAGGTCAAGTTCGATCGGTGTGCCGAACCTTGCTGTCTTGCCTGCGATCAGCTCTGCCGGATTCTGCAGGGGTACGATCAGCGCCCGCTGGTGCGGCAGAGGGTTGCGAAATCCGATCAGCAGGGTGCCTTCGGGGGTTGCTGCAAGACCTTCGATATTGAGCCCGCCTTCAGCCTCGGCAGGCAGTCGCGCCGCATTACCCAGCTTGTAGGACTTGAGTGCGCCCGAGTTTTCCATGTCGCGCAACAGCCTGGTATAGGGTTCGCCGGCAGGTTTGAGCGAGGGGGGTTGGCCGGGCACGATGTCAGTGGCAAAAAAGCGGTGCCGGCTGTGCTGGACATGGCCTTTGCCGTTGCGGCCGTGCGAGGTGATCCAGTAGATGCGCGTCCCAATGGCCGCTGCGGCTTCGATGTCGGATTCTTCGCCGGTCTTTGTTCCGAGGAAACCGGAAAGATCGATGGAAGCCAAGGCAGCGGCTTCGCTGCGTCGATAGATGTAGAGGGTGTCGCCTTCATCGGCACCGACCACGAAGTGTTCGGCATCGAGCGCGGTTGCGGCGGAAGCGTCGCAGGGGCCGCGATAAAGCCCAATCCGTGGCCCCGCCGCTTGCGCTGTCAGTGCGGCAAGGGTCAGCACCATACTTGCCAATCCGGAAAATCGATTCATCATCCACCTTGTGTTGTCGTCAGCCCGATTATCGGGGAATGCCGCCGACAACGGTTACGACTTCGACTCCTTCGTCGAAACAGCTGGCTTGATTGAAATTAGGCGCTGGTTCTAGCCGATGGCGGTGCTTTGTTCAGACTGTTTTTCCTGGTCAATCTGTTCAATGGCGCTGATGAGAAAGTGCCTGGCCGCTTCGAGGTTTTTGTGCATCGCCGTGGCGGCAGCGTCGGCATCACGTTTCCTGAATGCGGCATGAATGTTCTTCATGCCCGTAAGGGCCGCTTTCCTCGCATTCGCGTCACCCAGAGTCAGGACGCGCAGGAAGCGGACATGGCCGACATACTGGTCCAGGAGTTTCGACATCCGCCGATTTGGAATCAGCGCGCGCCAGGCATTGTGAAAGCGGTTGTTGGCTTCCAGAAATGCCCGGAAGTCGCCGCTTTTCTCCGCGGCGGTGGCAGCATCGATCGCCGATGCCATGCCGGCGAGGTCGGCGGGCGTGGTGACTTCGGCGACGGCGATGCGAACTGCCGCGGGTTCCAGCAGGAAACGCAGCTGGTAGATTTCATCTATGTCAGCGTCGGTCAGTTCGGGAACCACAAACCCCCGTCCTTCCACGGCGATCATGCCTTCGCTTTCGAGCCGGGTCAGAGCTTCGCGCACGGGAGTGCGCGAGACCCCGAGCTGCGCGGCGAGGCTGACTTCCTGCAGGCGCTCGCCCGGCCGGATCTGGTGTCCGCCGATGCTGTCGCGCAACTGGTGATAGACGCGATCGGCCAGTCCCGCGGGTCTTTCAAGGGGTTTGATTGACATGCTCATGGCAGCA
>JBIJDJ010000062.1:0-14820 GCA_044344175.1 Sulfuritalea sp.
ACGCCGGATGGCTCATCTTGCCGGTCTCCAGTGAAATGCCGCCGTAGGCGCCCTCGAAAATGGAACTGCGCGACAGTCGGTGGTAATACATGGCGCGGCCATACTTCAGGTTTTCACCGATCAATTGACCGGTCGAAAAGCCGGACAACTTCAGGAAACCACCCCAGGAAAACTGGTCGTAGGCCGGCGTCTGCTTCGACCCTGAAAGGTCGCCGGCACCCGCGGACAGGTTGATCGTATGCTCGCCAAATGAATGGACGAATACGCCGCCGACCTCCCATTTCTTGTAGGAATCGTCTGCACCCAGCGCGGTATCCGACTTGAGATATTGGAAGTCGGCCTTCCAGCCGTCACGCGGGAAATGTACGCTGTCCAGTTGGTCGAGTACCAGGCGTGCGTTGTAGGCGCCCAGCGTAATGGTGTCGGAGTTCACCGCGTAGGGCAGCGTTCCCGTATCCACTTCCCGCTTGACTTTGCCGGCCAGGACGCCCAGCCGGAAGGTTCCGTATTCGTATAGATTGGCACCCAGGTCCAGGCTCAGCTGGGCCTTCTTCCTGTCAACGGTTGCGAGTCGTTTGTCGCCCTGATAGATCGGTCCGTTGGTTCGCTGGAGGAAGGCGCCCGGTGCCACAAAGAAGGCGCCGGAGGCAGTGAGCGGCTGATAGAACTCGCTGCCCAGGCTGGTGGTGCTGCCCAGTTGCAGGTCGGTCCTCCACTCAGCGCCCAGCGGGTTGATCCAGCGCTTGCGATAGGAGACGAGCACGTTGTACAGCGCGTCGCCGGCGAAATCGCTGGACAATCCCAGGCCGAATCGCAGGCTGTCCGGTCCCCAGGATTTTTCCACTGCGTCCACCGCCAGGATGCGCTTGCCGGGTTCTTCGAGATAACGGTAATTGACGTGTTCGAAGTCCCCCGTGCCGTAAATGCGCCGCATGTCCATGTCGAGCTTCTTTTGGTCGATCGGCTCGCCGGGCTTGGTCTGCATGTGGGTCCGCACCAACTCCGGGTTGACCAGGGCAAGATTCTCAAAACGAATTTCGTCGACCGGTCGCACATCGGGGACCACGGCAATCATCTGCCGCTCGCGCAGCGCCGCATACTCGGCGGCGGGAATCGACAACCGGGCCAGTCGTTCCGCCACCTTGCGCGCCGCGGGTTCGCCGAGGGGGGCAATCTTTTTCAGATCGTCGAAATCTCCGGTTGCGACTCCCTCAAGTTCGGGGGTGATCAGGATGTCGTCGGGCTTCAGCGAAGCCAGCGAGGCCTGGACATTCTGCTCGGTCAGGATGCTCAGCATCTGTCCGAGGACGCCGCCGATGCCGTTCAGCTCGTCGCGTTTCAATAGGGGGGTGCCGACATTAACGGCGATAACGATATCGGCGCCCATCGCCCGTGCCGCGTCGACCGGAAGGTTGCTGGTCAGCATGCCGTCCACCAGCATCATGCCGTCGAACTCCGCCGGCGCGACCGCGCCCGGCACCGACATGCTGGCGCGCATGACATTGGCGAGCTCGCCATCCTTGAATACCACGGCCTTGCCGTTCACCAGATCGGTCGCCACGGCGCGGAAAGGGATCGGCAGCTTGTCGAAGTTCTGGTAGCCCTTGATCCTGGAGAGCTGGCGCAATACGGTCTCGAGCTGGACTCCGGTGACAATGCCCTTGCCCAAGAATACATTGCCGTCCTTTATGCCGATTTCGGGGCCGATGAAGGGCCTGTAGTCGTCTGCCTTGCGCCGCATCGACTGCTCCGCGCGCGGCGGTTTTTCCTTGAACAGGAGTTCCTTCGTGATGCTCGCCATGATCTGGTCCATTTCCGCGACCGTCATGCCGGAGGCGTAGGCGGCGCCCACCAGCGAGCCCATGCTGGTACCGGCGATGCAGTGGACCGGCACGCGATACTCTTCGAGGACCTTGAGCACGCCGACATGGGCCGCGCCGCGTGCGCCGCCGCCGGACAGCACCAGGCAGATTTTCGGGCGCTTGGCCGTCGGTGCCGGCGTGACAGGTTCCGCGGCGCCGGCAGGCAAGGCCAATGCAGCCAGCAGCAGTGGCAGGCCCAGCCATGAAACGGTCCTGATGGCATCTGCATAAAGTCGATTGTTCATCGTGAATCCTTGTCGGTGAATGTGCTTGCTGGACGAGCTTGATGTTTATTTCGGGTTTGCCGCGGCGGTCTCGCGGATGCGTCGCGAAAAGTCGGCGGCGGTGTCGGCGGCCTGCGCCCGGGCATTGACATGGGCGCGCCGCTGGAGCTCGGGGAAGGGCAGGCTGCTGTCGAGCTTTCCCGATTCATAAAGATACTCGGGCACATAGCCGCTCGCCAGTATCTTCCAGCTGAACGGCATGTGTGTCGCGTTGACCCGGCTGTTGTACCAGATATCGGTGGTGCAGTTGTTGATCAGGGTGTTGTAAAAGTCGGGCTTCGCCTTCAGCGCGTTCATCTGCCGCACATACTCGAGAAACAGCCGGCGACCGTTCTCGATCGGGGCCTGCGTCCGGTACACATAAACGTCTTCCGGCGGATCGCGGCGATAGTTGGTGCGCAGGCGGATCACGTCGCGTTCGTCGGCCACCACGTAAAAGAGCTCATATTGGCGGAAGAAGCCCTTGATGGTGGAATAGGCTTCTCCCTTTTCCTTGCGCGTCTCGATGGAAATCGCGAGATGGTCGCCGCCGGCAAAGGCGAAGCTGACCAGGGTGTGCGCGATGGCCGGCCCCATCCAGTAGACGGCCACCAGGTCGACGCCTTCCAGTTTGCGCAGATCGTAGGTCTTGTCGTACCAGGCGGCCGTGTAGCCATATTCGCTGCGGTAGGCAAAGTTGCGGATGTTGTGCACCGTGACCATGTCGCCTTCGATTGTGGCGTAGGCCGGCTTCGCGACGTCCGGCTGCCAGTCGCGATCATTGGAAGGTTCGATGCCGAGCCACCACGTCACCACGGCAGCAAACAGCAGAAGGTAGGCAGGCAGTGCGCGCCAGCGCCAGCGGCGACTGGTCAGTGCCGCGATCGCCAGCAGCGCCGCGAGAGAAAAACCTCCGGCCAGCCCGGCCTGCAGAACGGGAGTCTGCGGGCCCGAGTAATAGAGGGCCAGTGCGCCCCAGCCGGCGGTCGCGATCATCACTACGGCGAACAGGAGCAAACCCGCAATCGTGACTGCCCGTTTCATGGTTACAACATCCTCTTGCCGATAGTCATGTGGACATCACAGGCCTGGCGCCGTCCACGTTTTATCGTGGGCCGGACTTAGCCGGAATACAGGGGGGGGGATTCAGCGGGCCGCCGGAAAGGGGAAAGGCTGCAACTCCTGTCTGTTTTCCCATGTTCCGGTTCGGTCCGATTGATTGGCGACAAATTTTACATCAAGGGCAGGGTGAATGATGGCCACAATGGCCCGGGCGGCTGGGAAATGGGTTTCTGCGCCATTGGTAGTCCGGTCATCTTTCGGGAAGTTCAGGCGTTAAGGGAAAGACGGGGCCGAACCCGGGGTCAAGAGGCGGGAAACAGGAGTAGCCGCCGCCGATCAATCCCGCGATACACGAATACCTTGGCAACTCAGCCGGGTCGGCGGCCGCAGAAGGCGGATTTAAAGGATTAGAATCGCGGTCTTGGTTAAATAGACAAGGAGAAGTCATGCGTATTGATCGTTGGATAATGGCGGTATCCGCCGGGGTCTTTCTGCTTGCCGGGCCTGTTGTTGCCCAGGAAAAGTCGGCCAAGTCCATGCAGTCGGGTTTCCTCGGGAATGGGTATTCCCAGATGAAGGACGCACAATCGCCTTCGGGGCAGACGGTCAAGCGCTGGATAGCGCCGGACCTCAAGCCGGGCGCCTACGACTCCATAGTGATCGAGCCGAACGTTTTCTATCCGCAACCGCAAAGCACACAGCAGGTTTCCGCGCAGACGCTGAAGGATATCAATGACTACTTCAACGAATCGGTCAAGCGTGAGCTGACCGGCCTGTTCAAGTTTGCCACTGAACCCGGTCCGAAAACGCTGCGGCTCAGAACCGCGATCACGGCCGTGGCGGTGAAAGACATGGGCTTGAAGCCTTATCAGTTGCTGCCGATTGCATTTATCGCCACGGGTGGCAAGACTTCCAAGGATGCTTCCATCGCTGCCGAGTACGAGGTGCAGGATACCGACACCGGGAAGGTTGTCGCGGTCGGTATGCGGCAAGGTACCGGTGTTGAACTCAAGAGCGCCACCCAGCCGCTGACGCTTGTCGATGTCAAACCGGTGATCGATACCTGGGCCAAGGACATGCGCGCTTTCATCGAAGCGACCAGGCAAAAGAAATAGCAGGACTGAAACGTGCGCAGGCCGGTAAGGCGGCCTGTGGATCTTAAGCAGCATCAAAGCAGTGTCAATCCCAACTTTATGGAGTACATCATGAACAGATATTTTTCAGTGGCCAAAACTTTCTTCCTCCTGGTGGCGGCATTCCTCAGTCTCGTCGCGCCGCAACTCGCGGCAGCGGCTGACTCCAAGATCGAGAAGGATTCGCGCGCGGCATTGAAGTCGTTGTATGACGGCTCGCCGGGGGCCAGAGCTCTGGGTGCCAAGGCACGCGGCATTCTGGCTTTCCCCAATGTCGTCAAGGCCGGGCTGGTTGTTGGCGGACAAGGTGGCGACGGCGTGCTGCTGGTCAATGACAAGGTTGTCGATCACTACAACACGGCGGCAGTTTCGATCGGACTGCAGGCCGGCGCGCAGTCCTTCGGCTATGTGCTGTTTTTCATGAGCGACAAGGTGTTTAACGACTTCCGCAACAGCAAGAACTTCGAGATCGGCATCGGTCCGAACATTGTGATCATCGATGCGGGCGCGGCCAAAGACCTCAATACGGAAACGGCCAAGGCCGATGTATATGCGATGATTTTCGACCAGAAAGGCCTGATGGCCGGCATCGGCCTGCAGGGGTCGAAGATCACCAAGCTCAAGCCTTGAGCACACTGGCTATATTCCAGCGAAATATAAATAGACAGAGGAACATACGATGCGTAATTTGACGAAAGCGGTATTGTTGGCCCTGATTTGTTCCGCACAGCCGGGCTTTGCCCAGCAGGCCCCCACAGGCGGGCAAATAACCGCCAGCGAGCCTGGCAAGGTAGCCATTGCGCAGGGCGTCAAGGCCTCCGCCCTGGTGACCGCCATAGACAAGGCCACCCGCACCATCAGCCTGAAAGGGCCGGAGGGGCGCAGCTTTGATGTGGTTGCCGGCGATGCCGTGAAGAACTTTGCCCAGATCAAGATCAATGACGAAGTGGTCGTGGAATATATCCGGGCACTCACCCTGGAGGTAAAAAAGGGTGGTGGACCTAGCAGCAGGGTTGACTCTGCCGATGCCGTGCGCGCCAAGCCGGGCGAAAAGCCTGGCGTCGCGGTCGGCCGCCAGGTGACGATCATCGCCGACGTGATCGACGTCAACCCGAAGGAGAAGACAATTACCGTCAAGGGCCCGAAGGGAAA
This sequence comes from Sulfuritalea sp., assembly GCA_044344175.1. Lineage (GTDB taxonomy): Bacteria > Pseudomonadota > Gammaproteobacteria > Burkholderiales > Rhodocyclaceae > Sulfuritalea. The sequence continues at coordinate 5,473 of JBIJDJ010000062.1, forward strand.
TATCGTCGAGCTTGAAGTGAAGAATCCGGATCACTTCAAGGTGGTGAAGAAGGGCGACCAGATCGAGGCGAATTACGTGGAAGCGGTTGCCTTGTCGGTGGAACCGGCCAAGAAGGGCGCCAAGAAATAAGTGTCGGGAGGGCCGGAATGCGAGCGTTGCTTGCTTGCGGCAGATCGCATTCCGGACCTGCACCATACATAGCGCGGAGAAATACCATGAACAGAATCAAAATTGCTTGCGCGTTGGCCGCCACATTGGCCACCGCGAGCTTCGTTGTCGGCCAGGCGCAAGCCAAGCCCATCATCTACCCCTCCAAGGGCCAGAGCGCGCAGCAGCAGCAGAAGGATGAAGGCGAATGCTACGTCTGGGCCAAAAACAACACCGGCATCGACCCGGCCGCTGTGGCTGCCGCACCGGCACCGGCGCAGCAGACAGGCCCGGCGGTGGGGGGCGGTGAGCGCGCGACGGGTGCCGTGAAGGGTGCTGTGGTCGGCGGCATCATCGATGGCGGCAGCGGCGCTGGCAAGGGTGCTGCGATTGGCGTCCTCGCCGGCGGGGTGCGTGCGCGGCAGAATCAGAAAGCGCAGAATGCCCAGGCTCAGCAGCAGGCTCAGGGCCAGAAGCAGGGGGCCATCGATACCTTCTACCGCGCCCAGGGTGCCTGCCTGGAAGGCCGTGGCTACACCATCAAGTAAAGGCACTCCATGAAAAATATTCGAAATCTGGGTTTATTGAGTCTTTCTTTGTTTGCCTTACCTGCACTGGCGGCGGATTTTGACGGTTCGAAACCGCTGCTCTGCGCCACGCAGTCGGCGTTGGACTGCTCGCGCGGTGACGACTGCGCAGCCGGTTTGCCGGAGGAAATCGGCGCTCCGGCATTCATGCGTATCGACCTGGCGAAGAAAGCCGTGATCGGGCCCAATACCACCTCCGACATCCTGTTGCAGGACAAATCCGGCAAGCAGTTGCTTCTGCAGGGCAGGGAGGCCGGATTCGGCTGGACCATCGTGGTCAATCAGGAGAGCGGCGAACTGACCGTGACCCTGACCAACCGCAACGGCGCCTACGTGTTGTACGGAGCGTGTACCGTGCCCTGACGCACGACTGCCTGGTGGATGCCGATGAAAGCGGGCGCCTGATTCAAGGCGCCCGTTTTTTTTGGGAACTCTGCGGAAAATGCAAAGCCCCGGGTCGCGTCAAGAAACAGGGCAACTGGCATTCGGGTTGGCGAACAATTCCTTCATCAGCGCGGTCTCGCGTTCGGTGACGATGGCGAGGAATTCGTCGGCGCCCTTCATGTAGCTGAAGGCGTCGAAACCCCTTTGCAGGAAGGAATGCAGGTCGCCAAGCCCGGCCAGATGTGCGGGACCGTTCATCAACTTGAGCGAAAAATGGATCAGCGGCATGCGCGTCAGGCGATCCAGTGTCTTACCGATCCTGTCGATCAGGATGATCTGCTGTTCGCGGTCCTTCCGTCGCCCGCAAGCGCGATAGGCGGCGACATAGGCCGGCCAGTCAATGGTCTTGCTCTTGCCGAGTTTGCGCAGGGCCAGCACCATCGCGGTATCCAGCGACTCGGACAGGGTGTCCATTTTCACCGCTTCGAGCAGCGTCATCAAAGCCTTCGCCGGCAGCACATGGACCATGATGGGGACGACGCGCGCCAGTTCCTCGTCGCGGCTGCGAAAATCCTTGGGACCGTACAGGTCGCTGAGGAAGAACTCGGCGGCCGGGTTGTGGCGCGGGCTGGCCAGCAGGTCGGCATAGCTGCCGGCGAGGCGTGCCGCCTGCCACTCCTTGAGTCGCGGGAAATCGTCGGGGTCGGGATCGCTCACCCGCGCGACACGCAGCGCCTGCGCTTCGGCGATGCAGGCCGCCAGTTCGTGGCCGATGGCTTCCTTGTCGAGATCCTCATCCATAGCGCGGGATTATCCGTCCATCCACGGTCGGATCGTTAGAGTGCCCTGCCTAATCGACCGGTCCTCCGGCGCATAAACTGACAAAATGCGCTGTGCCCACGCAGGAGGAACTCCGGAATGAACGCAATCGAAGCGGCAGCACATCTGACCGCAATCCAGGTCGCCGAGGCGGAAGCATTCAACCGGGTCTTCGAGCGCATGCATGCCGCGACCCGGCGCAGCCCCGTGGTGGAACGCAGCCGTCGGCAGGTGCAACTGGACGCATTGAGTGCCCTGGTGCACGATAACGCCGAGCGTTTCGTCACTGCGATCTCGGCCGATTTCGGCCATCGTTCGGCGCATGAAACCCGTCTGCTGGAATTGTTCCCGAGCCTGGAGGCGATTCGCCATGCCCGCTCGCATTTCGGCGCATGGATGAAGCCGCAGAAGAAATCGCCATCGATCTGGTTCCGCCCGGGGCGCGCGTGCATCATCCCGCAGCCGCTGGGCGTGGTCGGCATCATCGTGCCCTGGAACTACCCGCTGTTCCTCGCCATTTCGCCGCTGGCGGCGGCGCTGGCGGCTGGCAACCGGGTGCTGATCAAGATGTCGGAATTTACCCCGCGCACGGGTGAATTGCTGGCTGAACTGGTCGCAAGATATTTTTCCGCGGACGATGTTGCGGTGGTGCTCGGCGATGCGGCGGTCGGCGCCGAATTCGCGCGCCTGCCTTTCGATCATCTGCTGTTTACCGGATCGACCCGCGTCGGCCATGACATCATGCGCATGGCGGCGGACAACCTGACGCCGGTCACGCTGGAACTGGGCGGCAAGTCGCCGGCGATTGTCGGCCCCGGCTATCCGCTGGAAAAAGCCGCCGGGCGCATCATGGTCGGCAAACTGCTGAACGCCGGGCAGACCTGCATCGCGCCCGACTATGTGCTGGTGCCGGCTGGTCGCGAACAGGCGTTTGTCGAGGCGGCGCGTGCCGTGGTGACCAAGTGCTTTCCGGTCATGGCGACCACGCCGGATTACACGTCCATCATCAACGCGCGGCACTACGAGCGCTTGCAGGGCTATGTGAGCGATGCGCTAGAACGCGGTGCCAGGATCGAGCCGCTGTCCACGGCGGCGGCCGATGCAACGCGGCGCAAATTGCCGCCGCTGGCGCTGCTTGATGTCAATGATGACATGCGCGTGATGCAGGACGAGATCTTCGGCCCGCTGCTGCCCATCCTACCCTACACGGACCTCGACGCCGCGATTGCCTATGTCAACCGGCATCCGCGCCCGTTGGCCCTGTACTGCTTCGAGAACGATGCGGCCCGCCGCGATCGCGTGCTCAACGAAACCGTGTCCGGCGGCGTCACGGTCAACGACACCATCCTGCACATCGCGCAGGAAGAACTACCCTTCGGCGGTATCGGTCCCAGCGGCATGGGGCATTACCACGGCATCGAAGGCTTCCGCACCTTCTCCAAGCAGAAGGCGGTGTTCTACCAGTCCGGGCTCAACGGCATGTCGCTGTTCAACCCGCCCTACGGCGCGCTGTTCGAGCGCCTGACGAAGTTTTTGATTCGCTGAAAGTCGGCGATGGCGACACGGCAAATGCGTTGGTTGTTGGGCGGCGAACTGCTGCTCTACGTCGTGTTGTCGGCCTGGCTGCTTGCGCGTGGCGGCTGGACCCCGATTGAGGCGGCCAGCCTCGCGCTAGGCAGCTTTCTTGGAATTCGCCTATTCGTCACCGCACTGACCTTCACCCTCATGCTTGCGGATGCGGATATGGTGCCGGCAGAATTGCAGATCGGCTCCGTCCGCGCTTTGCGCATCGCGCTCGAAGAATATGCCGGGCTGATAGCGTTGTTTACCGTGATACAGCCCTTTGAAGCCTTCTGGCTGGGGCCGGACCGCCTGAGCAAAGCCACGAGTGCCCGTCCGCCGTTGCTGCTGATCCATGGCTATCAGTGCAATCGCGGGTTCTGGTTCTGGCAGCGACCGCGTCTGGAAGCCGCCGGCTGGACCGTGGCGACGCACAACCTGGAGCCCGTGTGGGGCAACATCGACGACTACGCGCAGGGGATCGAGCGCCGGATCGATGAAGTTCTGGTGGCAACCGGTGCGGCGCAGGTGATCCTGATCGGCCACAGCATGGGCGGACTTGTGCTGCGCGCCTATCTGCGCCGCTACGGCAGGGACAAGGTGGCGCGTATCGTCACGCTCGGCTCGCCGCACCAGGGTACGCGCCTGGCGCGCCTGGGCCTAGGGCGCAATGCCCGCCAGATGCGCATCGGCGGTTCCTGGCTGGCCGCGCTGGCGCGACCTGGGGCCGTGCCGCTGCCGTCGGGCTCGATTTCAATTTTCAGTTGCTATGACAACTATGTCTTCCCGCAGCGTGCCTGCTCGACGCTGGAGGGCGCGGCCAACGTGGCCATCGGTGGCGTCAGCCATCTGGGGATGGCCTTCTCGCCGGTTGTTCTGGAGAAACTGTTGGAGGCGCTGGAGCCGGCATGAAGCAATTCGATTACATCGTAATAGGCGGCGGGTCCGGGGGCTGTGCCGTGGCCGGGCGGCTTTCGGAGGATCCCGGTATCAGTGTGTGCCTTCTGGAGACGGGCAAGAGTGATGATCAGTTCCTGATCAAGGTGCCCTTCTGCACCGCCTTGATGCTGCCTACCTCGATCAACAACTGGGCCTTTGAAACCATTCCACAGCCGGGTCTGAATGGCCGGCGTGGCTATCAGCCGCGCGGCAAGGCGCTGGGTGGGTCGAGTTCGATCAATGCCATGGTGTATAACCGCGGCCATCCTTGGGACTATGATCATTGGGCAGCACTGGGCAATGGCGGCTGGTCCTGGCGGGAGGTATTGCCCTATTTCAAGAAATCGGAACACAACGAGGATTTCCACGACGAGCATCACGGCCAGGGCGGGCCGCTGAATGTCGCGCATTTGCGCTCGATGAACCCTTTCCAGGAAATCTATCTTGAGGCCGCGCGCCAGGCTGGGTTCAAACTGACCCGCGATTTCAACGGCGCCGACCAGGAAGGCATCGGCATCCATCAGGTGACGCAGAAGAATGGCGAACGCTGGAATGCGGCGCGCGCCTATCTGACTCCGCACCTGGCCAGCCGCCCCAATTTGACGGTGATCACGCAGGCGCGGGCGCGACGTATCCTGTTCGCCGGCAGACGTGCCAGTGGCGTGGAATTCCTGAAGGGCGGCGAAATCCATGCGTTCCAGGCGCGTCGCGAAGTCATTCTTAGTGCCGGCGCATTGCAGTCGCCCCAACTGTTGATGCTTTCGGGCGTTGGCACCGGCGACGAACTGCGGAAATTCGGCATCCCGGTGATCCACGATTTGCCGGGCGTCGGCAAGAACCTGCAGGACCATCCGGACTACATATTCAATTATCGAGCCAAGTCGCTCGACCTTCTCGGCATCTCCCCGGGCGGCGCAATGCGCCTGATGAAGGACATCGGCCGCTACCGCAAGGACAGGACCGGCATGATGACGTCAAACGGCGCCGAGGGCGGCGGCTTTCTGCGTCGATTCCCGGATTCGCCGGCGCCAGAATTCCAACTGCATTTCGTGGTTGGCATTATTGACAGCCATGCGCGCAAACTGCATCTGGGGCACGGCTATTCCTGTCATGTCTGCCTGTTGCGGCCGAAGAGCGTTGGCACGGTGAGCCTCGCCAGCGCCGATCCGGTGGCGGTCCCCGACATCGATCCGAGGTTCTTCGATCATCCCGACGACCTCGAGGCGATGGTCGATGGCTTCAAGCTCACCCGGAAGATCATGGACGCGCCGGCCCTGGCCAGTATCCGCAGTAGTGAGGTTTATACGGCGGGGATACATTCCGACGACGAGATACGCGAGGAACTGAAGAATCGTTCGGACACGATCTATCACCCGGTCGGAACCTGCAAAATGGGAATCGACGCGATGGCCGTGGTCGACCCGCAGCTGCGCGTGCATGGTCTCGCGGGCCTGCGCGTGGTGGATGCCTCGATCATGCCTACGCTGATCGGCGGCAACACCAACGCACCGACCATGATGATCGGCGAAAAGGCGGCTGAGATGATTCGCGCCGCTTGATTCAGCCCGGCCGAAAATGCCACAGCGGTTGGTGATCCGCCCGGGACTGGCAGAAGCCACGAATCGGGCGCAGCTCGAGGTTTGGGTGATAGAGTTGCAATTTCGGGAAGCTACACGCCCCGTTTCAAAGCGGTGAGAGAAACGAGGGACGGGTGAAATTCGAGGTCGCTGCCTATTGGCAGAAGCATGGCGAGTGATCCGTATCCTGCGTACAGGAGCCATGCGCAGCGGGCTGTTGTTCTAAAGGAGAATTCTTTTGATATCTGAATTGCTGAGCGAGTCACTTCGCACCACGGCGCTGAGTGCAGCCATGCGCGGCGCCGGATTGGCCGTGCGCTTCCTGCCCATACCGCAGCCTACGATCCTGGTAGGACCGGGCTCCAGCGGCAGGCTGGGGCAAACCATTGCCGGGTTTGGTCACGGCAAGATCCTCATCGTCACCGACAGCATCATTTCCAAGCTCGGGCTGCTCGACAACCTGACCAAGGCCCTGACTTCGGGGGGGGCCGAGTACGTGGTGTTCGATGCCATTACGCCTGACGCACCGATCCCCCTGATTGAAGAAGGGATCGAGTTTTATTGGGAACACGGCTGCGATGCCATTGTGGCATTCGGGGGAGGGTCCTCGATGGATGCCTCCAAGGCCATTGCCGCGGCAGTCTCCAATCCAGGCAAGTCGCTGCGCGAGTTGGCCGGCTATTTCAAGGGCCTGCAAACACCGGTCAAGATCTACGCTGTTCCTACCACCGCAGGCACCGGCTCGGAGGTGACCGTTGCCGCCGTCATCTCGGATCCGAAAAACCATACCAAGCTGGTGATCGTTGATACGCGCCTAGTGCCAAAGATGGCGGCGCTCGATCCTTGCCTGATGACCGGGCTGCCTCCCCATATCACCGCAGCGACAGGCATTGACGCCCTGACGCACGCCATTGAAGCCTTTGTCGGGCACTGGGCCAATCCAACCACGGATGACATGGCCTTGTCAGCGGTCGGGCTGATATTCGATAACCTGCGAGTGGCTTACAGCGATGGAAAGAACCTCGAAGCACGAGAGAAAATGTCCCTGGCGGCCACCTACGCAGGATTTGCCTTTACCCGCGCCAATGTAGGCTATGTGCATGCCATCGCCCATCAGTTCGGCGGGAAATACCACACGCCCCATGGCCTGGCCAATGCCATCATGCTGCCGCTGGTTCTGAAGTATTCGCTGCCGGCCATCACCGACCGCCTGGCCTTGCTTGCGGTGCGCGCCAAGCTCGGCCGGGAAAATGAAGGGGAAGATGTCCTGGCGCAGAAGTTTCTCGATGCGGTGGATCAACTCAATCATGACCTCGGGATACCGACCTTCCTGGCGGCACTGAAGGAGTCCGATATTCCCCGACTGGCCGAAGCCGCATGCCGTGAAGCGCATACCGGCTATCCGGTACCGCGCTATATGTCACAAGCGGTTTGCGAAGACATCATTCGCCGGGTGTTGCCGCCCGCTGCTCCTGCAAAGAAACCGGTCCGGCGCGCAAAGAAGACTGCTTAGTGCCGGGCATCCAGATGCTCACACGGGTTGCTGGTCAAACAAATAACGAGGACTGATGTCATGAAAAAAGTGGTCACCGTGACCTTGGGATCATCCAAGAAGGATTTTGAATTCAAGACCACGTTTCTGGGCCAGGAGTTCTCGGTCAGACGTCTGGGTGCCGACAAGGACAGCAGCAGGGCATGGGAGTTGATGCGGCGCCAGCAGGCCAATGCGGATGCCATCGCTTTGAGCGATATGGTCGACCACTATCACGTCGGATTGCGCACGGTGGTCAACAAGGAATCGCAACGCCTGATGCAGGTTGTCACGCGGGTACCGGTCACCACGGGAGCCAGTTTGCGTCGACTGCTGCAGGTGCGTGCCGTACGCCATGTGCAGAAGGAGTTGGGCAATTACTTCAACAACAACCTGGTTCTGTTCCTGTCCGGAATGCGCAACTACGACATGGCGGTCGCCCTGTCCGATTACACCAGGAATTTGAGTTTTGCCGATCCGGTATTCCAGGCAGGTTCTCCCCTTCTGTTGAGCTCGCTGGAGCAACTTGAACTCTACGCCAAGGGCAAGGAGCTTCTTCCCGACATCGTGCCCGGGAAATTCCTGAAATCCGTCCTGAGCACCCTGAAGAATAAGATCGTCGCCAATGCCGTGGCCAAATCCCACGTGATTGTCGGCACCTTCCGGGAAGTACAAGCGGTTTCCTCGAGCGGCAATCTGGACGGCAAGACCCTCATCACCTCGGCCATTGATGACGAAGCACTGGCATTTTTCGCAAAGCACAAAGTCAATCTGGTGGTGGATGTTTCGCCAAAACTCTTTGACAAAGTGGTGGGCATCAGCACCATCACCGCCATGATTCTTGCATCGACGGGAAAGTCGGAAGCGGAACTCTCGGACCACGATTTCGAGGAAATAATCAACGAGCTCGACATCAAGCCACGCTTGCTCCACCCCACCGGGCATTTCCGCAACATCCGCCGTTTTGCCTTTGTCGTGCATCCGCTAAGCCAGGAGTACATCAAGAAGGGCTTCCCGTTTCCCAAGGCCACGCCCCAGTTCATCATGGACGGGGTGGAGACACTCGCCGCCTACCTGCCGCCGATGGTCTATTGCAAGATGAGCAACATCATTTCGCCCACGGGTGCCGAAGCTGAAGGCTGGCTGATTTCAGTGGGGGGGACACCCAAGGAAATGCTTTCGCACAGTCCCGAATTTACCTACCGGCGTTTACTGCATGCCGCAAAGATTGCGGAAGAGATGGGGGCCCAGCTAATGGGGTTGGGTGCCTTCACCAAGGTCGTCGGCGATGCAGGCATTACCGTGGCGCGACGTGCGAGGATTCCGATCACCACCGGCAACAGCTACTCCGCATCGGGCGCGCTGTGGGCGGCGGCCGACGCCATACGACGCATGGGGCTGATTTCGATAAAGAAGGACGCCAAGAAAGTGCCGGCCAAGACCATGGTGATCGGCGCCACGGGTTCCATCGGATCTGTCAGCGCGCGTCTCTTGGCCATGGCCTTCGACGAAGTTGTCATCGCCGGTCGCGACATCAAGAAGCTCAATGAACTGAGGGACTCCATTCTGCTGGACACGCCGGACGCCAAGGTCACTGCATCCACTGATTACGACAGTTTGCTGGGTGACATGGACATGATCGTGACCTCAACCTCGGGGGCCGGCAAGAAGATTCTGGACATCACCAAGGTCAAGCCGGGCTGCGTCATTACCGATGTTGCGCGCCCGCTGGATCTGCCTGCCGAGGAGGTGGCCAAGCGTCCGGATGTGCTGGTGATCGAATCGGGTGAGATTGAACTGCCG
>JBIJDJ010000063.1:0-14701 GCA_044344175.1 Sulfuritalea sp.
CCTGGGCAGCTACACCATCGACGCCATCAATGCGCAGGATTTTGCCGTGGTGCGGTCGATGGTCTTCATCGGCTCGGTGCTCTACATCTTCGGCCTGTTGCTGACCGACATCTCCTACACCCTGGCCGATCCGCGGGTGAGATTGCAGTGAAAGACACTGAACCATTAGCCACAGAGGACACAGAGATCACAGAGGAAAACCGTCACGGTTCTCTCTGTGTCCTCTGTGTCCTCTGTGGCAAAAAAGGTTTTCCGGCATGAGCGGCATGGTCATCCAGCCCGTGCTGTTGTGGTCGGACGCGCTGCTGTTCGTTCTGATCGCGGCCATCGTCGCGCTGACGCTGTGGGCGCGGCGCCAGGACGCGCTGCGTGCGGCCTGGGGAAGGGTGCTGCAGGACGGCATGGCGATGGCGGCGGCGACGGTGCTGGCGGTCTTCGTCCTGATCGGCGTGCTCGATTCGCTGCATTACCGGCCGCAACTCGAGGCGCAGGCGGGCGCCCCGACGGGAACCGCTCCGCGCTACGCCGTGGAGGTGAATTCGGCGCTCGACGCGCTGCTCTCCAGCCTGCGCCAGCGCAGCGAGAAGACCTACTCGGCGCCGCTGGCGACGCATCTCTACTCCAGGGAAGCCCTGGAGAATTCCACACAGCGCGAATTCCCGCGCCTCATGCATGGTGGCGCGCATCTCGACAAGGATCTCTCCGGCCACGAGTTCGACATCGCGGTTCGTGTGTCGCGCGGTTGCGCCGGCGGCGTGGTGCTCTGGCTGCTGCTGGCGACGCTGTGGTGCCGGCTGAAGGGTTTGCAACTTCCGGCGGTCTTGGGTTCGATGCGGCCGGGGGTGGAGCTGAAAGTCGGCGCTGACGATACGGCAAAAGGCGCGGCGACCGCCTCCGTGTTCGTTACCCTGCTGGTCATCCTGCTGCTGCTTGGCATCGCGATCTCGCTCGGCGGCGGCTATCACGTCTTCGGCACCGACAAGGTGGGGCAGGACGTGCTCTATCTTTCGCTGAAAAGCATACGCACCGGCCTCCTGATCGGCACGCTCACCACGCTGGTGATGCTGCCGCTGGCGGTGCTGCTCGGGATACTGGCCGGCTACGTCGGCGGCTGGGTCGATGACCTGATCCAGTACCTGTACACCACGCTCTCCTCGATCCCCGGCGTGCTGCTGATCGCGGCGGCGGTGCTGATGATGCAGGTCATCATCGACACCCATCCGGAGTGGTTCGCCACCTCGGCCGAGCGCGCCGATGCTCGCCTGCTGGCGCTCTGCCTGATCCTCGGCATGACCAGCTGGACCGGCGTCGCTCGCCTCCTGCGCGGCGAGACGCTCAAGCTGCGCGAGCTGGAATTCGTCCAGGCGGCGCAGGCTTTCGGCGTGGGCCGCTTCGCCATCATGCGTCGCCACATTCTGCCCAACCTGATGCACATCGTGCTGATCGCGCTGGTCATGGATTTCTCCGGCCTGGTGCTGGCCGAGGCGGTGCTGTCCTATGTCGGCGTCGGCGTCGATCCGACCACGATTTCCTTCGGCACCATGATCAACACGGCGCGCATGGAACTGGCGCGCGAGCCCATGGTCTGGTGGTCGCTGGCGGCGGCCTTCAGCTTCATGTTCGCCCTGGTGCTGGCGGCCAACCTGTTCGCCGACGCCGTGCGCGACGCCTTCGACCCGAGGTCGTCGGCATGAGTACTAACGCTCTGGGCGCTACGCCTCATTGGCCGAAGATGAAACACGCGAAAATCAAATTGGTCGCCCGCCCCCCTTCCCCCCTCGCGGGGGGTTACTGTTTAGCGCGCTGCGCGCGTTTTGCACAAGGGACTTCGACCCATGTGTTTCACGCGAAAACAATGCCATGAGCATTCTTTCGGTACGCGACCTCTCCATACACATCGGCGCTGCGCGGCCGGTGGATGGCGTCAGTTTCGACATTGCCGCCGGCGAGTGCTTCACGCTGCTGGGCGAATCCGGCTGCGGCAAGTCGATGACGGCGCTGGGCCTGATGCGCCTCTTGCCGGCCGCAGCCGAGGTTGCCGGCGGCTCGGTCATGTTCGAGGGCACGGATTTGCTGGCCCTGCCCGAGTCTGGCATGCGCGAGATTCGCGGTGGCGGCATCGGCATGATTTTCCAGGAGCCGGCGACCAGCCTCAACCCGGTGCTGACCGTCGGCCGCCAGATCGGCGAGGCGCTGGAACTGCATTCGGCATTGCGCGGCGCGGCGGCGCGCGAACGCGCGGAGGAACTGCTCGACCAGGTCGGCATTCCCGATCCGCGGCGGCGCCTCGACGAGTTCCCCTTCCAGCTTTCCGGCGGACTGCGCCAGCGCGTGATGATCGCCATTGCCCTGGCCGGTTCGCCGCGCCTGCTGATCGCCGACGAGCCGACCACGGCGCTGGACGTGACGATCCAGGCGCAGGTGCTGGACCTGCTCGACGATTTGCGGCACAAGCAGGGCATGGCGCTGTTCCTGATCACGCACGACCTCGGCGTGGTGGCGCGCATGGCCGACCGCGTCGGCGTCATGTATGCCGGGCAACTGGTGGAGGAAGCACCGCGCCGGGAGTTCTTTGCGCAACCGGCGCATCCCTACTCGGTGCGCCTGTTCGCTGCGCTGCCGGACTCCGAACGGCGCGGCGGCCGGCTGGCGACGATTCCCGGCAGCGTACCGGCGGCCGAAACCCGGCATCCCGGTTGTCGCTTTGCCGACCGTTGCAGCGAAGCCGTGCTGGTCTGCGCCACGAAACCGCCATCCTGGCGCGAGACCGCGACGGGGCAACGCGTACGCTGCCACTTGCCGGGGGCGGCGCCGGCAGTGCTATCAAAAGTCGGCGCCGGCGACACGGTGATGGCGGGCAACTCCAGGCCGCTGCTCGAGGTCAGCGACCTGCAGGTGCATTTCCCGATCCGCCGCGGCATCCTGCAACGCGCCGTCGGCGCCGTGCGCGCGGTCGACGGCATGTCGCTGCAACTGATGCCGGGGCGCACCCTGGCGCTGGTGGGCGAGTCGGGTTGCGGCAAGACCACGGCGGGCAAGGCCATGCTGCAGTTGCTGCGCCCGACGGCGGGCAGCGTGCGGCTCGACGGCGAGGAGCTGACCACGCGTTCGACAGGCGAGCTGCGGCCGTTGCGCGCGAAAATGCAAATGGTGTTTCAGGATCCGTTCGCTTCGCTCAACCCGCGTTTGCGGATCGGCGACATCATCGCCGAGGGCATGTTGGCCCTGGGCACGGGTGGCATGGGCGACCGCGGCGGCAATGGTGGCAACGGCGGCAGCGACCGCGACATTGCGGCGAAGGTCGGCCCGCTGCTGGAGCAGGTCGGCCTGCGCGCCGACATGGTGAGCCGCTATCCGCACGAATTTTCCGGCGGCCAGCGCCAGCGCATTGCCATCGCCCGCGCTCTGGCCGTCCATCCGCAACTGCTGATCTGCGACGAGCCGACATCGGCGCTGGATGTGTCGGTGCAGGCGCAGATCCTGAATTTGCTCTCCGACCTGCAGCGCGAGCTGAAGCTGGCGTATCTCTTCATCACACACAACATCGCGGTGGTGGATTACCTGGCGCACGACGTGGCTGTGATGTACCTCGGACGCGTGGTGGAATCGGGCAGTGCCGAAGAAGTCCTGCGCTCGCCGCGCCATCCCTACACCCGGGCGCTGCTGGCCGCCGTGCCGCGCGTCGATGGCGGTCGGAGCGATGTGCCGAAGCTGACGGGCGACATGCCTTCGCCGGCCAATCCGCCCGCCGGCTGCCACTTTCATCCGCGTTGTCCGCTGGCCGACGCCGCCTGCCGCCGCGACTATCCGGCCGAGGTCCGCTTCGGCGCAACGCAGGTCGTGCGCTGCATAAAGGCGCGGTAGCCGCCCTCATGGCTGCCTGGGTTTTGGCTTGGGCACCGGCTTTCTGGGCGTTACCGTGCTGCCCTTGCCCTTGCCTTTGGCGAGCGGCTTGCCGGCCGCGGTCTTTTTCGCCTTGACGGCCTTCGGCGGATTGGCCGGCGTCTGCGGCAATCGCGCGGCAAGCGCGTCCTGACTGATGGCATCCTTGCCCGGTACCAGCAGGGCAAGACCCGGACTGACTTTCGTGCGGGCGTTGATGCCGTTCAGCTGCTTCAGCCGCGCCGTGCTCATGCCATAGCGCTTGGCCACGCTGTCGAGCTTCTCGCCCGGCTTCAGGGTGTGGGTGAGCCAGGCCGACAGCGGCTTGTCCTGGGCTTCATGGTTCTGCAGATTGGCAAGGAAGGTCTGCACCTTCTCTGCCGGCAATACCAGCGGACTGTTGGCCGCGGTCGGCATCACCGGGCGGCTGTAGGCGGGATTCAGCGCGATGAATTCTTCCACCGGGATTTCGGCCAGGCGCGCCGCCAGGGCGATGTCCATGTTGCCGCTGCGTTCCACCGTGCCGAAGTATGGACGATTCGGAATCGGGTCGAGGCTGATGCCGAAGAGTTGCGGCTGCGCAATGATGTTCTTGATCGCCTGCAGCTTGGGCACGTAGTAGGCCGTTTCCGACGGCATCTTGAGGTGGGCGTAATCGGTCGGCAGCCCTTTCGCCCGATTCTTCGCGACGGCACGCCCGACGGCGTTTTCGCCCCAGTTGTAGGAAGCCAGCGCCAGGTGCCAGTCGCCGTGCATTTCGTAAATGGTCTGCAGGTAGTCGAGCGCGGCGCCGGTCGAGGCGACGATGTCGCGACGCTGGTCGAACCAGCCATTCTGTTGCAGCTTGTAGGTCTTGCCGGTGGCGGGGATGAACTGCCACATGCCCAGCGCGCGCGCCGACGAGTAGGCCAGCGGATTGAACGAGCTCTCGACCACCGGCAGCAGGGCCAGTTCGGTCGGCATGCCGCGCTTTTCCAGCTCGACGACGATGTGGTACAGGTAGCGCCGGCTGCGCTCGAAAATGCGCTTCAGCAGGTCCGGCCGGTTCAGGTACCAGGCCTGGCGGTCGGCCACCAGCGGGCTGTCCAGGTCGGGCATCGAAAAGCCGTTGCGCATGCGCTGCCAGAGGTCGTCGGGCGGCGTGGTGAGGTCGATGGTGGGAATCGGCGGCAGTTCGTCCCGCACTTCCTGCGAAGGGTCGGGCAGCAGAGGCGGCGCGGGCTGCGGCGCGGGGCTGAAGGTCAGGACCGGCGGTGGCGTCAGCTCTCCCGTCAGTTGCAGCGCCTGCTCGGCATGGGCAAAAGCGCTCAGCAGAAGCAGCAACGGTGGAATGAAGCAGCGGGAAAGGGACATTGGGCGTGGGGGGCGGGGCATCGGCCAAGCTGCGCTAGAAGGCGGCGCATCTTAGCATCCGCAGCGATGGTGGCGGCGACCGGCGGATGCTTCTTACGAAGTACCTGTGACCTGCTGGCGCAGCGCGACGAGTTCGTGCCTTTCCGTCTGGCGAAATGCCCCGCGCTGGTTACGGACGACTTGTTCACGCCTTATCGCGAAATTGATTCCCGGCACGAGCCATAGTCTTGCTTCAAGCTTTGCGTTGATCGTCGTGTTCCAGCCCGCTCCTTCTATCAGGAAGGTATCGAAAGTTCCTGCCGGAACGCTGATGGTTTCCCGCTTCACGATCTGCAGGTCATAGTAGGCGTTGCTTGTCTTGTCGCTCTGGGTGCGGCGGAACGCAGCCGTCCATTTCTTGCCGATCTGAAACTCGGCGGGTATGAACTGCACCGGGGAATCGAATGCGATCGGGCCATTCTTGATGAAGTTTCCCATCAGGTCCGTAATCGTGTTGCCATTGTTGAATTCGACCCGGTCCTCGTCGTAATCCACTCGCGTTACACGCGGGTGGTAGGTGCGTTCCTCGACGCCGGTCAGAATGTCCGTTTGGCGAACCGTAGCCGTGTCGCCGACCGTGAAAATGCGGCCGAGCGGATAGCGCCCGGCGGAGAAGGGGTTGGCCGAGGGAGCGATCAGCGCCGGCACGGCTGCGCCGGCCTGGATGTCGAGCGCCGGCTTGCCGGAGGCCGCCGCCGTTGCTGGCCGTGGCGACTGATTTGTTGCCGGACCAGCAGGGGATGCATCAGGGGATGCGACTGGCGCCTGGACCGCGGAGGGCTTCACGGCCGCCGCTTGCGCCGCCCGCTCGATGCGCTTCTGCTCGGCCGCCTGGCGTTGCGCCTCCTGTTGCCTGCGCTCCGCGGCAAGGCGCTCGGCCTCGGCGATGCGCTGGCGCTCGTGATCGAGGCGTTCCTGTTCCTGTTGGCGCCTTGTTTCAATGCGCTGCTGCTCTTCCTCGCGGCGGCGCTGTTCCTGCCGCTGCTGCTCCTCGAGTTGCTGGCGTTCGGCGGCAAGGATCTGAGCCTTTGCAAGCCGGGCCCGCTCGCGCTCCATGCGCTCTTGATCGAGGCGCTTTTGTTCGTTAAGGCGCTTCTGTTCTTCCTCGCGCCGGCGCGTTTCCTGCAGTTGCTGCTCCTCGAGTTTCTTGCGCTCGGTGGCAAGCCGCTGCTCATCTGCAGCTCTTGCCCGCTCGCGTTCGATGCGCTCCTGCTCGAGGCGCTGCTGTTCCTCCCGTTCCCGCTTTTCGGCGGCCAGTTTCTCGTCTTCCGCCAGCAGGCGAGCCAGGCGCAACTGGGCGATCTCGGCGAAGCGGCCGTTGGGGAAGGTCTGCAGGTAGCTCACCCAGTCGGCGATCTTTTTCGACGACTTGATGCGCGCCCATTCCGTGACGTCGGCCTCGACCAGCTGCTCCAGTTCGGTCTCGGAGAGTTTCTTCTGGCCTTCGTTGAAAATGAAGACGTCGCCTTCCAGCGAGGTGGTCTCCCAGGGAATTTGCTCGCCGTGCGAGGCCAGGCGCACGTTGAGGCGCACGCGCTTCAGGGCATCTTCGATGCGGGTGCCGCGCTTGCCCAGTTCGCGTACCAGGTTTTCGGTGTAGAGGCCGTTCTGTCCCGCGCCATCGGAGGCGACGTTGCCGGGCGAGGTGGCATAGGCGAGCAGGCTGCCGACCGGGGCATCGAACTGCGACAGACCCTTCTGCTCCGGCCGGTAGGCGCTGCCGAAGGGGTTGTTGCGACAGGCATCGAGGATGACGACGAAGGTCTTGTCTTTCGCCGCGCTGAACTGGCCGAGCAGCAGGCTCAGATCGACGCAGCGCTGCTTCATGTCTTCCTGCTTTTGCACCACGGCATCGACCGGCAGAAGATAGTTGCGCCAGTCGAGCTGCGCGCCGTGGCCGGCGTAATAGAACACCACCAGTCTGGTCTCGGACCGCTTGACCGCCGCGCCGAAGCGCTCGATGGCGGCCAGCATCTCGACCCGCGTCGCGTTGAGCCGCGAATCGACGGTGAAGCCGGCCTGGGTAAAAAGTGCGCCGACGGCCTTTGCATCGTTGGCCGGATTGACCAGCGGCGCGTCGTGATAGCTGCTGTTGCCGATGATCAACGCCAGGCGCGAGGGGTCCGCAGCCGGATTGGCCGCCCAGCTGCGGCGGAAGGCCAGTACCGGAGGAACTGCCGCAAGGGTCTTGATGAAGGTACGTCTTGTTGTCATCGGCTCAGGCGGGGCTCAAAAGCGATTCTTCCACTCGCGAATGGCGGTGAAGGTTTCCACCGCGTCCGCCGGAGCATGCCCGAGGCGGCTGGCTGCCGCGGCACGCACGGCCGGCGCATCCCAGCGCAGGAAGGGATTGGTTTCGAGTTCAAGCTTGATGTTGGTGGGGACCGTCGCGCGGCGCGCCGCACGATCTCCGGCCACGTCTTCGCTGCGCCGCTGCACGGCGATGCTGCCCGGTTCGACCGCGGCGGCGAAGCGCAGGTTGCTCTGGGTATATTCATGGGCGCAATACACAAAAGTCGGCGCCGGCAATACGGCGAGTCTGGCCAGCGATTCCTGCATCTGCGCTGCCGTGCCTTCGAACAGGCGCCCGCAGCCTGCCCCGAACAGCGTGTCGCCGCAGAAGACAGCGCCGTGCCCGGCGAGACTTGGGCCATAATAGGCGATGTGGCCGCGGGTATGTCCGGGCACGGCGATGATGTCGAATTCGACGTCGATTCCGGGCAGTTTGATGTGTTCGCCGCCGGCCAGCGGGTGCGTCACGCCGGGGATGTTCTCGAGTGCCGGGCCGAACACCGGGACGGGAAAGCGGTCAAGCAGTTCCGCGACGCCGCCGACATGGTCGCCGTGGTGATGGGTGACGAGGATGGCACAGAGCCGGTCGCCGGTTTTCGCCAGATGTCCCAGCACCGGAACGGCATCGCCGGGGTCCACGACGGCGACGCAGCCTCCGGCGCGCAGCAGCCAGATGTAGTTGTCGTCGAAAGCGGGCAGGGCAAGTATTTCAGTCATTAGCGTAATGGGATAACTCGTTCGGAGCGATGTGTGATGGTCGAGCGAAGCGAGCTGATTGGTGACCCCCCGCGAGGGGGGAAGGGGGGCGGGCCTTCAATTCGCCTTTAGTTACGGCCGCTGCGCTTAACGCCAATGTTGCCGGCGTTAGCCTGCACTGAAACTTCGTTTTCGCGTGTTTCATCATCAAGGGTGGCACTCGGTGCCATGAGCGTTAAGCAATTTTCTCCAAACGGGGCGCAATGTCAATTCAGGGTTTCGAAGACTGGCTGAACACGCCATCCGGCCAGTATGTACTCAATTGGGAGCAGCAGAAGCACGATCTGCTGGTGGCCGACATTTTCGGCTTCAACGCGGTACAGCTGTCCCTGCCTAGCCACGACTTCCTGCGCACCAACCGCATGCCGCTGCGCTTCCGTTGCGACGACGGACGTTACGACGGCATGTCGGAAGTGCGCTCCGACCTGCACTACCTGCCCTTTGCCGCCAACAGCATCGATCTGGTGGTGATGCCGCACACGCTTGAGTTCGATGCCAATCCGCACCAGGTGCTGCGCGAGGTGGAGCGGGTGCTGGTGCCCGAGGGCCACGTCATCGTCACCGGCTTCAACCCCTTCAGCCTGTGGGGTGCCAAACGCAAGCTGTCGCGGCGGGAGGCCTTGCCGCCCTGGCGTGGGGCCTATCTCTCCGTGCCGCGCCTGAAGGACTGGTTTTCGCTGCTCGGTTTCGAGATGCAGGCCGGCGCCTTCGGCTGTTACGCGCCGGCCGTGACGCAGGAGAAATGGTTGCGTCGCTTCCAGTTCATGGATGCCGCCGGTGATCGCTGGTGGCCGATCGCCGGGGCGGTGTATATCGTGCAGGCCGTCAAGCGCCAGCACGGCATGCGCCTGATCACGCCGGCGTGGCATGATCGCAAGCTGCGCGCCAAGGCGCTGGTATCGATTACGCAAAGAGTGGATCAATGATAGACATATTTACCGATGGCGCCTGCAGCGGCAATCCCGGCCCAGGCGGCTGGGGCGCCATATTGCGCAAGGGTGAGACCGAAAAGGAGTTGTTCGGCGGCGAGGCGTTGACCACCAACAACCGCATGGAAATGATGGCAGTGATCGAGGCCTTGCGCGCCTTGAAGGGCCCGGTGGCGGCGCGCGTGCATACCGATTCGCAGTACGTGCAGAAAGGCATCAGCGAATGGATCCACGGCTGGAAACGGCGCGGCTGGAAAACCGCCGGCAAGCAGCCGGTGAAGAACGAGGATCTGTGGCGCGAAATGGACCGCCTCGCGGCGCAGCACAAGATCGAATGGATCTGGGTCAAGGGCCATGCCGGCCATGTTGAGAACGAGCGCGCGGATGAACTGGCGCGGCGCGGTGTCGAGCTCGCCCGCAACGGAGGCTGATGTGAGAAAAGTCATACTCGACACCGAAACCACCGGGCTGGATTTCCGCACCGGTGACCGCGTCATCGAAATCGGCTGTGTCGAACTGCGCGGCCGCCAGCTGACAGGTCAGCGTTTCCACGCCTACATCAATCCGGGCCGGGAGGTTCCCCGGGGGGCGATCGAGATTCACGGCCTGACCAACGAATTTCTGGCCGACAAACCCACGTTCGCCGAGATCGTTGCCGATTTCATCGAGTTCATTCGCGGCGCCGAACTGGTGATCCATAACGCCGCCTTCGACGTCGGCTTTCTCAACAACGAGCTGGGGCTGTTGCAGATGGAGGGCATCGACCGGCTTTGCAGCGATGTGATCGATACCTTGCGTATGGCGCGCGAGATGCGTCCCGGCAAGAAGAACAATCTCAACGCTCTGTGCGCGGAATTCGGCGTGGACAATTCCGGCCGCCAGCAGCATGGCGCGCTGCTCGACGCGGAACTGCTGGCCGAGGTTTACCTGGCCATGACGCGCGGCCAGAATTCTCTGGAGATAGAGTTCGACAGCCCGCCGGTCGATTACTCGGCGGGCGGCACGCGCCAACGCCCGCCGCTGGTGGTGTTGCGCGCCAGCGATGACGAACTCGCCGATCATGCGCGGGTGCTGGCGGAAATCGGCAAGGAGAGCAAGGGCAAGTGTCTCTGGCGTGATCTGGAGGGGGTGCAAGGGGCATAAGCGCAGGCGTCGGTCCTGTGCGGGCCCGTGGGAGCTTTGGAGTCATGACAGGGGGGTACATGGGCGGGACGGGTAAAAGCGAGTCGGCGATGGAACTGCTGAGCGGTGTCGATGGGGTTTTCCTCAACCTGGAAACCCCCGCGACGCCGATGCATGTCGGTTCGCTGCATCTGTTCGAGACGCCGCCCGGCTACCGTGGCAGCTTCTACAGCGTCGTGCGGCGCATGATGGAGTCGCGCATGGTGCCGGTGCTGCGCCGGCGTCTGGCGGCCTTGCCCTTGCAACTGGCGAACCCGGTCTGGCTGCAAGGCGAGGTCGACCTCGATGAACACATCCGCCGCGTCCGCGTGCCGGCGCCCGGCACCTGGTCTCAGCTCGAAGCCGTGGTCGCCGGGCTCCACGCCGAACTGCTCGACCGTTCGCGGCCGCTATGGATGATCCATGTATTCGACGGCCTCGAGGGCGGCGCCAGGGCTTACTACTTCAAGATCCACCACGCGATGCTCGACGGCCAGGCCGGCGTGGCGCTGGCCGGCGCGCTGTTCGATACCTCGCCGGATCCGGCGCCGCGGCCGAAAGCCAGGGCGCGCGTGGCGGATGAGTACCCCGGCACGCTGGCGCTGGCGGCAGTGGCCTTGCGCCACGATGCCGCGCAATACATCAGGCTGATGCGCGAACTGCCCGGTGCGATGCGCACCCTGGCCGCGATTGCCGGTAATTCGGTCAGTAGTTTCCTCACCGGTTCCGTCCGTGGTTCCTCCGCCAAGTCGCGCGGCGCTGCAGGCACAGACGACGCACCGCGTCTGAGTGAATTGCGCCGCAGCCTGTCCTTCGGCCCGCGCACCGCTTTCAACGTTGCCATCACGCCCGAACGCGGCTTCGCCACGGCCTCGTTGCCGCGCGCCGGGCTCAAGGCCATCGCCGCCGCCAATAACGCCACCGTCAATGACGTCGTGCTGGCGCTGTGCAGCGGCGCGCTGCGGCGTTACCTGAGGCGCACCGCCTCGATTCCGCGCAAGTCGCTGATCGCCGCGATGCCGATCTCGCTGCGCGAGCCCGGCAATACGGAAATGCGCACGCAGGCCATGCTGAGCCTGGTCAGCCTGGCCACCAATGTCGCCGACCCGGTTAGGCGCCTGCAGGCGATCCGCGATTCTTCCGCCGCCACCAAGGCCGCGGCGCGCGGCGCGAAGTCGGTGATCCCGACCGACATCCCCCTGCTCGGCGCGCCCTGGCTGCTCGGCGCGCTGGCCGCGCTCTATGGCCGCAGCCGCGTGGTCGACACGCTGCCGGTACCGGCCAACGTGCTGGTCTCGAACGTACCCGGCCCGCCCGTGCCGCTGTATGTCGGCGGCCTGCGCATGAGCGGCTACTGGCCGCTGTCCATCGTCGAGCATGGCGTCGGCCTCAACATCACGCTGATCGACTATGCCGGCACGCTCTTCTTCGGCTTCGTCGTCGCGCGCAACGCAGTGCCCGATTCACGCGCGCTGGCCGACGATTTTCTCGCGGCCTTCGCGGAACTGCAGCAGTGCGTGCAGAAGGTCCCGAAGGTACGCACCGCGCTGGCGCCCGCAGCACGGCGCAAGGCGGTCGCCAAGCCTGCTGCGAGTCGCGGCAAAGCCGTCCGCCCCCGCGTTGCCGGGCAAGGGAGCCACCATGCCTGATCGCCGCATGGTTGTCCGTCACGGCCACAGCGGCAAGCCCAGCGTGCTGCATTCGATACTCGAACCGCGGGCCCTGCTCGAAGCCGCGCTGCTGCCCGCGTCGCTGCCGCTGCTGCTGCAAGCGCCGCGCGGCGACGGCCATCCGGTGCTGCTGCTGCCCGGTTTCATGGCCGACGAGAAGTCGCTGATCGCGTTGAAGTTGTTCCTGCAGAGCAAGGGTTACGAAGTCCACACATGGGGCCTTGGCCGCAACCTCGGCTTTCGCAACAAGCATGCCAGCGCCTTGCCGCAGAAAATCCGCTACCTGCACCACATCGCGGGACGCAAGGTGAGTCTGGTCGGCTGGAGCCTGGGCGGCGTGTTTTCGCTCTACGGGGCGCAGAGCACGCTGGAGTGCGTGCGCTCCATCATCACCCTGGGCAGCCCGGTCAGCGTGGATGCCGGCGGCAGCCAGTCGCCGTCCGCCATCAAGGCGCTTTACCGCCTAGTCTCGCATCGCCTCGGCCCGGCAGCCCATGTCATGCAGCCGCGCGCCAAGACCCTGCGCGAGCAGCGCCGGCTGCAGATCCCGACCAGCTGCCTGTATTCGCTGGGCGACGGCGTGGTGCCGCCGCAGGAGGCGACCATCGACGGCGACCCGGCCTTCCACGAGAACATCCGGGTGCCGGGCAGCCATCTCGGGCTGGGCTTCAACGGCATTGTGCTGGCCATCGTCGCCGACCGCCTGGCGCAGGCGGAAGGCGCCTGGCAGCCGTTCCGCCCGCAAGGCCTGCTTCGCCGCGTCTGTCACGCGACCGCGGGTGCTTCCCGCGTTGAACAGACTTTGCCCGCCGTCTGAATCCTTATCGAAAGCCTTGCATGCGACAACTCAGCGAACACGATGCCGCCTTCATCTACTCGGACAGCGCCCACGCCAACTCGAACGTCACGCTGCTGCACATCTATGACCAGTCCACCGCGCCCGGCGGCATGCTGCGCTTCAAGCAGATCCTGGCACATGTCGAGAGCCGCCTCGGCCGGCTGCCGGTGTTCCGCGAGAAGATCCGGCGCGTGCCGCTCGACGTCGACTACCCTTACTGGATCGAGGACGAGAGCTTCGACATCGAATACCACGTGCGCCACATCGCCCTGCCCAAGCCCGGCGACTGGCGCCAGTTCTGTATCCAGGCCGCGCGCATCCACGCCCGTCCCCTCGACCTGCAGCGCCCGCTGTGGGAGATGTACGTGATCGAGGGCCTGGACAGCTTTCTCGACCTGCCGGCGGGCAGTTTCGCCGTGCTGCTGAAAATCCACCATGCGGCGATCGATGTCGCGCGCGGCAACGAAATCACCACGCTGCTGCACGACATCGCGGCGGATTCGCCGCCGCCCGCGCCGCCCGCGCCCTGGTTCCCCGAAGAAGCGCCGGGCAATCTCAGCCTGCTGCTGCGCGCCGGCTTCAATGTCGCGACCTTCCCGCTGCGCATGGCGCAGCCGCTGACACGCAGCTGGGCCACGGTGAAATCCGCCGCGCGTACTTTCGCCGGCGAGTTTCTCGGCCGGCCGCAGGAGTTTCCGCTGACGCGCTTCAACAGCGAGGTCTCGCCGCACCGGGTGTTCGAAACACGGCGCTTCGCGCTGCAGGATTTCAAGGCCATCCGCGGCCTCGCCGACGGCGCCACGGTCAATGACGTTGTCCTCGCGGTGTGCGCCGGCGGCCTGCGCCGCTACCTCGAGCTGCAAGGCGAATTGCCCGAGGAAAGCCTGGTGGCGGCGGCGCCGGTGGCGGTGCGCGCGGCCGGCGGCAAGAAGGGCGAGGCCGGTGGTCCGGCGAGTTTCTCGTGGGTGCGCCTGGAACTGGG
Organism: Sulfuritalea sp.; assembly: GCA_044344175.1. GTDB lineage: Bacteria > Pseudomonadota > Gammaproteobacteria > Burkholderiales > Rhodocyclaceae > Sulfuritalea. Next base: position 13,903 of record JBIJDJ010000063.1, read on the forward strand.
CACCGACATTGCCGACCCGGTCGAGCGCCTCGCGGCGATACAGGCGCTGAGTTCGTCGTCGGAGGTCATGGCGCAGGCGGTCAGCGCGCGCGAACTGGTCGATCTGGCCGAACACGCGCCGTCGGCCGCGATCGCCGTCACCAGCAAGATGCTGCGCTCGGCCTCGGCCCTGCTCGGCAACTGGGCGCCGCTGGCCAACTGCGCCATCACCAATGTGCCGGGACCGCAGCTGCCGCTTTATCTGCAGGGCGCGCGCCTGACCTATCTGTCGGCGATCATGCCGATTTCCGACGGCATGGGCCTGGTGTTTTCGGTCACCAGTTACAGCGAAATGATCGTCATCTCCTTTACCGCCTGTTACGAGCAACTGCCCGATCCCGAGATTTTCGCCCAGTGTCTGCGCGACAGCTTCCAGGAATACCTCGTGCTGGTGCGTCCCGCGGCGCGGCGCAAGCTGCGCCCGGCTGCGGTCAAGGCACCGTCCCGCAAAACAGCCGCCGTCGCGGGCAAGCCGCCGCGACGCAAGACGGTCGCCCGCGCCGCGGCGCATCGCGCATGAGCGCCCCGCACGGCCGCCCGAAGGGGCGAAGGTGGGGTTTCGCGAAGCACTGCTTCGCGCCACCGGAGCCGGCCGGCTGTGCAAAGCCGGCCGTGGAACGCCAGCCACAACCCGGAGCCGCGCAGCGGCGAACCGCAGTCACCCCCGCCCGCGGGGGCGCAGGCAGGGTTTCGCGGAGCACTGCTCCGCGCTGCCGCAGCCGGCTGGCTGTGCAAAGCCAGCCGTGGAACGGGGCTGGGG
>JBIJDJ010000237.1:0-4320 GCA_044344175.1 Sulfuritalea sp.
CATTTCAGTAGGAATCGTACCCCGCGCCGCCGGGCGTTGGGATGCGATGCGAGGCGGAGGGAGTGCGGCATGGTACATCCATGCAAGCGACCGACAACGTGGCAGCGCGCCCAACGCCCCTCGGCCCTTTGGGTTGAGACCAGGATCGGCGTCTGCGGCGTTGCAGCGCTTGCCAATGGAACAACCAATGGCCGCGCACTGCGCCTTGCATCCATCCGATCATGGTCTCAACGCGCGGCATGATTCCTACTGACATGGGCTCACCATGTCCCAATTCTATACAATCGGCTTGCTGCTGACCTGAGTGAGATGACCATGAGCACCGCCACCACCATCCGACCGCCAGCCGTCGCCGGCGCCTTCTATCCCGGCGATCCCGCCAGCCTGCGCGACGATCTCGCCTCCTGCCTCGCCGTCCCGCCGGCGCCGACTTCCGCATCTGCCACGCCGGGCCTGCTCAAGGCGGTCATCGTGCCGCATGCCGGCTACGTCTATTCCGGCGGCACCGCCGGCAAGGCCTACGCCCTGCTGGCGCCCTTGGCCGGGCGCATCCGCCGCGTGGTGCTGCTCGGCCCCTGCCACCGCGTCTCGGTGCGCGGACTGGCGGCACCGACGGTGCAGGCTTTCGCCACGCCGCTAGGCAGGATCGCGCTCGATCGCACCGCGCTCGATGCCCTGGCCGACCTGCCGCAGGTGGTCGCCAGCGACACCGCTCATGCCCAGGAACACTCGCTGGAAGTGCAACTGCCCTTCCTGCAGACCGTGCTCGGCGAGTTCAAGCTGGTGCCGCTGGCAGTGGGCCAGACCGGCGCCGCCGAGGTCGCCCAGGTCATAGCCCGGCTCTGGGGCGGGCCGGAAACCCTGATCGTGATCAGCTCCGACCTCTCGCATTTCCATGGCTACGCCGAAGCGAAGAAGATCGACCATGCCACGGCCGATCACATCCTGGCCCTGGAACAACTCACCAGTTTCGACCAGGCCTGCGGTGCGCTGCCGATCAACGGCCTGCTCGCCGTGGCGCGCCAGCGCGGACTGAGGATCGAACGCATCGCGCAATGCAACTCGGGCGATACCGCCGGCGACAAGTCGCGCGTGGTCGGCTACGCCTCTTTCGCCCTCTACGAGCCCGAAGCCGTTGTTACCGATCCCGGCACGGCCCTGCTGGTGCGCGCGCGCAATGCCATCGCCGCCCAGTTCAAGCAGGCGACGCAGGCCGAACCGGCCGACCCCGCGCTGAACCAACCCGGCGCCACCTTCGTCACGCTGACGCAGAACGGCCAGTTGCGCGGCTGCATCGGCTCTCTGCAGGCGCATCGCCCGCTCGACCAGGATGTGCGCGCCAACGCTGTCGCCGCGGCATTCAGCGATCCTCGCTTCCCGCCGCTGACGCTGGCCGAACTGCCGCGCACCCGCGTCGAGGTCTCGCTGCTGACCGCGCCGCAGCCGATGACGTTCAGCGACGAAGCCGACGCCCTGCGCCAGTTGCGACCGAATATCGACGGCATCATCTTCAGCACAGGACAGCGACGCAGCACCTTCCTGCCGCAGGTCTGGGAACAGATTCCCGACCCGCGCAGCTTCATGGCCCACCTGAAACAGAAGGCCGGCCTGCCCGCTGACTACTGGTCGTCCGAAGTTCAACTGCAACGCTACGAGGTGCGGAAATGGAAAGAAGCGCCGATCCCATAAGCGGGGTACCAGCCCGCTGGTGGCACAAGCTTGCGGGTGAGGAAAATGAGGACCGCATCCAGTGCGGCCTCTGCCCGCGCGACTGCAAATTGCACGAAGGCCAGCGCGGTGCCTGCTTTGTCCGTGCCATGCAGGGCGGCGAAATGCTGCTGACCACCTACGGCCGCAGCTCGGGTTTCTGCATCGATCCGATCGAGAAGAAGCCGCTCAACAACTTTTTCCCCGGTTCCAGCGTGCTGTCCTTCGGCACCGCCGGCTGCAACCTGGCCTGCAAGTTCTGCCAGAACTGGGACATCTCCAAGTCGCGCGACATGGACCGCCTGATGGATGACGCCACGCCGCAGACCATCGCCCTTGCCGCGCAGAAGCATGGGGCGAAGAGCGTCGCCTTCACCTACAACGACCCGGTGATCTTTGCCGAGTATGCGATGGACACCGCCGACGCCTGCCATGCCGTCGGTGTCAAGACCGTGGCGGTTACCGCCGGCTACATGCATCCCGGCCCCGCACACGAGTTCTATTCGAAGATGGACGCCGCCAATGTCGACCTCAAGGCCTTCACCGACGACTTCTACGTCAAGCTCTGCGGCGCGAAGCTGCAGCCGGTGCTCGACATCCTGGTGCTGATCCATCATGAAACCAACTGCTGGCTCGAAATCACCACCCTGCTTATTCCCGGCATGAACGACGGCGACGAGGAACTGAAAGCCCTCTCCGCCTGGGTAGCGAAGGAACTCGGGCCGGACGTACCGATCCATTTCAGCGCCTTCCATCCCGACTGGAAGATGCGCGACATTCCGGCCACGCCGCCGGCCACGCTCGCCCGCGCCCGCCGCATCGCCATCGACGCCGGCCTGCACTATGTCTACACCGGCAACGTGCACGACAAGGCCGGCGACGAAACGCTCTGCCCCGGCTGCGGCAAGGCCGTAATCCAGCGCGACTGGTATCGCATCCTCGGCTACGCGCTCGACGACACGGGGCATTGCCGGCATTGCGGCACGGCCGTCGCCGGGCGTTTTGGTCCCTTCGAGAAGCCATTCGGGCCACGACGGATACCGGTCAGGCTGCACGCGGCCGCCTGACAAAAAATCGGCGTTACCGGCCCGCACCTTCCCTGCGGAGCGCAAAACGCCATCGCGGGTAGGCAAGACATCTGGCTCCGAGTCCCTTGACCTGACCGTCAAACGCCGACTATTGGTGCCTTTCCGTGACTTTTGACCGTTTTGCGGCAAGGCAGAGACCGTATCATTCCGATGGGAATTCCATCAGTTACGGTCGCAGTAGATGACAGCGCCAATTGGAAGCACGGGCATTTCATGAACCCGGGTTGCTCCGGAACCATGCAGGATTGCAGATTTTGAAGAATTTTTTCTCGGCGCGACACTTGCTTGACCTGAAGACAACGATCGCCACGTTTACCGTGGCGCTTTTCGTCAGCACCATCTGGGTTCTGGCGCACGACATGGGTGTCAAGGTCCGCGAAAACTTCAAGACCAGCCTCTCCGCCCAGCAGTTCCAGATCGTCAAGAATGTCGCCACCAATCTGGACGAAGCCGTCAGATTGCGCATCAGTGCCCTGGGGGACGCAGCATCCCTGATCGGTCCCGACTTGATGGGCAATCGCATCCGTTTGCAGGGATTTCTGGCAACCAGAAAGCCTCTGGAGCGCTTGTTCAATGCAGGCATGTTTGTCATCTCGGGGACAGGCGTCGAACTTGCGAACACGACAAACCCGGACGCACGCGAAGACAACGGAAATGCGGAAGCGGATTTCGTCCGCAAAGTCATGACATCGGGAAAGCCGGTAGTAGGCAAACCGGTTCTGGATCGATCCACAGGAAAGCCGGTCATCAACATCGCAGTACCGATCAGGAATGGCAAGAACGAAATAGTCGGTGTCCTCGCCGGTAGCAGCCAGGTCGCCGGCCAGGACCTTTTGAGCGAAATCCTGCCTTCGAAGCTTCGCCTGGAGGGCGACCTTCACGTGATCTCCTTGTCCGATGGCGTATTCGTCTCGTCGACCGACCCGGCAAACGTCCTGCAACTTGAGCCGGCGGCGGGCGTGAACGCCGTGTATGACCGCTACAAACAGGGGTACGAAGGCTCCGGCGTCGCTATCGATGCACAGGGCGTCGAGACACTCAATTCGGCGAAACGCGTCACCAGCACCAGCTGGCTGGTCTTCGCCACGCTGCCGACATCCACCGTCTTCAAGCCGCTCGATGCCCTGCAAAGAGAAATCTACAAGAATGCCGCGCTGGCATCGATCATCATTGCGGTGCTGCTCTGGCTGTTCCTGCACAGCCAGATCAGTCCCCTCGGCCGCTCGGCAAAGACCATCGATGCGATGACGGCGGGTCAGGAAGCACTGCGCCCCCTGCCGCTCGAGGGGAGCAAAGAGATCCGGCTGATGCTCCACAGCTTCAACAAGTTGCAGCACCGCATCAAGGAACAACAGGAGTCGCTGAGCAGCCGCGAAGAACAGTTACGGGTGGCTGCTTCGGTGTTTGAGGGAACCAGCGAGGCCATCGTGATCTGCGCGGCAGACAGCCGGATCATCAGTGTCAATCGGGCCTTTTGCAAGATGACCGGCTACGCCGAAAATGAACTGGTGGGACAAACTCCGAA
>JBIJDJ010000064.1:0-14570 GCA_044344175.1 Sulfuritalea sp.
CGTATTCACCGTAAAGCCGAGCACGAACATGATGGCGAACCCGCCGATCAGGGAAACCGGGATGGTCACCAGCGGAATCAGCGTCGCCCGCACATTGCGCAGGAAGAAGAAGATGATCAGCACGACCAGCAGGATCGCCTCGCCGATGGTTTTGAAAACCGCCTCGATCGAACGGTCGATGAAGATCGACGAATCGTAGGCAATCTTCGCCTCCATGCCCGCCGGCAGGTCCTTGGTAACGCGCGGCAGTTCTGCACGCAGCGCCCGCGAGAGGTCGAGCGGATTGGCGGTCGCCTGCTTGATGACACCAAGCGCCACCGCGCTGCGGCCGTTGAAGCGCACCGAACTGCGTTCGCTGGCGGCGCCGATTTCGACGCGGCCCACATCGCGGATTTTTACCGGGTAAGGGCTGGCGGCGGTCGGCGCACGCACGACCACCTGCTCGAACTGCTCCGGCTTGCTCAGGTCTGTCTGGGCGACGACCGAAAACTCGCGCTGAAGGCTCTCGATGCGCCCGGCCGGTACCTCGACGTTTTGTTTGCGCAGCGCGTCCTCGACATCGGCCGGCGTCAGATTGTGGGCCGCCAGCCGTTCGCGGTCGAGCCAGACGCGCATGGCGAACTTGCGGTCGCCGAAGATGCGCACATCCGCGGCTCCCGGCAGCGTTTGCAGGCGCGGCTTGACGACCCGGCTGGCGAAGTCGGTCACCTCGAGCGGCGAATGCTGGTCGGACGAAAAGGCCACCCAGATGATCGGGTTGGCGTCGGCTTCGACCTTGGCGATCACCGGCTCCTCGATCGCCTGCGGCAGTTTGGAGCGCACGCGGGCGACCCGGTCGCGGACGTCGGAGGCCGCCGAATCGGGATTGCGCTCGATCTTGAAACGTACCGAAATCTGGCTGTTCTCGGCCCGCGAAATCGACGAGAGGACATCGACACCTTCGATGCCGGCCAGAGAGTCTTCCAGCGGCTTGGTGATCTGCGATTCGATGATTTCGGCGGAGGCGCCGCGGTAGGTGGTGTCGACGGTCACCACCGGCTCGTCGATCTTCGGATACTCGCGCACCGGCAAGCGCGTGTAGGAAACAATCCCGATCAGCATCACCGTTAGGCTCATCACGGTGGCAAAAACCGGGCGCTGGATGCAGAGTTCGGAGATCCTCATCTTACCGGCCCTGCGCCGGCTTGCCGCCTGCCGTGCCGCTCGTGCCGCCCGGCGCCGCGTCATCGACCGGCTTGACCGGCGCGCCGTCGCGCAGTTTGAGTTGGCCCGCCGTAACGACAATGTCCCCCGCCTTCAAGCCCTCGACAATCTCGACGCTGCCGGCCAAGCGCTGCCCGAGTTTTACCGGTGTCTGTTTCACCTTGCCGTCAATCACGACAAACACCGAAATCCCCTGTGCCGCAGGCACCAGCGCCTGCTCCGGAATGGTCAGAACATTTTCGCGGCTGGCGAAGATCAGACGCACGCGTACAAACATGCCCGGACGCAAAGCGCCGTCAGCGTTATCGAGTTTCGCCCGCACGGCCAGCGAACGGCCGTTGGCATCGATCAGCGGATCAATCGCATCGAGCGTCGCAGCAAAATGCCTGCCCGGCATCGCATCGCTGGTCAGTTCGACACGCTGGCCCCTGGCGAGCTTGGCCAGGTGCATCTCCGGCAAACGGAAATCCACCTTCAGCGTGGTCACCCCTTCGAAATTGACCAACTCCTGTCCTTCCTTGACGTAATCGCCGAGCGAGACGCTGCGCAGGCCGACGACGCCGGCAAACGGCGCCCGCAGCGCCATCTTGTCGAGCCTGGCGGCAGCCAGCGCAACACCGGCTTCCTGCACCTTGAGCTGCGCCTGGGTTTCTTCGAGCGCGCGTTGCGATACGAATTTCTTCTGGAACAGGTCTTCGTTGCGCTTGGCGTTGGCCTGCGCCAGCCCGAGATTGGCCTTCGCCTGCTGCAATTCGGCCGCCTGCGTCTGCGCATCGAGTTCGATCAGCACGGAACCTCTGGCCGCCCTCTGGCCATCGGTAAAGCGGATCGCCGCGACGCGCCCGGAAACCTCGGGCCGCAATACCACCGAGTCCACTGATTTCAGCGAGCCGACCGCACTGACCTCGTCGTCAAGCCTGGCGGACGCAACCCTGGCGATTTCAACCGCCATCGCGAAACCACCCGGCGGACCGGCGGACGGGCCGCCGGGCTTCGCAGCCCCTGCCGCCGGGGCGCTGCCGGCGGATTGATTGGCATACCAGGCAAAAGCCGCCAGACCGGCAAGGCCGATGACGGCAATGGCAATGACCAGGGGGCGTTTCTTCGATGACATGGGGTGTTCTCGGGTTGCGAATCGCCGCAGGCTTTTCCAGGCCAAGCAACGATTCCTTTTGTTGAACAACATTAATGACCGATGGGTCAGTAATCAGGCGCGGATTTTACTCTCGGCGCGCACTGTGCGTCATGCTTCTTTCCGTCGGCAGGCGCGCGCATCCGTATGAAGCGAACCGGGCGTCGGCCACGGCTGGTCAGCGAAAAGTCGGCGCTCGCGGGACGCCGACAAAGTCGATGTTCTGCTCGCCAAAGCGACCGTCGATGCGCCGGCAGGCGCGCCATGCGCTGCTTGCGCCCGCAGCCAGCGAAGCAACTATAGGTCGATTGACTGCGGCAGCCCGCCTCTGCAATACTGGCCTCAGTATCAGTTCATTTCCAATTCCAAACCCGGAGGCTTACATGAATACCATTTCCGATATTCTTGGCTCACGAAAAGGCACGGTCATTTCGATTAGTTCAACGAAATCTGTTCATGATGCGCTGGTCCTCATGGCAGAACACGATGTGAGCGCCTTGCTGGTAATGGACCAGGGCAAGCTCGTTGGCATAATTTCGGAAAAAGACTACGCGCGCAAGGTAGTGCTTCAAGGGCGCACTTCAAAGGAGACGAAGGTTGGCGAGATCATGGTCGAGCATGATCGCATTCACTTCGCCACATTGGAGATGACCCAGCAGGAAGCCATCAGGCTCATGTCCGAGAACCAGATCCGCCATCTTCCGGTGGTGGACGGCAAGAAGAAGGTTGTCGGCGTCGTCTCGATCCGCGACTTCAGTTTTATCGCGGACCCGGAATCCGAAGAGTGACTATTGGAGCCTGTTAGCAACAGCCGCCGCCGCGGGAGTCGATCGGCAAAATTGCAGACTTGGTGCTGCCCTCGCCGCTTGCCGACGTCACGGTAAGTCAGGAACAATTCCTGCGCGACTTTTCAGGCTATTTCCGGGTACCCGCTGAACACAGGTAGCCGCATGAGGTCGGCGATGCAGGCCTGCCGGCTTCCATCGCAGCGGATTATTCCGCCGCTGCCGTGTCTGCCTGCTTCGAAACTTTCTTCGGCTTGGGCTTGTTGGCGTCCGGCAACTGGCCCGGGCTGTGGATGATGTCGGTGGGGCAGACCGTGACGCAGATCTGTTCGCAACTCGGGCCATAGGCCATGCACGCCACGTGGTCGATGTCCAGGATGCCGCCAGCCAGGCTGATCGCCTCGGCCGGGCACTCCTTGATGCAGGCCATGCACTGGACGCAGCCCACGGTGCAGGTATCCTTGACGGCTTTGCCCTTGCCTTTGGACTGGCAGGTCAGGGCGACACGGTACTCGCGCGGATAGCCGATCAGGCAGTCCTTCGGGCAGACGTCGAGGCAGAGGCCGCAGCCGGTGCACTTCTGGTAGTCGATCTCGACGATGCCCTTGTCGCTTATCGTCATGGCATCGAAGCTGCATACGCGCACGCAGTCACCCAGGCCGAGGCAGCCGTACTTGCAGGCCTTGGCGCCACCGAATGCCAGGTTGGCGCCGAGGCAGGTGTGTATGCCATCGTATTCGGCCTGCTTGCGGGCCACCGCATCGGCACCCGAGCAGCGCAACATTGCCACCACCTCCTTCATCTCGCCCATGACCTTGTTGGTGAGCCGGGAGATGTCGATGGCGACCACCTTGCCGCCGGGGGTGCATAGCGAGGGCGAGATGTTTTCGTCCTCGACCACCTTCTCGGCGTAGGTCTGGCAGCCGGCGAAACCACAGGCACCGCAGTTAGCGGAAGGCAGGTTTTCGCGCACCTCCTCGACCAGCGGATTGACCGGGACGTGAAACTTGCGCGCGGCGCTGGCCAGGGCGATGCCGAAAAGCAGGCCTAGCGTAGTAAAGACGAGGACACCCCAAAGTGCGACGTGTAGCAGATCCATAGCGTTATGCCACCTTTAAACCGGAAAAACCGAGAAAACTCAGGGCAAACAGACCGGCAATGATGAAGGCGACCGGCAGTCCCCTGAATACCGCCGGGACCGGCGCCATGTTCACCTTCTCGATGGCGCAACTCATTAAAAACAGGGCCAACGCGAAACCGAGTCCCGCACCCAGCGACAGCCCGAAAGCCTGCAAGAAAGTTGCCCCACTGGTGGCGTTGAGCAGCGGCACTGCCACGATGATGCAGTTGGTGGTGATCAGTACCAGGTAGATGCCGAACTTCTTGTGCAGCATCGGATTCACCTTCTTCAGGATCAGGTCGGTGGCCTGCACCAGGCAGGCGACGATGCCGATAAAGGCGATGATCTGCATGAATTCCAGCTTCAGCGGCGCGAGGGCGATGGTGTTGAGTGCCCAGGCGATCATGCCGGAGAGCAGGCCGACGATGGTGAAGGTGACGCCCATGCCGATTGCCGTATCCTTGTTGCGACTGACCCCGAAGAACACGCACAGGCCAAGATACCGGGTAAACACGAAGTTGTTGATCAACGCCGCGCCTATGACCACCGAGATCACCATGGCCAGCGGCGAAGGCGCGATTTCCCATGCCTGATCTACCCCCCTCGCCGTCAACTGGTAATGCTCCTGGCTAGTAAGCGTCTCGCTGGTGGTCAGCACGAAGCTGTTGGCCTGCGCCGCCGGCTTTACGGATACCAGCGCGAGCGGGATGTCGGCATCCGAGCTACGCACCAAGCGTATCGCAGTCACATCGGCAGGCAGTGCGCCCGCGACCAGTATCTCGTGAGGTGATATTACTTTCGCATCAGCCATGCGCCCCTCCTCCGCCCGTCGGCAGCTTTTGCCCCCGTTTGACATCGACCCAGTTGAAAAGTGCCATGATCAGGCCGATGGTGAAAAACCCTCCTGCCGGCAGGATGACCAGCATCAGCGGCTTGAACGGTACCACGGCGATACCGAAAATGCTGCCGCTGCCCAGCAACTCGCGGAAGGCGCCGGCCAACACCATGCCGGCCAAGAAGCCCAGGCCCATGCCCAGACCATCCCAGAAGGACGGTACGACATTGTGCTTCATGGAGAACAGTTCCATGCGCGAGATGATGATGGCGAACGCCACGATCAGCTTCACGTAGAGCCCGACTTCCTGATAGACCGCAGCGAAATAGGCGGCCAGAATCATGTCGATGGCGCTCACCCAGATGGCGATGATCAGCGTGAATACGGGAATGCGGATCTTCGGGTTGATGACATGCTTGACCAGCGAACCGGACATGCTCGATAGCACCTGCACCACGAGCACGGCAACCCCCAGCATCAGTCCGTTCTTCACCGAGGTGGTCACCGCCACCGCCGGGCAAAGGCTGAGGGCCAGCCGGAAAATGGGGTTTTCTTCGAACAAACCACGCATGAGCATGGTCGAGACGGGCGGCGGCGGGCGATTCTCGCTCATAGGTAGCTCCCCACGATGGTCATCCGTTTGCGGAAGTTGCCGAGGGCAGTCTTGACGCCAGTGGTGACTGCCACGCTGCTGATGGTAGATCCGGTGATGGAATAGATGTTCGGATTCCTGGGCAGCATTTCCCGATACTTTTCCGCCCACGGCCGGAAGGGCATGTCGCCAAGTTGTTCCAACGCCTCCTGCCACTCCTTCGGCAACGGATCCTTGGTAACGGTGATCTTTTCGATGTCAGCCAGGTTCCTGCCGGCAAACTGGTTCTTGAAGTAGCGTTGTTCGATCTCGGCGCCGAGTCCCGGATCCTCTTCATGATGGATGATCTCCACCCCCTGTATGGTGTAGGTCGAGTCAATCGCCATGAAGAAGCGCACCCAGTTCTTGTAGCCCAAACTGACTCCCTCGACCACATAGCCTACCGGCTGAGCGCCTTCCATGCCAACGAAGAAGCGGCCGGCGTACTTTATGTTCTCGGGGTTGGTGACCTTGACCTGCTTCTTCACCCATTGGTCCTTGATCTCAGCGGAACCTGCGGTGGCGACATCGTCCGGAACCGGAAGTACAGCCGCCTCCTTGCCGTCGAGTTCCAGTTGCGCAAGCTTCTTGCCGGTCAGATAGACAACTTGCAGTTCCTTACCTTCTTTCTTCAGGTAACGCCGCACCTCCTGAATCTTTGCTTGCGGGGTCAGACCGAGCAGGCCGCGGATCATGGTTTCCTCGCGGACGTGCAGATTGTGCTCCTTGGCGGGCTGGGTCACAAAATACAGGCCGCCGAGGATCATCGCAGCGACCAGACACACCACGGTAAGGCCCGCGGCGATGATCACCATCTCGCGCCCGCTGGGCGGTTCCTGGTTTACCACTTTGCCGGTTACGCAAGTCATGACGGTGCTCCACCGGCAGTGAGACGCCTGGGCCTGAACCAGTCGTTCAGCGCCGGAGTAAGTATGTTCATCAGCATGATCGCATAGCAGATGCCTTCGGGATATCCGCCCCAGTTGCGAATGATACCGGTCAGCAGGCCGATGCCCAGGCCGAAGATGATCTGGCCCTTGGGTGTAATCGGACTGGTCACGTAATCGGTCGCCATGAAGAAGGCGCCCAACCAGATGCCCCCGGACAGCATGTAGATCGCCGGGGCCGGAGAGAAGGGCGCCATCAGTGCGACACCGGCCAGCACGCTGAGCGGAATGTAAAGCTTGATGATTCCCTTCCAAAAGAGGAAGGCCGCGCCCAGCATGATCATCAGCACCGAAACCTCGCCAATGGAGCCGGCGCGCATGCCGAGGAAGAAATCGAACCACAGGTGGCCGCCGTCGGGGACCGCAGCCAGAATCTTGTTCAGCGCTTCCTGGCCGCCGATCTTGATCTGCGCCAGCACCGTGGCGGAGGAGACGGCATCGACATTGCCGAGAGCAGGCGTCAGCCAGCGCGTGGTCATCTCCACCGGAAAGGTGGCCATCATCATGGCCCGCCCGACCAGCGCCACGTTGAAGATGTTGTAGCCCAGGCCGCCAAACACCGCTTTGGTGAAGACTATGGCCAGCATGCCGCCGATGAACGGCATCCAGATCGGTATCGCCGGCGGCAGGGTGAATGCGAGGAGCAGTCCGGAGCAAACCGCGGAGCCGTCAAGCACGGTCGATTCATTCCTGGCGATGCGGCAGGCCAGATACTCGGCGGTGGCGCAGCCGAGTATCGACGATGCCGTAATGGCCAGCACCGGCCAACCGAAGACGGCCCAGGCCCAAAGCAACGCCGGCAGCAGCGACAGGTTGACCATCCACATGATTTGGGCGGTGCTGCGGCCCGAGGCGATGTGCGGGCCGCTGGACAAGTGCAGGATCGGGGGCGACGTAACTTCGGCTTCGCTCACTTGGTTTTCCTCTCTTGGCGGCGGTAGGCGGCCTTCGCCACCTGCATGAATTGCACCAGGGGCCGGTGGGATGGGCAGCTATAGGAGCAGCAGCCGCATTCGAAGCATTCCCTGACGCCGAACTGTTCGGTTTCCATAGGCCGGCCCACCTCCATGTACTGGGATACGCGGTTGGGCTCCAGCCCCATCGGGCAGGCATCGACGCATTCGCCGCAGGAGATGCAGGGCTGGTAGCGGGTGATGCTGGTTTCCGCCGCCGTCAGGAAGAGTATGCCGCTGGTGCCCTTGGTCACCGAAACGTCGAGATCGGCGATGGTGCGCCCCATCATCGGGCCGCCGAGCAGGATCTTCACCACGTCTTTGGTATAGCCGCCGCAATGGGCAACGATGTCTTCGACCGAGGTGCCGATCGGCACCCTGAGATTCTTCGGCGACTGAATGCCGCGCCCGGATACCGTCAGGACGCGTTCCATCACCGGTTTGCCATTGCGAATCGCGTCGAGGCAGGCGATGGCCGTGGCAACGTTCTGCACTACCACCCCGACGGCGAGCGGCAGCCCCCCCTTGGGCACCATGCGCCCGGTCAGCGACTGCACGAGTTGCTTCTCCGAGCCCTGCGGATAACGGGTCTGGGTCACCACCACAGTCATCTTGACCCGCGGTTCCATCTTCTCGAGGCCGAGTTCGTCGATGGTCTGGCGCATCTTTTCGGCGGCGGGCTGCTTGTTGTCCTCGACGCCGATGACGCAGTTGGCGACGCCGATGATCTTGGCAATCAACCAGGAGCCGAGCACGACCTTTTCGCTCTCCTCCAGCATCAGCCGGTAGTCGCAGGTCAGATAGGGTTCGCACTCCGATCCGTTGATCACCAGAGTGTCAACCTTGGCGTCCTTGGGCAGGGTGAGCTTGCGGTAGGTCGGAAAGGCGGCGCCGCCGAGTCCCACCACACCCGCGTCGCGGATACGCTCGAGCATCTGCGCCACCGGCAGCGCCTGCCAGCCAGGCTGCTCCGGAAACTGGGGATCGTCTTCGCTGGGCTTGGCCTGGATGGTGATGACCGTGTCGTAGACCAACGACGCATGGGGGCCGGTCGTCACGCCTTTGATGATGCCGCTGACCGGCGCATGCAGTGAAACGCCACCGGGAACTTTGGCGATGACATCACCGCGCTTGACCTTGGTCGCCTTGGCCACCAGCGGTTCAGCCGAAGGGCCGAGACTCTGGCTCACAGGCAGGTACACGTTGGTCGGGATGAAATCCTCGATGGGCAGGTTCTCGGTGAGTTCCTTGTGCTCGTCGGGATGGACGCCCCCGCGCGAGAAAGTGGGCAGCGCAGATTTGCGCCAGAAGAGCAGGCTCATCCTTTTTTACCCTTCGCTCAAGCGTACACGGTGGCAACCACGCCCAGGGGCGTGACGAATATCGCCTGGTCACCGCCACCGGACCTGAGGATCGCCTGGCGCTTGTCGACCGGCGCCATCAGCATGGCGGTGGACAGGCCGTCGGCGGCGATACCCGAGTCGGCCACCACCGAGACGCTGAACATGGCCGGAGCCGTCCCGCCGGTTCGGGTGTCGAAGATGTGGGTGAAACGTCCCGCTTTGTCGAGGATGGTGCCGTAACCGCCGGAAGTAGAGATGCACTTGTCGACCACGTCGAGGCTGGTGACCGTCTCGTTTCGATCGGCCGGATTGGCAATGCCGATGCTCCAGGCCGAACCATCAGGCTTGGCCGAAAAGACCCGCGGCTCACCCATGTCAACCAGCATGCGGTCGAAACCGTGGGCGCGCAACTGATCGGCGACCCGATCCGTGATGTAGCCCTGGGCGCCGCTGTTCAGCGTCAGGCTCATGCCGGGACGGGCAAAGGCAATACGGCTGGAAGCGCGATCCACCTCTACCTGGCGCCAATCGACCAGTGCCAGCGCGGCAGCGAGGTCGCGCGCCGAGGGTCCGGCAGGATCTGGGTTGGTCACATTGAAATGCGAGGAATACAGCTTCCAAAGCGGCTGTACCGTCGGGTCGTAGACGCCGTCGCTGATCTTCGCCAGAGACAGCGCACGCTCCAGCATCGTCATCAGGTCGGCGGGCGCCTGTTCAAGTTTCCCCTGGCGATTCAGCAGCGAAATCGCGCTATCGCTGCGATAGATGCTGAAAATCGCTTCGAGACGCCGCAATTCGGCCAGCGCCGCGGCGATGGCTTGCTGCGCGATCATCTCGTCGGTGTGGTAGAGCTGGATCGAGGCCGGGCCCCCGAGGGCGGTGCCCTCCCAGCGGACCAGCCCGGCCTGTGCGCCACCCGTCTTGAGCAAGAGCGGCAAACCTGCTGCCACAGCTACAAAGGCGATGAAGCGACGGCGAGACACGGGAATGCGCATGATGACAGCCTCAACAAAGTTGACCCTGGAAGGATCAGGAAAAGCCTGACTTCGCTCAACAAAAGCACCCGACGGCATGTCATTCCGTCGAGTGCCCCGAGCAGGAAAGCAAGCGAACGTGGCCGGATTTTCCGCGGCCGGCCGAATCCCTCAGCCCCCGGTCAGGCTCTGGTATTTCGCCTGCAATTGATCCTTGCTTTCCGTATGATTTGGGTCCACCAGGATGCAATCGACTGGGCATACCTCGATACACTGGGACTCGTCGAAATGCCCGACGCACTCGGTGCACTTGGCCGGATCTATGATGTAGATGTCGTCACCCTGGGTAATGGCCTCGTTCGGGCACTCCGGTACGCACACGTCACAGTTGATACAGTCTGAGTTGATCATCAATGCCATTTTTTTCTCCTTGAAATCTTATTCAATTGTCCATGTCTCGCCGCTGTTGAGCAGGCGCTGAAGGTCACCGCGCCCCTTGGCGGCGCGGGCGGATTCTGCCAGTTGCTTGCTGAGCGATTCATAGCTTGGCTTGTCGACATCGCGGAACACGCCAAACGG
Organism: Sulfuritalea sp.; assembly: GCA_044344175.1. Taxonomy (GTDB): domain Bacteria; phylum Pseudomonadota; class Gammaproteobacteria; order Burkholderiales; family Rhodocyclaceae; genus Sulfuritalea. The sequence goes on from JBIJDJ010000064.1 coordinate 10,503, forward strand.
TACCGGGAAATCCGGTGACTCGAACTGTCCGAGGGAGAAGGCCAGGCCGCTGTGCGCTGCGTTCTCGTTATGCACCAGAATGTCTGCCGCGGTGACGCCGTTCTCGCCGATGGTGACCACTTCCATGTCCATGCCGCGCAGGCGGATGCCCTTGTTGCGCTCTTTGCCGAAGACCAGCGGCTTGCCGTGTTCCATCACCAGCCGCGTGTCGTCCCGCGTGGTCTTGTCGGACAGCATGTCGAAGGCGCCGTCGTTGAAGACGACGCAGTTCTGCAGGATTTCAACAAACGCCGTACCCTCGTGCTTTGCGGCACGTTCCAGGATAGCGGCCATCATGGCCTGGTCGCTGTCGATGCACCGCGCCGCGAAGGTAGCTCCGGCACCCAGGGCAAGCGCCACGGGACTGAAGGGCTGATCGATGTTGCCCAGCGGCGAGGTCTTGGTTTTCTTGCCAAGTTCGGACGTCGGCGAGTACTGGCCTTTGGTCAGGCCGTAGATACGGTTGTTGAGCAGGATGATCTTCAGGCCGATGTTGCGGCGCACGGCATGAATGAAGTGGTTGCCGCCGATCGCCAGCGCATCGCCGTCGCCCGTGACCACCCAGACCGACAGGTCCGGGTTGGCCAGCTTGAGGCCGCTGGCGATGGCCGGAGCACGGCCGTGGATGGTGTGCAGGCCGTAGGTCTGGACGTAGTACGGAAAGCGGCTGGAACAGCCGATGCCGGATACGAACGCGAACTTTTCCCGCGGGATGCCCAACTTGGGCATCAGCTTGGTGATCTGGGAGAGGACGGCGTAGTCGCCGCAACCAGGACACCAGCGCACATCCAGGCCGGATTCGAAGTCCTTCTTGGTCAGAGCTTGAATCGGTGTTGCTACAGTCATATCGGTCATCATTGTTTCCTCAGCACAATTCCAGGATGCGGTCGTATATTTCGGCGACCTTGAGGGGTTTGCCCTGCACTTTATTCAGCTGGATCACATCGCGCAGGTAGCGTTCACGCAGCAGCCTCGAGAGTTGTCCCAAATTGGTTTCGGGAACCAGCACGCTCTTGTAACGGCTGATTATGTCGCCGAGATCGGAAGGCAGCGGATTGAGGTGGCGCAGATGAACGAAGGCCACCGATTTGCCCGCGACATTGGCCTTTTGCCAGGCCTGGGCTATCGAGCCGTAGGTGCTACCCCACCCGATCACCAGCAGTTCGCCCTTTTCGGGACCCTCAACCTTCGAGGGCGGGAAGTCCTTGGCGATGCCGGCGACCTTGGCGGCACGCGTTTCGCACATGCGTTGATGATTGAGGGGTTCCGAGGAAATATTGCCGGTCAGGAAGTCCTTCTCCAGGCCGCCGATGCGATGCTCCATGCCGGGCGTACCGGGGCGAACCCAGGGGCGCGCAAGGTTTTCATCGCGGGCGTAGGGCTGAAAGCCTTGCGGGTCAGTGCAATACTTGACTTCCATCTTCGGCAAGCTGGCCACATCGGGAATCAGCCAGGGTTCCGCGGCCTGGCCAATGCCGCCTTCGGTCAGCAGGATGACAGGCGTCATGTACTTGACGGCGATGCGGAAGGCTTCCAGCGCAGCGTCAAAGCAGTCGGATGGCGAATTGGCGGCGATCACCGGAATCGGGCATTCGCCGTTGCGGCCATACACGGCCTGCAGCAGATCGGATTGCTCGGTCTTGGTGGGGATACCGGTGCAGGGACCCGCGCGCTGGACATCGACGATCACCATCGGAATTTCGAGGATGGCCGCCAGGCCCATCGCCTCCGTCTTGAGCGCCAGGCCCGGTCCGGAGGTTGTCGTCAGGGCCAGTGCGCCGCTGTAGGCGGCGCCAATGGTCGAACAAATGCCGGCGATCTCGTCCTCCGCTTGGAACGACGTCACGTTGTAGTGCTTGAGGTTCGAGAGTTCCTGAAGAATCTCGGTCGCCGGCGTGATCGGATAGGAACCGATGAACAGCGGCACCCCGGAAATCTCGGACGCGGCGACGAAGCCGAGTGCAGACGCCACGTTGCCGGTGATGCTGCGGTACTTGCCCGGTACGGGCGCCGATTCGCGCATCTGGTAGGAGACGGCGAACATCTCGGTGGCCTCGGCGTAGGCATAGCCTGCCCGCAGTGCGGTGGTGTTGGCTGCGGCGACTTTCGGCTTCTTGGCAAACTTTTTCTCGATGTCGGTGATTTCCTTGTCCACCGGACGGCTGTACAGGCACATCATCAACCCGAGCGAGAAGTAGTTCTTGCACATGCCCACTTCTTTCTTGCCCAGACCCGAGTCTGCCAACGCATTCGCCGTCAGCGTGGAGATGTCGATCGCATAGAGGCGATGCCCCTGCAGACTGCCGTCGGTCAGCGGATTGCTCTCATACTTGGCCTTTTCCAGATTGCCCGGAGTAAAGGCGCTGCTATTGACGATGAGGATCCCCCCGTGCTTGACGTCCGGCAGGTTGGTCTTCAGCGCGGCGGGATTCATGGCGACCAGCACGTCCGGCGCATCGCCGGAAGTGAAAACCCGACCGGAGGAATACTGTATCTGATAGCCGGAAACGCCATACAGCGTGCCGGTCGGGGCGCGGATTTCCGACGGATAATCGGGGTGAGTGGTGAAACCGTGGCCGGCTTTGGCGACCGCCTTGGAAAACTCGGTACCGGTGAGTTGCATGCCGTCGCCGGAGTCTCCGACGAAGCGAATGACTACGCTGTCGAGTTCCTCGATCGGGCGTGCTTTAACGGGTTCATTGGACATGTTCTTCGCTTTCGCTATGGGTTGGTTGCCGTAATAGTTCCCAAGAATGCGACCATGAATGAAAGCATTCGGAAAAATGGATGCTTGGGATTGGTGCAATGATCACTTCGCAGAGCAGTGTGACGGTTGACTAACATCAAGAATCAGTCAAAACTATCAGCTCATAATTTTAACCCACAACGACCTTCCTGCGCTAACGTCTTGGCCTGACATGCTGACCACGATCCTCAGCGTCAGTCTCCTCGCAAGATTGCAATCCCAAACCTTAGTTAAACCCTGTCCTCTAGGAAAAGATGATGACGCAACTGGATTTTTCGAAACTGAATTTGCAGGACGCACTCGACATGGCCGTGCTGATCGAAAAGGAAGCGGAAGAACGCTACCTTTGGTTCGTAGACCTGCTCGGGGAGCACTACACGGGCGATGCGGCGGATTTCTTCAGGACGATGGCCGGTTACGAGCGGCGCCACGGGGAGGAACTTGGGGCACGTAGGCGTTCGCTTTTTGGCGACGCCCCGGCGCGGATCACCGCGGACATGATCGAGGATGTCGAAGCTCCGGATAGTGGCAAGCCAAGGCCCAACATGTCGCCACGACATGCCATGGAAGTTGCGATGGAGTCCGAAATCAAGGCTTACGAGTTTTTTAGCAATGCCTTGCCTGGCATTCAGGATAGTTCGGTGCGCAAACTTTTCGAGGAACTCCGGGATGAAGAAGTCGAACATCAGGATCTCCTGAAAGTGCAGATGGCGAAGTATCCCGATACGCTGGAGCCGGACGTAGACCCGGATGCGATCGATACGCCTGCGCTGTAAGAATGCTTTTCCGCAGATCCGGCACGCTTGACCGCCGGACCCAGCGGGCTTGGCTCGGGCAAGACGCCCGGCATTGCCTCGGGTCACACCGGGTTGTCGATATCCACAAACTCGCAGTCGATGCCGAACTGCTCCGCCAGATGCGCGCCCAGCGCCATCACGCCATAGCGCTCGGTGGCATGGTGACCTGCGGCGATGTAGGCCATCCCGGTTTCGCGCGCAAGGTGCACGGTCTGTTCCGATATCTCGCCCGAAACGAAGACATCGGCGTCGCTGGCCAGCGCGGCTTCGAAGTAGTCCTGTGCGCCGCCGCTGCACCAGGCAATGCGCACCACCTTGCGCGCCGGATCGCCGATCAGCATCGGCGCACGGCCCAGCGCCTGCTCCATCCGCTGCGCTAGTGCTCCGGCAAAAGTCGGCTCTGACGGAACGCCGACAAAGCCGATGTCCTGCTCGCCGAAGCGACCGGTGGCGGTCCAGCCAAGGCGCAGCGCGAGTTGCGCGTTG
>JBIJDJ010000238.1:0-4191 GCA_044344175.1 Sulfuritalea sp.
TGCTCGAACTGCTGCTGCGCCGCCGCGGCGAAGTGCTGCCGCGCTCGCTGATCGCCTCGCAGATCTGGGACATGAACTTCGATTCCGACACCAATGTCATCGAAGTGGCGGTGCGCCGCCTGCGCGCAAAAATGGACGATGGCTTCGAGCCAAAACTGATTCGCACCGTGCGCGGCATGGGCTACGTGCTGGAGGACGACGCCGGATGAAGCGTCGCGGCAAGTCGATCACATGGCGTCTGACCCTGCTGTTCACCACGGTCTCGACGGCAGTGCTGCTGGCGCTGGGCCTGCTGATCGGCAATGCCGTCGAGCGGCACTTCGTCGAACAGGACATGGATCTGATGAACGGCAAACTGCATCTGGCCGGCCACCTGCTGGAAAAAATCCAGACGCCGGCCGAGTTCGCCGCCCTGCCGATGCAGCTCGATGATGCGCTGGTTGGCCATCACGATCTCGATGTCGTGGTGCGCGATGCCGCCGGGCAAACCCTGTTCGCCACTGCGGGAGCCGGCTTTCCGCCCGCGCTGCTGGCGCGCAGCGGCATCAGCAGTCCGCCGCAGCCGCGGTTCTGGCAACAGGAAGGGCCCTCCGGCCGGCAGCCCCGGCGCGGCATTTCCGCGCTGCTGCCGACCGGTATTCCGGGCGGGTCGCCGATGCTGGTCGCGGTGGCGGTGGACGTCACGCACCACGAGCATTTCATGGCCTCGTTCCAGCGCACCCTGTGGCTGTTCGTCGCCGTCGCCGCCGCGCTGGCCGGCCTGCTCGGCTGGGTTGCGGTCAGGCGCGGCCTGGCGCCGCTGCAAGCCATCCGCCAGGGCGCGGCCGGTGTCACCGCCAGCCGCCTCGACTATCGCCTGCCACTCGATGCGGTTCCGGTCGAACTGGCCGAACTCGCGGAAACCCTGAACGACATGCTGGCGCGCCTCGAAGACTCGTTTCAACGGCTCAAGGATTTTTCCTCCGACCTGGCCCACGAACTGCGCACGCCGATCAGCAACCTGATGACCGAAACCCAGGTCGCGCTGACGCGCGCCCGCAGCCCTGACGAATACCGCGAGGTGCTGGCGTCCAACGCCGAGGAGTACGAGCGCCTGGCGCGCATGGTCGGCGACATGTTGTTCCTGGCGCAGGCCGAGCACGGCCTGATGGTGCCCAACCGCGAACCGGTGGACCTGGCGAACGAGGTTCGCGAGTTGTTCGATTTCTTCGACGCGCTGGCGGAGGAAAAAATGCTCCGGCTTTCGCTGACAGGAAGCGGACAGATATCCGGAGACAAGCTCATGCTGCGCCGGGCGCTGGCCAACCTGCTCTCCAATGCCATTCGCCACACGCCCGCCGGCGGCAGCATCCGAGTCCGCATCGAGACAACAGACGACGGCATAAGCCTCACCATCGAAAACACTGGCGAGCCGATCCCGCCGGAACACCTGTCACGAATCTTCGACCGCTTCTACCGTGCCGATCCGTCGCGGCACCGCGGTAACGAAGGCGCCGGCCTCGGCCTCGCCATCACGCGTTCCATCGTCCGGGCTCATGGCGGAGAGATTTCCGCGCATTCCACGGCCGGCGGCGTCCGCTTCGAGATCTGCCTGGGGCGCTGATTACGCCGCCAGGGCGCGGCGCCGTGTCACCAGCGCCGACTTTTTATTTGAAAAGCAGCGGGTAAAGTACAACGAACTCCCGCCGGATCAATTCCCGCTCACTCATCCTCGTCCTTGAGCTTGAAGCTGGCCGCGAGTTTTTGTTGCACCTGCGGCGGCACTTGCGCATAGCGGGCGAACTCAATGTTGTAGGCGCCCTGCCCTCCGGTCAGCGATTTCAGGCGTGAGGCATAGTCGGAAATTTCGGCTAGCGGCACTTCGCCGCTGACGCTGATCAGGCCCTGACGCCGCGCGGCGAGGCCGCTTTGCGTCCCGGTGACATGGCCGCGACGACTGGCCAGGTCGCCGGCGATGTCGCCCATCGCGGTTTCCGGTGTGCTCACCTCGATGCTGACTATCGGTTCCAGCACGATGGCCGCGGCGGCGCGGATGGCCTCCACCGTCGCCTTGCGCCCGGCGCTGAAAAAAGCCACGTCCTTGCCGTCCACCGCATGCGTCTTGCCGTCATAGACGATGACGCGAATGTCCTGCACCGGGAATCCGGCGATCACGCCATCGGTCAGTGCCTGGCGCACGCCTTTTTCGACCGCGGCCATGAACACGCCGGGAATCACGCCGCCCTTGACGCGATCGACGAACTCGAAGCCGGCACCGCGCGGCAGCGGCTCGATCTTCAGATAGACCTCGCCGAACTGTCCGGCCCCGCCCGACTGTTTCTTGTGCCGGCAGTGCCCCTCGGCGCCGACGGTGATGGTTTCGCTGTAGGGAATCAGCGGCAGCCGCGTGTCCAGTTCGAGCTTGTACTGGGTCGCCATTTTTTCCAGCTTGTAGCGCAGATGCATCTCGCCGAGACCACGGATCACGGTCTCGTGCGTGGTCGGATGCCGCTCGACTTCGAAGCAGGGATCTTCGAGTTCCAGCTTGTGCAGGATGTCGAACAAACGCTGCTCGTCGACCTTGCGTCTGGTCTCGACGGCGAGGCCCTGCATCGGCCGCGGGAACTCCAGAGGGCGCAGATGGATGTTGTCTTCGTCGTGGGAGTCATGCAGCACGGCGTCGAAATCGATCTCGTCGATCTTGGCCACGGCGCCGATGTCGCCCGGCACCAGTTCATCGACTTCGACAAAATCTTTGCCTTGCAACTGGTAAAGGTGCGCGACCTTGAAAGGGCGCTTGCCGTCGCCGACGAACAACTGGCCGTCCTTCCTCACCGTGCCCTGATGCACGCGAAACACGGCGACCTTGCCCATGTAGGGATCGGCAATGATCTTGAAGACGTGGGCCAGCACATGCAGTGCGCCATCGGGCCGGGCATCGAAGGCTTCGCCCGGTTGCCCCGGTTCGCCGCGATAGAACAGCGGCGGATTGCCCTCGGCAGGATTCGGCGCCAGCGAAGCCAGCACATGCAGCAGTTCGGCAATGCCGGCACCGGTGCGGGCCGAAGCAAACAGGATCGGCACCAGATGGCCGGCGCGCAGGGCTTTCTCGAACGGCGCATGCAGTTCCTTCGCGTCCGGATCCTTGCCCTCTTCCAGATAGCGCGCCAGCAGGGACTCGTCCTCTTCCACCAGTTGGTCGATCAGTTCGCGATGGGCGTGGGCGATCGAATCGAAATCCGCGTCACCTGCAGCGTGCTCCAGCACCTCGACCACCTCCTGCCGGCCATGCGAGGGAAGGTCGAGCAGCAGACACTCCTTGCCGAAGCGCTCGCGGATTTCCCCCACCAGCCCCGGCAGATCGACGTTCTCGGCGTCGATCTTGTTTATCACGATCATGCGCGGCAAGCCGCGCGCCTGCGCCGCATGCATCATGCGCTCGGTCGCCAGTTCGATGCCGGTCTGGGCGTTGATCACTACCACTGCGGTATCGACGCCCGCCAGCGCAGCGGTCGCCTGGCCCGAAAAATCAGGGTAGCCGGGGGTGTCGATGAGGTGAACGTGCACACCCTCCCAGGCAAAATTGACCAGTGCCGAATTCAGCGAATGGCCGGCGGATTTTTCCTGCGCGTCGAAATCGCAGACCGTATTGCCCTTCTCGACACTGCCCTTGGCTGCAATGGCCCCGGCCTTGAACAGCAGGGCTTCGGCCAGCGTGGTCTTGCCCGCACCGCCGTGGCCGACAAGAGCCAGGGCACGGATGGATTCAATACTGTACTTCGCCATGATGCAAACTCCCTTATTTGCTTTTGTATTGGGCTAAATTTTACCCTTTTGCGTCGCTCCGGCCTTCGCCGCCTTGACGATCGCGCGAGGGGATGCGCCAGAGCCAGACAGCGGTGCCAATGCCGATGCATGCCAGCAGGGCCTGCAGCCAGGGCATGGCCGACAACGTCCAGATCGAGGCGCAGATGGTCAGGCTCATCAGCGTGATGGCAAGGATCTTGATGCGGTGGGGCATGCTGTGGTGGCGCCGCCATTCGACGATCAGCGGGCCGAAGGTCGGATTGGAGACCAACCAGCGATAAAACGGCTCCGATGCCCGCGCATAGCAGGCGGCAGCGACCAGGACAAAGGGCGTGGTCGGCAGGCCGGGCAAAAAGATACCTATGATGCCCAGCAGCAGGGCGATGCTGCCGCAGGTCCACAAAA
>JBIJDJ010000239.1:0-4189 GCA_044344175.1 Sulfuritalea sp.
CGAAGGCAGTCACGTCGAGCCGCACCGGCTGGCATTCGCGGCAGGCGTCGCAATAGGGGCGATAGGTGAACACGCCGCTGCGGCGAAAACCGGCGCGCACCAGTTCGCTGTAGGTCGCGCTATCGATCAGGTGGGTCGGCGTCGCGACCTGGGAGCGTGCGATGCGGCCCGGCAGGTAGGAACAGCCGTAAGGCGCTGTGGCATAGAACTGCAGCAGCGGGAAAGGCGGCAGGTCGCGAAGGTGGGTCATGGGTGGGTCATGGCTGGCGCCTGAAGTGCCCGTCGATGGCAGTGGCCGGCCAGTGTTCCGGCGCGTCGCCGCGCAGACAAAGTTCATCCAGCCGTGCGGCAAAGTCGCGGCGGGGAATCGGTCTGGCACCGAGCGAGGCGAGGTGAGCGGTTTCCATCTGGCAGTCGATTATGCCGAATCCGCGCTGCTTGAGGTGGGCGCACAAATGCGCAAGTGCAATTTTCGACGCATCGCGCGCGTGGCTGAACATCGATTCTCCGTAGAAAGCCTGTCCCAGCGCGATGCCGTAAAGGCCGCCGGCGAGCTTGCCGGCTATCCAGGTTTCCACGCTGTGCGCGTAGCCGAGACGGTGCAGCGCACGATAGGCTTGCTGCATTTCTACCGTGATCCAGGTGCCGGGCTGGCCGTCGCGTGGTTTGCTGGCGCAGGCGCCGATTACTGCGTCGAAGGAAGTGTCGAGGCGAACTTCGTAGCTCGCGTTGCGCAGCGTCCTGGCCAGTGAGCGGGAGATCTTCACCTCGTCGGGGAACAGCACCATGCGCGGATCCGGGCTCCACCACAGGATGGGTTCGCCGGCGGAATACCAGGGAAAGATGCCGCGCCGGTAGGCTGCCAGAATGCGCTGCGGGTCGAGGTCGCCGCCCGCGGCGAGCAGGCCGTTCGGTTCAGCCAGCGCCGTGTCTAGCGGCGGGAATACGGGCGCTTCGCTCAGCCAGGGGATCATCGGCCCTGAGTGAAGGTGACAACGTGGTCGACATCGAGCCGGATGCCGATCATTTCGCCGATGGCATGGTTGTGGTGCGAGGGCACCAGTGACAGAACCTGAGCACCCGAGGCCAGGCGCAGCGTGTAGAGGAACTCGGCCCCGCGAAAGGATTTGGCGATGACTTCGGCCTTGACCCCGCTGGCGTCATCGTGGATCACGTCGTCCGGGCGCAGCAGCACGTCCAGCCGGCAGTCGCGCTGGCATTCTGCGCAACTCGAACCGCAATCCATCGGCACATCCGAATCGAGCCGGCCCAGTTCCACTTCCACCACCTGGCGCGAGATCACTTCGCCGGGGAGGAATACGCCCTGACCGATGAAATCGGCTACATGGCGCGTCGCCGGCCGGTGATACAGGTTGTAGGGCGTATCCCACTGTTCGATCCTGCCTTCGCGCATGATGCCGACCATGTCGGAGACTGCAAAGGCTTCATTCTGGTCGTGGGTGACCAGAATCGCAGCCATCCCGGCGCGCTTGAGGATGTCGCGGACTTCCAGCGACAGGCGTTCGCGCAGCTCGACATCGAGGTTGGAGAAGGGCTCGTCGAGCAGCAGCAGGTGCGGTTGCGGCGCCAGGGCGCGAGCCAGTGCCACGCGTTGTTGCTGGCCGCCGGAAAGCTCGTGCGGATAGTGTTCGCCGCGATTGTCCAGACCGATCAGTTCCAGCATTTCATCGACGCGTTGGCGTCTCACGGGCGCCGACTTTTCGCGCAGGCCAAAGCCGATGTTGTCGGCGATTGAAAGGTGCGGGAACAAGGCGTAGTCCTGAAACACCATGCCGATTCGCCGCGCTTCGGCCGGGACTTGGGTCTTTTTGTTGGCGATCGTCACGCCGTTGAGACGGATGCTGCCGGCGGAAGGTGATTCGAAACCGGCGATCAGGCGCAGCATGGTGGTCTTGCCGCAGCCCGAAGACCCCAGCAGGCAGGCTATTTCGCCCTGCGCCAGGTCGAAGGACAGGTCGCGCACCACGGCTTGCTTGCCGTAGGCATGGCTGACACGGTCGACTTCGAGCAAGGGCATGATCGTCGCGTAGATGGCGGCTTGTGGAGAATGAGTCTCAATTATAATCTGCCGGTCGTGTCCCGATCATCCTTGTGGCTCCCCGCTTTCTCCTTCGCGCTCGCGGTTCTGGTCGCGCTGCCGGTGCTCGCGGTCGGTGCCAATCTTTTCGCCGGTGGCACCGGCGAGACTTGGGGCCATCTGATGGCCACTGTGCTGCCCGAGTATGTGGCGAATTCGATCTGGTTGTGCCTCGGCGTAGGCATCGGCGTCGCCGCGATGGGTACCGGCGCGGCCTGGCTGGTGGCCTTGAACGACTTCCCAGGGCGGCGCATGGCGGAGTGGGCGCTGCTGCTGCCCATGGCGATGCCGGCGTATGTGCTGGCCTATACCTATACCGATTTCCTGCAATTCGTTGGTCCCCTGCAAACCGGGCTGCGCGAGACTTTCGGCTGGAAGAAGGGCGACTACTGGTTCCCCGAGGTGCGTTCGCTGGGTGGCGCCATCGTGCTGTTTTCCTGCGTGCTCTATCCCTACGTGTACTTGCTGGTGCGCACCGCCTTTCTCGAGCGCGCCGGCGGCATGATCGAGGCGGCCCGCGCCCTCGGCCTTAATCCCTGGCAGGGCTTCTGGCGCGTCTCGATTCCGCTGGCGCGTCCGGCGATCGCCGCCGGCATGGCGCTGGCGCTGATGGAAACGCTGGCCGATTACGGCACGGTGGCCTATTTCGCGGTGCAGACCTTCACCACCGGCATTTACCGCGCGTGGTTTTCGCTCGGTGACCGCGTTGCCGCCGCCCAACTGGCCGCCGCCCTGCTCGGTTTCGTCGCCTTGCTGATTCTGCTGGAGCGGGTTAGCCGGGGCCGCGCACGCTATCACGACACCAGTGGTCGACGTCGTTCCATGCGACAGGCGCTCATCGGCTGGCACGCGCTGCTGGCCCAGATCGGCTGCGCGATTCCGGTGGTCATTGGCTTCGTGCTGCCGGCGGCGCTGCTGTTGCGGCTGGCCATGGGCGATGCCGGTGAGGAGGGCGCCGGTTTTACCGGACGTTTTCTGCTGCTCGCAAGAAACAGTTTTACCCTGGCGGCGCTGGCGGCTGTGTTGGCGGCATTGCTGGCTTTGCTGCTGGGATTTGCCGCTCGTGACGGACGCCGCCTGTCGGTTCTGGCGAGCCGTATCGTCGGTCTGGGTTACGCGGTACCGGGTTCAGTCATTGCCGTCGGCGTGTTGATCCCGGTGACGCGGCTCGACCATTGGCTGGCGGAGTTGTGGCAACAGATGACGGGCGTCAATCCCGGTCTGATCCTGACCGGCGGGATTGCCGCGCTGGTGTACGCCTACCTCGCGCGCTTCCTGGCAATCGCGCTGCAGACGGTCGAAGCGGGGCTGGCCCGCATCACACCGAGCATGGAGGCTGCCGCACAGAGCCTTGGCAGCGGCCAGGCGGAAACCCTGCGCCGGGTACATCTGCCGCTGATGCGCGGCAGCCTTCTGACGGCCACGCTGCTGGTGTTCGTCGATGTGATGAAGGAACTCCCGGCAACACTGGTCATGCGCCCCTTCAACTTCGACACGCTGGCGACGCAGACTTACACGCTGGCGGCCGACGAACGTCTGGCGGAAGCGTCGACCGCGGCGCTGGCCATTGTCGCGGTCGGCCTGCTGCCGATCATCCTACTGGCCCGGCAGATCGCCGCCGGGCGCAGCGACACCAAAGCCTGTTGATGGCGGTTCAGTCAGAGTGATTTGTGGCTGCCGTCGCACAGCGCGCCGTTGGCGCTTTGCTTGCAGCCGCAGAAATATACGGCCTTGCTGTCATCGGCCGTATATTTGACGGGATTGAATTCGGAGCCCTTGTGGCTGCCGTCGCAAAACGGTTGAGACTTGCTCTTGCCGCAGGAGCACCACCAGTAATCCTTGCCCTTTTCCACTGTGACGGCGAAGGGGGTTTTTGCGGCGATTTCCGGCTTGGACATGCTGTTCTCCTGATCCTGTTGGCGAAGTACGCACTATAGAGGCATTTGCGCGGCGGGAAAATTCAGGATCCGGAACAGGTCGCGACCTGACGAACAAACACAAACGCCTAAAAAAGTTGGCGCTGCCGCTACGGCGAAGCGACGGTCCACGCGTTTCGGGGGGGGGGCGTCGCGTCAAATAAAAACAACCCGC
>JBIJDJ010000252.1:0-3375 GCA_044344175.1 Sulfuritalea sp.
GAGAGGTTCTGCTTACCGTTGATGTGCCAATAGACCATCATGACGAACATGATCATGGCCCAGACGAAGGCGATACCGATCCAGGCCCATTCTTGGCCGGCGATCGGCTGTTTCCACCACAACCGCTCTGCTGGCGGCAGGATTGCACTCATATGATTCTCCCTGATTGACTGAAATGCTTATTTGGCGAGCGGGACGCTCATGATGTCGATGATGCCCCACAGGATGTAAATGACACCGGGAGACGCTACCCCCAGAAACAGGAGCAGGAAGTGGTTGTCCAGCAACTTCTGCATGAATGGAACATCGTCGTCGTTGTTATTCGCCATGTTTCTGCCCTCTACAGTTAGCGCGCTGCAGCGCGCGGTTGAAACAAACATTCGGAAACCAATACCGATGGGGTGCGAGGATAACCCGACCAGGGCTTTTGGTAATTTGATTCAGGACAAGAATTTATCCCATTAACCAAGGGTTTCCATGCTGCGATGCGACAAATCGTCGCATGAATTTGCCGCGGTTTACGGGATGGGACCGACCGGCTTGAGGGCTAAGCCAAACCCTGCGGCCCGGTCAGGGTGACGCTTGGGCGTCCAGCCAGTAAGCGAGACCCTGGGCGTTGAGTTCCAGATCGAGACGGCAGATATCCAGGATTTTCTCGTCGCTCAGGCGGCTGCCGTGGGCGTGCGCCTCGTTCAGCAAGAGGGTGGTCAGGCCATCATGGATGAAGGCATTCTTGTTGTCCTCGACGCTGGCCGCCAACGCGATGGCTACATACCGGTCGAGCAGGCGCAGCACCTCGCGGCCGAGCTCCGCGGGTGACGCGAGCCGGCTGAAGTGGGTCAGGTAGACCGCATCCGGCTTGAAGGACAGAATGCGTTCGATGGAAGAACGCATTTCGTCCGGGTCGAACTGGATCGGGCTGGAGGAGGGGAAGATCAGCGGTTTGCCGTCGACATCCAGTTCGCGGTAGGAAATGCCGAAGGTGTCGCCGGTGAAAATCCCGCTTGTCTGGCGGTCGACGATGGCGATGTGGTGGCGCGCATGGCCGGGCGAATCGATGCAGAGCAGTTCGCGTGAGCCGAGTTTGAGCGCCGTATTGTCGTGGGCTTCGATGATGCGTCCGGCGGCGATCGGCAACAGCTTGCCGTACATTTTTCGCGCGCGTTGCCGGCCGTAGACGCCTTCGACGCCCGCCATCAGCTTCGTCGGTTCGATCATGTGTCGCGCGCCGCGCGGATGCACGACCAGCTTGGCGTTCGGGAAAGCCTCCATCATCACCCCGGCGCCGCCGGCATGGTCGAGGTGGATGTGGGTGACGATCACGTAATCGACGCTCTCGGGGCCGAGGCCGCGCGCAGCGAGTGCCGCCAGCGCCTGCGGCATGACTTCGAAATTGGCGGTGTCGACGAAGGCGGCGCGGCCGTCGCTCTCGATCAGGTGGATGGCGGTCAGCAGCGGTCGCATGCAGCCGGCATCGAAGGCGTAGATCCCGTTGTGGTAGTCGATCAACGGATTGGGCATGGATTGTTTCGGCACGGCTGCGGGTTTTGTAGGGCCGGCTTCAGCCGGCCGGGGGGTGATAGCGGACTGAAGTCCGCCCTAGGGCCCGCCCCGCGGTTCTTCCTGCGCGTTGGGCCGCGCGGATCGGGTCTGCAACAGATCTGCGCCACGCTCGGCGATCACCACGCCCTGCTTATCGCCGGCTCCGCCCATGGAAGTTTGGTTTTCTGCCTCATTCGTTCACCGGCATGACGAACTCGGGGCCCTTGGATGCGGAATCCGGCCAGCGCTGCATGATGCTCTTGTAGCGGCTGTAGAAGCGCACGCCTTCCTCGCCGTAGATGTGGTGGTCGCCGAACAGGCTGGCCTTCCAGCCGCCGAAGGAATGCCAGGCCATCGGCACCGGGATCGGCACGTTGATGCCGACCATGCCGACTTCGATCTTGCGGATGAAAGCCTGTGCCGTGCCGCCGTCGCGCGTGAAGCAGGCAACGCCGTTGGCGAAGCTGTTGCGGTTGATCAGCTCGACCGCCGCGGCGAAGGTCGGCACGCGCACCACGCAGAGCACCGGGCCGAAGATTTCGTCGCGGTAAATGCTCATTTCGGTGGTGACGTTGTCGAACAGGGTCGGATTGATGAAGAAACCCGCGGCCAGTTCGCCGGTCAGCCCCTGGCGGCCGTCGAGCACCAGTTTTGCCCCTTCTGCAACGCCGGCGGCGATGTAGCCGGCCACCTTGTCACGGTGCGCGCCGGTCACCAGCGGCCCCATGTCCGTTTTCGGCGTGTCGCCGGCGCCGACTTTTAGTTTCCTGGCGCGTTCGAGCACGCGCAACACCAGTTCGTCGGCGCAACTGCCGACCGCCACCGCCACCGAGATCGCCATGCAGCGCTCGCCGGCCGAGCCGTAGGCGGCGCCTATCAGCGCGTCCGCCGCGCCGTCGAGATCGGCGTCGGGCATCACCACCATGTGGTTCTTCGCCCCGCCCAGGGCCTGCACGCGCTTGCCGTGGGCGATGCCGGTTTTCTGTATGTACTGGGCGATCGGCGTCGAGCCGACGAAGGACACCGCCTGCACATCGGGATGTTCGAGCAGGGCGTCGACCGCTTCCTTGTCCCCCTGCACCACGCTGAAAGCGCCCGCCGGCAGCCCGGCTTCGCGCAGCAGTTCGGCCGTCAGCATCGACGGCGAGGGATCGCGCTCGGAAGGCTTCAGGACGAAGGTGTTGCCGCAAGCCAGCGCCATCGGCGCCATCCACATCGGCACCATGAAGGGAAAGTTGAAGGGCGTGATGCCTGCCGTGACGCCCAGCGGCATGCGCTGGCTCCAGTGGTCGATGCCGCCGCCGATGCCGTGCGAATGCTGGCCCTTCAGGAGTTGCGGGATGCCGCAGGCGAACTCGATGACTTCGAGGCCGCGCTGTACTTCGCCCAGCGCGTCGGGCAGGGTCTTGCCGTGCTCGGCGGAAAGCAGCCGGGCGAGGTCGCCGGAATACTGCTCGACCAGGTCGCGGAACTTGAACATGACGCGGGCACGGCGCTGCGGCGCCGCCGCCCCCCAATCGGCGAAGGCGGCACGGGCGGCAGCGACGGCGCGATCGACATCGGCGCGCGAAGCCAGCGCAATCTGCCTCGCCACTTTTCCCTGCGCCGGGTTGAACACTTCGCCGCGCCGCGTGCCGCTGCCGGCGTCGGCCTGGCCGTTGATCCAGTGGCCGACGATGTCGACCGCGTTGATGAATTCAAGGTTCATGACTGCCTCCAGACAGGGGGGGCCGGCATTGCAGCGTTAGCGCGGCTCGAAGTCAGGCATCCTATACCAGGGATCATGGGAATCACTGATTTCGCGTCAGCAGAGAACTTTTACCCCCAATTCAT
>JBIJDJ010000065.1:0-14225 GCA_044344175.1 Sulfuritalea sp.
CGCGCTGCCGATGTCGTGTTTTCCTGGGCACAGTGCGACGGCGAGCGACCCCTGCCGGCCAGCCCGTTGCTGGCCGGCATTCCCCGTCATGCGTGGCCGGCAGCAGTAGCGGTGGCCTTGCACGGCGACGATTGCACGCCGGAGCGAGTCGATGATTGCAGGCTGGAGCGAATCGATGATTGCAGGTTGGAGCGAATCGATGATTCGCGTGCACCCCCGGTCGGCCCGCAGGAACGCCTGCGCGGCGGTACCTCGCTGCTGAAGGCACAGGCGGTGTGTCCGGCCTGGGGCTTCTACCAGTACCGGCTCGGTGCCGCCGTGTTGCCGGCGCCGACTTTTGGGCTCGATGCGCGGGCGCGCGGCTCACTGCTGCATGCGGCGTTGGAGGAGTTCTGGCGCGGCCGGGCGCTGGCCGACCTGACGCAGATGGATGTGGCCGCCCGCGACGCCGAGATTTCCCGTGTGGTGGCGCATGCGCTGGCGGAGTTCGACCGCCGTGCGCCGGAACCGTTGCCGCCGCGTCTGCGCCAACTGGAGGAGCGGCGCCTGCGTGAACTGCTGGCGGTCTGGCTGGAGGTCGAGGCGCAGCGCCTGCCTTTCCGCGTGATCGCCTGCGAGGAGAGGCACGAACTCGACATCGAAGGCCTGCCGGTGCGGGTCGTGGTGGACCGCGTCGATCAGCTCGATGACGGGCGAGTGGTGGTGATCGACTACAAGAGCGGGCGCAACGACTCGGCCGACACCTGGGCTGCCGAACGCATCGGCGAACCGCAGTTGCCGATCTATGCCGCGCTGGCCTTTCCCGATCGCGAGGTCGCCGCCGTGGCGCTGGCCCGCGTCACCCGCGACGATCCGGCTTTTCTCGGCGTCGCCGAAAGCGATGGCCTGCTGCCCGGCGTGAAGGCGCTCGACCAGCAGCGCAAGCGTTACGCCGAGGATGAGTTTCCCGACTGGAACGCCTTGCGCCGGCTCTGGGCGGAGCGCATCACCGGGCTCGCGCGCGAGGTGAAGGATGGTGTCGCCGCCGTGGTGTTCGAAGACGAAAAGGCGCTCGCCTACTGCGACGTGCTGCCGTTGCTGCGCGTTGCGGAGCGACAGCAGCAGTGGGAGGAAGGGCAATGAAATTGCTTGAACCACAGAGACACAGAGACACAGAGAACAGCACAGAGGAAATGCAGTCGGATTCTCTCTGTGTCTCTGTGTCTCTGTGGTGAAGACTTTCAGATGGATCTGCTGCGGGAAGACGAAGAGAATCGCCGTCGCGCGCTGGAGATCGGCTCCTTTATCGTCGAGGCGCCGGCCGGCGCGGGCAAGACCGAGCTGCTGACGCAGCGCTACCTGCGCCTCCTGGCCACTGTCGATCAGCCCGAGGAAATCATCGCCATCACCTTCACCAACAAGGCGGCGGGCGAGATGCGCAGCCGCATCGCGGAGAGCCTCGACGCGGCGCGGCGCGGCGCGATGCCCGAAGCCCCGCACAAACGCATCACTTTTGGCCTGGCGCGCGCGGCCCTGGCACGCTCCGGCGAGCTCGGCTGGCAGATCGAAGCCCAGCCGGGGCGCTTGCGCCTGACTACCATCGACGCGCTGTGTGCCGGCCTGGCGCGGCAGATGCCCCTGCTGTCGCGTTTTGGCGCGCAACCTGCCGTGGCGGAAGAAGCCGGACGACATTACGAGGAGGCCGCGCGGCGCGCGCTGGACCATCTCGAAGCGTCCGGCGACGAGGAGCGAGAGCATGCCGAGGCCGTCGCCGTCGCGCTGGCCCACCTCGACAACGATGTGGCGCGCCTGGCGCGCTTGCTGGCCGCGATGCTGGCGCGCCGCGAGCAGTGGCGCGAGATAGCACAACTCGACGATCCCGAATCGGCGATCGGTGCAGCACTGCACGAAATGGTCAATGAAGAACTGGCGTTGATCGCCGCCGCCCTGGCCGATGGCTGGCAGGAAAAGTGGATGCCGCTGGCGCGCTATGCCGCGGACAATCTGGGTGGTGCGAATCCGGCAAACCCGCTGACCGACTGGAACGCGCCGTTGCTGGCCGATCTCGCGGAACTGCCGCGCTGGCGGGCGCTGGCCGAATTTCTGCTGACCAAGGAAGGCACCCCGCGCAAGACGGTCACGGTGAGAAACGGATTCCCGGCGGGCAAGGAATTCAAGGCGCGGAAGGACGCCATGCTGGAAGGTCTGGCCGCACTCGATGCCGCCGCGGTTTGCGCCTTGCAGCGCGTGCGCGAGCTGCCCGCGCCCGACCACGATAACGATGCCGTGGTGCGCGCACTGGCGCGGCTGATGAAGCTTGCCGCCGCCGAACTCTGGCTGGTGTTTCGCGAAGCCGGCGAGGTGGATTTCGGCGAGCTGGCGGCGCGCGCCATCGCCGCGCTGGGCGACGAGATGGATCCGACGGAACTCGGCCTGCGCCTGGACTATCGCATCCGCCACCTGCTGGTCGACGAGTTCCAGGACACCAGTCCGGCGCAGATCGAATTGCTCGAACGCCTCACCGCCGGCTGGAGTGGTGGTCAAGGCGCTGATGACGGCCGCACCCTGTTCGCCGTGGGTGACCCGATGCAGTCGATCTACCGCTTTCGCAAAGCCGACGTCGGGCTCTTCCTGCGCGTCGCCGAGAGCGGTATCGGCGCGCTGCGGCTGACGCCCCTGCGCCTGTCGCGCAACAACCGCTCCTGTCCGCAGGTGGTGGACTGGATCAACGCCTGCTTCCCGGCGGTGTTCCCGGCGGCGGACGATCCGCTGCGCGGCGAGATCCGTTATCGCCAGTTTGTAGCCACGCGCGAGTCGCTGCCGCAGGCCGGCGTCTGGATTCATCCGGTGCTGGCGGCAGACGGCGAGACTGTGGCGGGCGCCCGTGCCGAGGCGCAGCAGATCATTGCGCTGATCGAAGCCGAATGGCGCGCGGACCCGCAGCGCACCATCGCTGTGCTGGTGCGCGCTAGGGGTCATCTCGCCGCACTGGTCGCTGCGATCCGCCGTCATCCGGCAGACTGGCGTTTCTCGGCCGTGGAGATCGAGCCGCTGGCCAGCCGCCAGGCAGTGCAGGACCTGATCGCGCTGACCCGTGCCCTGCATCACCGCGCCGACCGCGTGCATTGGCTGGCGATCCTGCGCGCGCCGTGGTGCGGCCTGCGCCTGGCCGACCTGCACGCACTGGCCGGCGACGATCACGCGGCGACCGTCTGGTCGCTGCTGAACGATGCCGAACGCATGGAGCGCTTGTCGGCCGATGGCCGGCGGCGGCTCGTCCATGTGCGCGGGGTGCTGGCCGAGGCGCTGGCCGGGCAGGGCCGGCAGCGACGCCGGCGCTGGATCGAGGACGTCTGGAAGAAGCTCGGCGGGCCGGCTTGCCTGGTCGTCGCTGGCGGCGTTCCCGATGCCAACGGATTGGCCGATGCGCGGGCTTTCCTCAACCGCCTCGACGCACTGGATGCGGCGGGGCGTTTCAGCGTCGACACGCTGGAAGACGACATGGGCCGCCTTTTTGCGGCACCCGATGCGCTGGCCGATGGCCGGCTGCAACTGATGACCGTGCACAAGGCCAAGGGGCTGGAGTTCGACACCGTGATCCTGCCCGGCCTGCACCGCGTGCTGAAGGCCAGCGATCCGCCGCTGCTGGCCTGGGACAGCTTTCCGCTGGCCGGCGGCGAGCGTCTGGTGGCCGCACCGGTGAACCGGCGGCGCGGAAAATCCGCGGCACCGACGGCTTACGATTTCCTGCAGCGCATGGAACGCGAGCGCAGCCGCAACGAAGAGGACCGCGTGCTCTACGTTGCCGCCACGCGTGCGGTGCGCTGCCTGCATCTGGTCGGCGTCGCCACACTGGATAACGAAGGCGCGCTGGCCGGGCCGCCGGCGAATTCCCCGCTGGCGCGCCTGTGGCCGGCGCTCGAGGAGAAATTTGCCGGGTGCGTGGGGCCGGCTTCAGCCGGCCATGGCAGACTGAAGTCTGCCCTACAGTCTGCCCAACAAGAAGACTTGGCGCATTTTGTACCGCAACTGCTGCGCCAGAGAGCGCCGGCAGTACCGCGAGAATGGTGTGCGCCGGCGCTGCCCGTCGGCGCGGTAACGCCGCGCGACGATACCGCCGACGCTTTGGCTGCCGCCGTCGGCACGCTGGCCCATGCCGTGCTCGAACTCGTCGCCGCCGATCCGCAAGCCTGGTCTGCGGACCGCCTGCCCGAGCGTCAGCCCGGCTTCGAACGCTGGCTGGCCAGCCGCGGCTGGCCGCCGGTCGGGGCGAAGGCGGGAGCGCAACGCGTGGCACGCATGCTGGCGACCACCCTGGCCAGCGCAGACGGGCAATGGGTGTTGCGGCGCCGGGACGATGCCGGCACTGAGCTGGCAATGGGAAAAGTCGGCGCCGGCGGAACGCCGGAAACCCTGGTTGTCGATCGCAGTTTTGTCGAAGATGGTGTGCGCTGGATCATCGACTACAAGACGGCCGACCTCGGTGCCGCTGCCGACAGGGCGCGACTTGCGGCCCACGCCGGACGCTACCGGCCACAGTTGGAGTCCTACGCCGCCCTGTTCGCCGCCGAAGGTTTGCCGCAGCGCCTGGCGGTCTTTTATGTCGCCTATGGCATCCTGGCAAGTCTGGAATACAATTCCGCCAACGTCTGAGTTGTTTTAGCTTCGGCCGCTGCGCTTAACGCCGATAAAACCGGCATTAGCCTGCACTGAAACTTCGTTTGGGGAGAGAGACATGTCCGACAAGAAATATCGCCTCGTCACGCGCAGCGATTTTGATGGCCTGGTCTGCGCCGTCCTGCTCAACGAGCTCAACATGATCGACGAGATCAAGTTCGTTCATCCCAAGGACATGCAGGACGGCAAGATCGAAATTTCGGAACGCGACATCACCACCAACCTGCCATTTGTTCCGGGAGTGTATCTGGCCTTCGATCATCACGTCTCCGAGACCTTCCGCAATCCGGGCGAGCGCCCCAATCACATCATTTATGCCGATGCGCCGTCTGCCGCACGGGTGGTGTACGAACATTTCGGCGGCAAGAACCGTTTCCCGGCACCTTTCACCGAAATGATCATCGCCGTTGACAAAAGCGACTCGGCGAATTTCACCCGGCAGGAAATCCTCGATCCGAAGGACTGGGTGCTGCTCAACTACCTGATGGATTCGCGCACCGGTCTGGGCCGCTTCCGCGAGTTCCGCGTCAGCAACTACCAGTTGATGATGGATCTGATCGCCTACTGCCGGCATCACGGCATCGACGATATCCTGGCCCTGCCGGACGTCAAGGAGCGCGTCGATCTCTATTTCGAGCACGTCGATAATGCCAAGGAACAGATCCGGCGCTGCACCAAGGTGCATAAAAATCTCGCAGTGCTCGACCTGCGCCGCGAGCCGATCATTTTCGCCGTCAATCGTTTCATGGTTTATGCGTTGTTCCCCGAAGTGAATATCTCGATCCATGTCTTGTGGGGCGTGCAGAAGCAGAACACGGTATTCGCGTGCGGCAAATCAATCGTCAACCGCACATCGAACACCAACATCGGCGAAATGATGTTGTTCTACGGCGGCGGCGGCCACGAGAACGCCGGTACCTGCCAGATCGCCAACGAAAGGGCGGATACCGTGCTGCAGGAGCTGATCGCCAACATCAACGCCGACGGCTGAGCGCTCCCGCAGCACGCGGCAGCGAACTGGTTACCGCCCTGAGATACCGCGCTGCGGCGGACAGAAGCAGCAGGCATAGACCAACGACGAGCCGGGCGGGGCGCGTGCGGACTATGCCCGCGCAACGATCAAATCTGCAGTACCGTCAGCAGGTCCTGCTCCAGCCTGACCAGCGTGGCCGTTTGCGCCAGTTCCTTGCCGCTGACCAGAAAGACGTCTTCGACCCGCTCACCGAGGGTGGCGATCTTTGCGGTATGCAGGGCGATGCCGTGTTCGCCGAGGACACGGGCGATGGCATACAGAAGCCCTGGCCGGTCGGCGGCACTGATTGACATCACGTACTGGCTGCCGCGTTCGTCGGCGCGGATATCCACTTCCGGCGTCACCGGGAAGTGGCGCACCAGCCGCGACAGGCGCCCGCCGACTCCTGCCGGCAACGGCGGCTGCCGCCTGAGCTGTTCGGTGATGTCGTGCTCGATCAGGCCGATCATGTCGCGGTAAGCCTGGGTCGCGTCGAAGGCGAACACCACAAAGCTGTCCAGGGCGTAGCCGTGGCGCGTGGTGTGGATCTTGGCATCGACGATGCTGTAGCCGAGCCGTGCAAAAAATCCGCAGAGGCGGGCGAACAGCAGGGGCTGGTCCTTTACGTAGGCCATCACCTGCAGGCCCTCGCCCATCGGGTTGAGGCGTGCGCGCACGACCGGTTCTTCGCCTGCCGGGCGATGGTAGAGGGTGCGTGTATGCCATGCGATTTCCTCTGCGGCGTGGCGCATGAAATAGCCGGTATCGAGCCGGTTCCACAGCTCGAGTTCGACGTCGGGACGCAGGCCGTGATAGCGCAGGATGCCGCGGGCTTCCTCCTGCCTTTCGGCGACGCCGGAAAGCTGGAGCACAGCCGTACCCTTGAGAACACTTGCGGCCATGCGGAACAGATCTTCAAGCAGCTTGCCTTTCCATGCGTTCCACACCTTCGGGCTGGTGCCGCGAATGTCGGCGACAGTCAGCAGGTAGAGCGCGGTGAGGCGGCGCATGGTGCCGGCGCTGGCAGCAAAGGCGAGGACGACCTCCGGATCGGCAAGGTCCTGCTTCTGCGCCACTTGCGACATGGTCAGATGCTTTTCGACGAGAAATATCACCAGTTCGGCATCGTCACCGATGATGCCGTGGTCGCGGCAGAATCGCGCGGCATCCTTTTTGCCGAGCTGGGAGTGGTCGCCGCCACGGCCCTTGGCAATGTCGTGGAACAAGGCAGCGATATACAGAATCCAGCGATTCTCGAAGCCGCTCATCAGGCGCGAGCAGAACGGGTACTCGTGGGCGAACTCGGGCATGGCAAAGCGGCGCAGGTTGCTCATTACCTGGAGGATGTGCTGATCGACGGTGTAGACGTGGAACAGGTCGTGCTGCATCTGGCCGACGATGTGACCGAAAGCGGGCAGGTAGCGGCCGAGAATGTCGAACTGGTTCATGCGGTGCATCGGATGGATCAGGTGCTTTTGCTGGAACAGTTTGAGAAACAATGCGCGGTTCCCGGGATCGCGGCGGAACCCGGCATCGATGCCGCCCTGCGCGCGCCACAAGGCACGCAGGGTGCGCGGAGTCATGCCCTTGATCTCCGAGCGCTGCATCTGCAGCAGGAAGCATTCGAGCATGGCGCGCGGATGGCGTTGAAAAACTTCGTCGTTGCGCATGTCGAGCAGTTCGCGCACCATCTGGAAGTGTGCATCGATGATGATCGGCGGCCCCGGTTGCACCGGAAGCAGGCGGTCGGCCAGCACCTGCATCACCAGTGAATTGAGCTGCGTCACCAGCTTGGCGTTCTGATAGTAGCGCTGCATCAGCACTTCGGAGGCGCGCTTGGATTCGGTGGCGCCGATGCCCATGGCGCCGGCCAGCTTTTCCTGGTGGTCGAACAGCAGCCGGTCTTCGCGACGGGCGGCAAGCAGGTGCAGTTCGATGCGCAAGTCCGACAGCAACCGGTCGGCTCGTTCGAACTGGCGTGCCTCGGGCGCCGTAATCAGGCCGGCCTTTGCCAGCGATTTCCAGTCGTCGCCGATGCCTGCGGCCCGCGCTACCCAGTGGATCACCTGCAGATCGCGGCGGCCGCCGGGGCTTTCCTTGCAGTTCGGTTCGAGGCTGTAGGGCGTGTCGTTGAACTTGGCGTAGCGCTCGGCTTGCTCCAGTTGCTTGGCCTTGAAGAAAAATGCCGGTTCCAGCGCGGCGTTGTAGCTGTTTTCGAAATCGTCATAGAGCGCTCGCGAGCCGGCCAGGTAGCGCGCTTCGAGCAGCGAGGTCTGTATCGTGATGTCACGTGCCGCTTCGTCGAGGCATTGGTTGATGCTACGCACACTGTGGCCGATATCGAGGCCGATGTCCCACAAGAGGCCGATCAGTTGCTCCAGTTGCTGCGCGGTTCCCGTCGCATGGTTTGCGCCTTGCTCGTCAGGCACCAGGATCAGCAGGTCGACGTCGGATCCCGGATAGAGTTGGCCGTGCCCGTAGCCGCCAACGGCTGCGAGGGCAAAGTCGGCGGACATGGCGAGCGCGGCCCAGATTTCCTGCAGCACGCCATCTACCAGCGCGGCACGGCCCTTCAGCACGGCAGGGCCATCCTTGCTTTCGCGCCAGATGCAGGCCAGATCCTGCTGACCCGTGGTCAGGCGCAGCCGCGCAACGGCGACCAGTTCGTGCAGTTCGCTCATGGCGTGGAAGAGTGCAGGTGCTGAGCCGTCGTTCTCAGGGATTGATCCGGATATGCGACGGGCAGGGCGGCGCATCGGCGGAAAGCGTCATCACCTCGACGCCGGTTTCGGTGACGCAGACCGTGTGCTCCCATTGCGCGGAAAGACTGCGATCCTTGGTGACGATGGTCCAGCCGTCGGGCAGTTCCGAAATTGCCGCCTTGCCGGCGTTGATCATCGGCTCGATGGTGAACACCATGCCCGGCACCAGCAGCGGACCGTCGCTGGCCTTGCCATAGTGCAGCACCTGGGGTTCCTCGTGGAAATTGCGGCCGATGCCGTGGCCGCAGAATTCGCGCACCACCGAGAAGCCGGCACCCTCGGCGTGCTTCTGGATGGCGGCGCCGACCGCGCCAAGATTCACGCCGGGCCGGACCTGGGCGATGCCCACCCACATGCATTCGTGCGTCATCGAGACCAGACGTCGCGCCATGATGGAGGTATCGCCGACGCAGAAGGTGCGGCTGGTGTCGCCGTGCCAGCCATTCTTGATGGTGGTGATGTCGAGATTGACGATGTCGCCCTTCTTGAGCGCGCGGTCATTGGGCACGCCGTGACAGACCTGATGATTGACCGAGGCGCAGATCGACTTGGGGTAGGGGGCATAGCCCGGCGGTGCGTAGTTGAGCGGGGCCGGAATGCAGCCCTGCACTTCGACCATGTAGTCGTGACAAAGCCGGTCCACTTCTGCCGTCGTAATGCCGGGCTTGACGAAGGGCTCGATGTAGTCGAGTACTTCAGCGGCCAGGCGACAGGCGACGCGCATCTCGTCGATCTCTTCGGCAGTTTTAATGGAAATGGCCATGAAAGCGGGTCAGGATTGGGAAAACGCATTTTAACTGTATGCGGTCGAATGGCGGGTAGCAGTGGTACTGAAGCGGACGAGGTTGAGGCGCACGGAAGCTGCTACTCCCTGTATCGAGCCCTCGAGGCGCCTGCATGGCTTGTGCCTGACGGCGCGAGCGCCTATAATAATCCGCTTGTCCGGGATGGTCCCGGGCAAAATCCACACGCCCGGCGCCGATAGGGTGGCTTCCCGCATGAAATCAGCGCGAAGCAGCACGGCCAGGCGGAGGTTTAACCCATATCGGAGATAGTTCTATGAGCACTACCATGCGCCAGATGCTGGAGGCAGGAGTTCACTTCGGCCACCAGACCCGTTTCTGGAACCCCAAGATGGCCCCGTACATTTTCGGCCATCGCAACAAGATCCACATCATCAACCTCGAAAAGACCCTGAGCAAGTATCAGGAGGCGATCGCTTTCGTCCGCAAGATGGCGGCCAAGAAGGGCACCATCCTGTTTGTCAGTACCAAGCGTCAGGCGCGCGAGATCATCGCCGAGGAAGCCCAGCGTTGCGGCATGCCCTACGTCGACGACCGGTGGCTGGGCGGCATGATGACCAACTTCAAGACGCTCAAGCTTTCCGTCAAGCGTCTGCACGATCTGGAAACCGCCATGTCGGAAGGCAACTTCGAGAAGCTGTCGAAGAAGGAGACCCTGACCCTGCAGCGCGAAATGGACAAGCTCAGAAAGTCCATCGGCGGCATCAAGGACATGGGCGGTCTGCCCGATGCGATTTTTATCATCGACGTTGGCTATCACAAGATCGCGATTACGGAAGCGGGCAAGCTTGGCATTCCGGTGATCGGCGTGGTCGATACCAACCATTCCCCGGAAGGCGTCAGCTACGTGATCCCCGGCAATGACGACTCCTCCGGCGCGATCCGCCTCTACGCCCGCGGAGTGGCCGATGCCATCCTCGAAGGCAAGAACCAGTCGATCAACGAGGTGGTGCAGCAGCTGGCCGGCGACGACGAGTTCGTCGAAGTTTCCGATGCGGCGGAGTAAGAACGCGAACCACAGAGGCACAGAGACACAGAGAAATTCATAAAGCTGTGTTTCCCTTCGTGCCTCTGTGTCTCTGTGGTGAAGGTATTTGATTCTGGAGTAAGAGCAATGGCGGAAATTACCGCAAGCATGGTCAAGGAACTGCGCGAGAAGACCGACGCGCCGATGATGGAATGCAAAAAGGCGCTGACCGAAGCCGGCGGCGACATGGCGAAAGCCGAAGAAATCCTGCGCGTCAAGTTGGGCAACAAGGCCAGCAAGGCCGCGACCCGCATTGCCGCGGAGGGCGTGGTGGCGATCCACATTGCTGCCGACGGCAAGCTGGGCAGCATTTTCGAGATCAACAGCGAGACCGACTTCGTCGCCAAGAACGACGAGTTCCTCAAGCTTGCCGCCGACTGCGCGCGCCTGGTGGCGGAAAAGAATCCGGCCGATGTCGCGGCGCTGTCGGCCCTGCCGCTTGGCGATGGCACGGTCGAGTCGACCCGCACCGCGCTGGTGGGCAAGATCGGCGAGAACATGAGCATCCGCCGCTTCGTTCGTGTAGCAGCCAAGGGCAAACTGGCGTCCTACATACATGGCGGCTCCAAGATCGGCGTGCTGGTCGATGTGGTCGGCGGCGACGAGCCGTTGGCGAAGGACCTGGCGATGCATATCGCCGCGTCGAAGCCGAAGTCTCTGGATTCCAGCGGCGTGCCGGCCGAGTTACTGGACATGGAGCGCCGCATCGCGATCGAGAAGGCGCGCGAAGCCGGCAAGCCGGAAGCCATGCTGGAAAAGATCGCCGAAGGCACGGTACTGAAGTACCTCAAGGATGTGACGCTTCTGGGCCAGGTCTTCGTCAAGGCCGAGGACGGCAAGCAGACCATCGAAGCTTTGCTTAAGGCCAGGGGCGCTGCGGTGGCCGGCTTCACGCTGTTCATCGTCGGCGAGGGCATCGAGAAGAAGGTCAATGACTTCGCCGCCGAAGTAGCTGCGCAGGCGGCCGCTGCCGCGGGCAACAAGTAAGAGGCGATGCGCGCACACGCCGGGCCGCCCCAAGTGGGCGCAAGCCAACAGCACGGAGCCGCGCAGCGGCGAACGTCCGTCACCCCCTCCCAGGGGGAGGGGGTTGGGGGGAGGGCTGTCTGATGACCGCACCGAAATTCCGCCGCATCCTGCTCAAGCTTTCGGGCGAGGCGCTGATGGGTGACGATGCTTATGGCATCAACCCGAAGATGCTCGCGAGCATCGTGGCGGAAATCAAGGCCGTCACCGATCTCGGTGTCGAAGTCGGGGTGGTCATCGGCGGCGGCAACATCTTCCGCGGTATCGGTGGCACGGCGACCGGCATGGATCGCGCCACGGCCGACTACATGGGCATGCTGGCGACGGTGATGAATGCCATGGCGCTATCGGACGCCATGCGCCAGGCAGGCATCAACGCCCGCGTCCAGTCGGCACTGAACATCGAGCAGGTGGTCGAGCCCTATATTCGCGGCAAGGCCATCCGCTACCTCGAAGAGGGCAAGGTGGTAATTTTCGGCGCCGGCACCGGCAATCCTTTTTTCACGACGGATACCGCGGCGGCGTTGCGCGGTTCGGAGATTGGTGCCGAAATGGTGCTGAAGGCAACCAAGGTCGACGGGATTTATACGGCCGATCCGAAGAAGGATCCGACGGCAACGCGGTTTGCGCGCATCAGTTTCGATGAGGCGATCAGCCGTAACCTGGCGGTGATGGATGCCACGGCTTTTGCCTTGTGCCGCGACCAGAAGCTGCCGATCAACGTGTTCTCGATCTTCAAGGCCGGTGCGCTGAAGCGCGTGGTGATGGGCGAGGACGAGGGCACACTGGTTCACGTTTAGGAGAACGCATGATTCCCGAACTGAAAAAGACTTCCGAGCAGAAGATGCAAAAGAGCCTGGAGGCGCTGAAGGCCGATCTGGGCAAGGTGCGCACCGGACGGGCGCATACCGGCATCCTCGATCATGTGCAGGTCGACTACTACGGCTCCATGGTGGCTATTACCCAGGTCGCCAACGTGACCCTGATCGATGCCCGCACCATCGGTGTGCAGCCGTGGGAAAAGCCGATGGTGGCCAAGGTGGAAAAGGCCATTCGCGATTCCGATCTGGGCCTCAATCCGTCGAGCCAGGGAGAACTGATCCGGGTGCCGATGCCGGCCCTGACGGAGGAGCGGCGCCGGGATCTGATCAAGGTCATCAAGCACGAGGGCGAGAACGCCAAGGTGGCAATCCGCAACCTGCGCCGCGATGCGATCTCGCATCTGAAAGAGGCGCTGAAGAAAAAGGAAATCTCCGAAGACGACGAGCGCCGCGCCCTGGACGACATGCAGCGGCTCACCGACCGCTACGTCGCCGAAGTCGATCGGGCGCTGGCAGACAAGGAAAAGGATCTGATGGCGGTCTGATTTCGGGTCGCAGCACAGGCAGGCCTTCAGTGTTATGCCTGGTTTTGCTTCCAGGATATGAGAGGGTGTCATGGCAGGAAAATTCACCAGCTCGACGCAGGCAATTCCCCGGGTGGCTGATGTTCCGCGCCACATTGCCATCATCATGGATGGCAACGGACGCTGGGCCAGGAAGCGCTTCATGCCACGTGTGGCCGGGCACAAGCGCGGGGTCGAGACGGTGCGCGCCATGGTCAAGGCCAGCATCGAACGCGGCATCGAATACCTGACCCTGTTCGCCTTCTCGTCGGAGAACTGGCGACGTCCGGCGGAGGAAGTTTCCTTCCTGATGAACTTGTTCATTAACGCCCTGCAGGCCGAAATAGGCAAACTGCATGCCAATGGCGTGCGCCTCAAGGTGGTCGGCGACCTCGCGGCCTTCGAGCCGCGCCTGGTGGCGCTGATTCGTGAAGGCGAGGCCAAAACCGCCAACAATTCCAAGCTGACGCTGACCGTCGCTGCCAACTATGGCGGGCGCTGGGACATCCTGCAGGCCGTGAACCAACTGGCGCTGGCACATCCGGAAAAAGTCGGCTGCTTCGGCGAGGCTGATCTTGCTCCGCACCTGATGATGGCGTATGCGCCGGAGCCTGACTTGTTCATTCGCACCGGCGGCGAGCAGCGTATCAGCAATTTTCTGCTCTGGCAGTTAGCCTACAGCGAGTTTCATTTCACTGAAATTCTGTGGCCGGATTTCGACGATGCGGCGCTGGATGCCGCGATAAGCTCATATCGCCGGCGCGAGCGCCGCTTCGGCCGCACCAGCGAGCAACTTATTGGCGTTGCGCCAGCGCCAGCGCGGTGCGTCCCTACGGGAACTTTTGCACCCCCCGCCCCGGACAGCGATGATTAGGACGCGGGTCATCACCGCGCTGCTGCTGGTTGCGGGCCTTGCGCTGATTCTTTTCGGTCTGCCGCCGCTGGCGGCGGTGCTGACGTTTGCCGCAATTGCTGCGCTGGCCGCGTGGGAGTGGGGTGGCTTGATGCGTCAGGATCAGCCGGCACGCGTGATGTATGCGTTTGTGCTGTTGCTGTTCTGCTGGCAACTGACAGTGGCAGCGCCGCAACTGGTTCCGCTTTTACTGGCGGTATCGGCGGGATTCTGGATTCTGGTCGTGCCCTTGTGGTTTCGCTTCAAATGGACACTGGCCGGAAACGACTTTTTCGGCTACCTGCTCGGCGCCCTGGTAATCCTGCCGACCTGGGCGGCGATGGTGGCCTTGCACGCAGTGAGCACCTGGCTGCTGCTGGCGGCCATGGCGCTGGTCTGGGTTGCGGATATTTCGGCCTATTTCGCCGGCCGCAGGTTCGGCAGGCACAAGCTGGCACCCACCATCAGTCCGGGCAAGACGTGGGAGGGCGTGGCCGGAGCCGTGGTCGGCGTGCTGATCTACGGCGTCCTAGTGCTTTCCTTCTCGCCCCTTGCCGGACGCCTGCCGTGGCCGTTGCCCGTGCTGGCGCTGCTACTGATCCTGCTCACGGCAGTCAGCGTAATGGGCGACCTGTTCGAATCGCTACTCAAGCGTCGGGCCGG
>JBIJDJ010000066.1:0-14219 GCA_044344175.1 Sulfuritalea sp.
AAGATCGCCTGCCTCGTCGATGAAATCGAACAGCAGCGGGAAGGCATTGCACAGCGATACGCAGCGGCGGCAACCGTGGCAAATGTCGAAGATGCGTTCGAGTTCCTTCTCGCACGAGGCTTCGTTGTAGAAATCGGGATTCTTCCAGTCGATCGGGTGACGGGTCGGAGCCTGGAGATTGCCTTCGCGCATGGGATGTCCGTTCCTGCTGTTTGAAAAGTCGGCGCCGGCGACACGGCGCGCCGCACTGCAGCGCGCCGTTGTCGGGTAAAAATCAGCCGTTGAGGCTGTCCAGCGTGCGCTGGAACTTGTTGGCGTGCGAGCGCTCGGCTTTGCCCAGCGTCTCGAACCAGTCGGCGATTTCGTCGAAGCCTTCGTCGCGCGCGGTCTTGGCCATGCCCGGGTACATGTCGGTGTACTCGTGCGTCTCGCCGGCGATCGATGCCTTCAGGTTGTCGGCGGTCGCGCCGATCGGCAGACCGGTGGCCGGATCGCCGCAGGCCTCGAGGTACTCGAGGTGGCCGTGAGCGTGGCCGGTCTCGCCTTCCGCGGTGGAGCGGAAAACGGCGGAAACGTCGTTGAAGCCTTCGATGTCGGCCTTGTTCGCGAAATACAGATAGCGGCGGTTGGCCTGGGATTCGCCGGCAAATGCGGCTTTCAGGTTGCCTTCGGTTTTGGATCCCTTGAGTTGCATAGATGTACTCCTCTGCGTTGGATAGGAGGCGCCGCGCCATCGCGCGACCCCAAGTCACAAAGCGCGAGCGCTCGTGGACCTGAGCAAACTTTAGCCGAGGAAGTCAGCAAGTTCTAATTGTATTTTTCGACCGGGGCGATAGAGGCCGACTATCGGCTCAATGAGTCTGGCGAGTTCCCGGCAAGCGACAGTCGAGTATCGCCTGACGCATCACGTCAATCGCCTTGTGCCGCGGGAAACTGGAACGCCAGACCAGGCCGACGCGGCGCGTGGGGCTCGGTTCGACGAAGCGCTTCACCCGCAGCAGCGGATCATCGGCGGGGATGCCATCGACGCTGCTCGACGGCATGACTGTCACGCCGACGCCGGAGGAAACCATGTGGCGTATGGTTTCCAGCGAACTGCCTTCCAGCACCTGGGGCGATCCGCCGCGACCGGCGCGGGTGCATAGATCGAGCACCTGATCGCGGAAACAGTTGCCGGCGCCCAGCATCAGCAGCGGTTCGTCGAGCAGTTGCTCGGGCCGCAGCGACTTGAGCCCGGCCCAGGGATGGGCCACCGGCACCAGGGTGCGAAAGGCTTCGTCATACACCGGCTGCGCGACCAGGCCGGGCTCATCGATCGGCAGCGCCAACACCAGCACATCGAGTTCGGAGGACTTCAGTCGTTCCAGCAGGTTTTCGGTGTAGCCCTCGGCGATGAACAGCGGCATCAGCGGCGCCAGCGTCTTGACCCGCGGCACCAGTGCCGGCAGCAGCCAGGGGCCGATGGTGTAGATCACACCGAGGCGCAAGGGGCCGGCCAACGGGTCCTTGCCGGCGGCGGCGACCTCGCCCACCCGCGCGGCTTCGGCCAGCGCCCGTTCGGCCTGCGCCACCACCTGCGTGCCTATCGGTGTGGCGCGGACATCGCCCGAGCTGCGCTCGAACAAGGCGACGCCAAGCTCGTTTTCGAGCTTCTTCACCGCCACCGACAAAGTCGGCTGCGACACGTTGCACGTGTCCGCCGCACGGCCGAAATGACGCTCGCGGGCGAGGGCGACGATGTAACGGAGTTCGGTCAGGGTCATGCCGGATCAGGTCGAAAAAATTGCAGTCTAGATCAGTAGTCAGCCGGAGTGATAATGTTGCTCATGCCTGACGCCCTGCCACCCCTGATCACGGCTCTCCTCGATCCGCTCCGTTATCCGCATTCCGCAGGCCGGGTCGAGCTCGTCGAGACGCATGCCTCCTGGCTGCTGCTGGCAGGAGATTTCGCCTACAAGATCAAAAAGCCCGTCACCCTGCCTTTTCTCGATTACGGCACGCTGGCGCGACGCGAAGAATTTTGTCGCGCCGAACTGGTGCTGAACCGCCGCCTCGCCCCGGATCTGTATCTCGATGTGGTGCCGATCGGCGGCACGTCGGCGCAACCGCAGTTCGGCGAACTGCCGGCGATCGAGTGGGCGGTGCGCATGCGGCGCTTCGACGAGAGCGGCCGCCTCGATCACATGGCAGCACGCGTTGAGTTGCGGCCTGAGCATCTGGCCCAACTGGCCGCCACTCTCTGCGCCTTCCAGCAGGCCGCCGCCATCGCTGCGCCAGATACGCGCTATGGCGAACCGGAGCAAGTGCTCGCCGCGGCGCGTGAAAATTTCGTCGAGCTGCGCCAGCTGCTGCCGGGTTCCGACCAGCCGCGGGTCGGGCAATTGGCGGAATGGACAGAAACGGAGTTCGCCCGCCACACCGGCGATTTCGCCGCACGCAAGACGGGTGGCTTCATCCGCGAGGGCCACGGCGACCTGCACCTGGGCAACCTGGCGCTGATCGACGGCCGCGTGACGCCCTTCGACTGCATCGAGTTCAACGAGGATTTCCGCTGGAACGATCCGGCCAGCGAGATCGCCTTCGTCTGGATCGACCTGCTCGATCATGGCCAGCCCGGCCTTGCCGCCTGGCTGCTGAACGCCTGGCTGGAGGCCGGCGGCGACTTCGCGGCGCTGCGGGTGCTGCGCTTTTACGCCGTGTACCGCGCCGTGGTCCGCGCCAAAATCGCGGCCCTGCGCGGAAGACAGGAAGAGCCGGAAGCAGCCCGCGGCGAACTGGACGCGGCGCGTGGCTATCTTGATCTGGCGTGGCGGATCGCCGTACCGCCAGCGCCGACTTTTGTGATTACCTGCGGCCTGTCCGGGTCGGGCAAAACCACAGCGAGTTCGGCGCGGCTGCTCGATACGACTCTGGAAAGCGCAGGCAGCACCGTACGGCTGCGCTCCGACGTGGAACGCAAGCGCCTGTTCGGCCTCGCCCCGCAGGACAGCAGCAACTCGGCGCCGGACGCCGGGATCTACACGACCGAGGCGACGACGCGCACCTATGCGCGGCTGCTGACGCTGGCCCGCGACCTGCTCCTCGATGGCTGGCCGGTCATCGTCGATGCCGCCTTCCTCAAGCGTGCCGAGCGCGACAGCTTTGCCGCCCTGGCGGCAGAACTCGGAGTCGGCTTCAAGATCCTCGCCACCGAAGCACCGCCGGAAGAACTGCACCGCCGCCTGCTGACCCGCCGCGGCGACGCCTCGGAAGCCACCGTGGCAATACTCGAAAGACAACTGACGTGGTTCGAGCCGCCAGGTGCGGAAGAGCACGCCTGCGTCATACGCCCTTGAGCGGACTCCGCGAACCCTGAATTTCCTGCCAGCCGGCGACAGGCTTACTCAAAATAGGTCCGGCCTTCCTCGAAGCGCGCCGCGAACCAGCCCTGTTTCAGGCTTTCGGTGCGCACCTTGCCGCGGCTGTTGGGGGCGTGCACGAAGCGGTCGTCGCCGATATAGATGCCGACGTGCGAGTAGGGTTTGTTGCGCGTATTGAAGAAGACCAGGTCACCGGGACGCAGCTGCGTCGCGGCGACCGGCTTGCCCTTGCGCGCCAGGTCGGCCGCCGATCCGGCCAGCCGCAGGTCGACGGATTTCTCGAAAACGTAGCTGACCATGCCGCTGCAATCCAGTCCGGCCTCCGGGTTCTTGCCGCCGAAGCGGTAGTCGGTTTCGA
Source organism: Sulfuritalea sp. (assembly GCA_044344175.1). GTDB lineage: Bacteria > Pseudomonadota > Gammaproteobacteria > Burkholderiales > Rhodocyclaceae > Sulfuritalea. Next base: position 3,718 of record JBIJDJ010000066.1, read on the forward strand.
TCAGCCCCAGCGCAAACAGCACGACATCGCTGGCCTTGTCCTGGCTGCTCGCCGTAGCGGTTGGCGCGTTACCGTCAGCGCCAGCGCTGCCCGCCCCTGCGGGAACTCTCGATACCACGGGTGCCGGCGACTGCGAGGCGTAGGGCACCATGCCGCAGGCATTGAGCACCAGGGTCGCGCTGGCGAGCAGCAGAGCAAGGGAATCGCGGGCAGCGGACATGCGGTCAAATCTAATCCGCTACACTGCTGCCGATACTCCCGATCAAGGCAGAAAACCTCATGCAAATCCGTGCCGCCGTCCTCAGCCAGATGGAACTCCCGCGCCCCTACGGGCAAACGCGGCCGCTCGCGATCGAAACGGTGAATCTCGCCGGGCCCGGCCCCAACGAAGTGCTGGTCAAAATTACCGCGGCCGGCCTGTGCCATTCCGACCTGTCGATCGTCAATGGCGACCGTCCGCGGCCGATGCCGATGGCGCTCGGCCACGAAGCCGCCGGCATCGTCGAGGAAGCCGGCCCGGGCGTCACCGACCTGAAGCGCGGCGACAGCGTGGCACTGGTCTTCGTCCCCAGTTGCGGCCATTGCCTGCCCTGCCTCGAAGGCCGCCCGGCCCTGTGCGAACCGGGCGCCGCGGCCAACACCGCCGGCACCATGGTCGGCGGGCATCGGCACCTGTCGCGCGCCGACGGCACGCCGCTGAATCACCAGGTCGGCGTTTCCTGTTTTGCCGACCATGCCGTGGTCAATCGCGGCAGCGTGGTCAAGGTCACGCCCGACTTGCCGCCGGATGTGGCGGCCATCTTCGGTTGCGCGGTACTGACCGGGGTTGGCGCCGTGATCAATTCGGCACAGGTCCGCCTCGGGCAGACCGTCGCGGTGGTCGGCCTCGGCGGAGTCGGCCTGTCCGCGGTGCTGGGTGCGCTGTCCGTCGGTGCGCGCGAAATCATCGCGATCGATACTCTGCAATCCAAACTCGACATGGCGCTGGCGCTGGGTGCAACGCGGGCCTTCCGAGCCGACGATCCGGACCTGGTGGCGCAGGTCAAGGCTGCCACCGGCGGCGGCGTCGATATCGCGATCGAAGCCGCAAGCTCGGTGAAGGCGCTCGATGCCGCCTACCGCATCACCCGGCGCGGCGGCACCACGGTGACCTGCAGCCTGCCGCCGCCGTCGCACACCTTCAACGTGCCGGCCGTGAATCTCGTCGCCGAGGAGCGCACGCTGAAGGGCAGCTACCTCGGCTCGGCCGTGCCGGCGCGCGACATCCCGCACTACATCGCCCTCTTCCAGGCCGGCCGCCTGCCGGTGGACAAGTTGATCACCCATCGCCTGAAGCTCGACCAGATCAACGAGGGTTTCGACCGCTTGGCGTCAGGTGAAGCCGTGCGCCAGGTGATTCTGTTTGATTGAACGATGAACGCACGCACTTACCTGTTCACTTCCGAATCCGTTTCCGAGGGCCATCCGGACAAGCTTGCCGACCAGATTTCGGACGCGATTCTCGACGCCTTCCTGGCGCGCGAGGCGACGGCCAAGGTGGCCTGCGAAACCCTGGTCGCCGACAATCTGATCGTCATCGCCGGCGAGTTCCGCACGTCCGACGAGGCGCTGTTCGCTGCGGTCCATGACCGCGCGGCGGATATCGCGCGCCAGGTGCTGCGCGATGCCGGCTATACCGACGCGGCGACCGGCATCGATCCGGAGCGCTGCGAAATCCAGGTGCGCTTCAACCACCAGTCGATCCAGATCAACAAGGGCGTGGTGCACGCCGACGGCCAGCTTGGCGCCGGCGACCAGGGCCTGATGTTCGGTTACGCCTGCGACGAAACCCCGGACCTGATGCCCTACCCGATCTGGCTCGCGCACCGGCTGGTCAAGCGCCAGGCCGACCTCAGAAAATCCGGCGCCCTGCCCTGGCTGCGCCCCGACGCGAAGAGTCAGGTGACGGTTTTCTACGAAGGCCACAAGGTGGCCGGCATTGCCGACGTGGTGATCTCGACCCAGATTGAACGCAATCTTGATCCAGCCTGGGTGACGCGGGAAGTCACGCGCGAGATCATCGATCCGCTGGTGCCGGCCAAGCTTCGCACGGCGGACTTCCGCATTTTCGTCAATCCCGCCGGGCCTTTCGAGATCGGCGGCCCCAACGGCGACACGGGGCTGACCGGACGCAAGATCATTGTCGACACCTATGGGGGCGCCGCGCCGCACGGCGGCGGCGCCTTCTCCGGCAAGGACCCGAGCAAGGTCGACCGCTCCGCCACCTACATGGCCCGCTATATCGCCAAGAACATCGTTGCCGGCGGCCTCGCGCGGCGCTGCCTGGTGCAGCTCGCCTATGCCATCGGCGTGGCCGAGCCGGTGTCGGTGATGATCGACACGCAAGGCACGGGCAGCGTGCCCTACGAAGCCCTGGAAGCAGCGGTACGCAAGGTCTTCCGCCTGACGCCCTCCGGCATCATCGCCATGCTCGGCCTGGCGCGGCCGATCTACCGCCCGACCGCCGCCTACGGCCACTTCGGCCGTAGCGACATCGACCTGAGCTGGGAGCGCACGGACCAGATCGCAGCGCTGAAGTCGGCGCTGGCGTGACGGCGGCTACAGCGCACTATCGAATGCCACTCATGACCATCAATTCCGGAAACTTCGGCAACCGTTTCATCTTGAGCGCCGGGCTGCATGTCTAATCCGGCTTTTGCCCGAGGCCGGCTGGAAAAAATGGCGGGGGTGGCCGCCTGCGCCATTTTCGCCCTCCTGGTGCAGGTTTCCGCGGTGGGGACGCGGATCGATTCCGCCTTGCTCGACATGACCACGGGCGTCTTGCGCAAGCACTTTCCGGTTGCGGTAAGCAATGAAGTCGTCGTCGTCGGCATCGACGAAACCAGCCTGGCAACCTACCCGGAACCGCTGACGCTCTGGCATCGCCACCTCGGCGACTTCCTGCGCGCCGTCGCCACCGGCAAGGCCGCTGCGGTGGGGCTCGACCTGGTCCTGCCCGACCATTCCTACAATCAGGTGTTGCCGGGCAGCGACGAAGCGCTGATGATGGGGATCCTGGCGGCGAAGAAGGAAATCCCCGTGGTGCTGGCGCGCACCGTCGAGGCCTCCGGCAAGCAGCGCGCCCTGTTCCGCAAATTCCAGCTGGTTGCCGGAGAAGAGGGAACCGGCCTCGCGCTCTTCCCCCGCGACGCGGATCACGTCGTCAGGCGCTTCGATGAACGGATCGGCGAAAACGGTTCGCTGGTGCCAACCCTGGCCGGCCAAATGAGCCGAGCTTTGGGCAAGGATCCTGCGCCGGGAATCATCGACTATTCCCGCGGACCCGCATTCAGTTACATCCCCTTCCATACGGTGCTCGCCTTGTTCCAGGCCGGCAACGGAGAGGGGCTGAGGCAAATGTTCGAAGGCCGGCCCGTGCTTCTCGGTTCCGTGCTTCCCTCCAGCGATGCCGTCCTGCAGCCGGTGAATCTAGCGGCGTGGGAGGACAACGCCAATCTCGCGCCCGGCGTCCTGATCCACGCGCAGACGCTGCGCAGCGTCCTGAACCATGGACTGATACAAGACATGCCGGTCTTGCTGCTTGGTGCCGCGATCCTTGCCGCATCCCTGTTCTGGCTCGCGGGGCTGACGCCCTTGATGGCGGGCGGGATTCTGGCCGCAGTGGCAGTTGGCGCCCCGGCCGCTTCCGCCTGGCTTCTGAGAGAGGGCTGGTACCTGCCGCTCAGCGGCATTTATGCGGCCGCCTGCGGCGGACTGCTCGGCCCGCTGGCCGGCGATGCCTGGCGCAAGCTGAAGGAACGCCTGATCCTGAAACGTTCATTTTCCGGAGCCGTCAGCCCGGTGGTGATGCACGAAATCCTTTCGGGGCAACTTTCCCCCGGCCTGGGCGGCGAACGGAAATATGTCTGCGTGCTGTTCGCCGATATCCGCGGCTTCACCACCCTCAGCGAGTCGCTGGCGCCGGAAGCGGTGATTACCCTGCTCAATCGTTATTTCGACCGCGTGGTGGATCAGATCCACCATCAGGAAGGCGCCGTGGTCTGCTTCATGGGCGACGGCATCATGGCGATTTTCGGCGCACCGAAGCGCCTGCCCAATCCTTGCGAAGCGGCGCTGGCGGCAGCGAAGGGGATGCAAAGCGAAGTCGTCACGCTGAATGAAACGCTGGTGCGGGAGGGCGCCGCGCCGATCCAGATCGGTGTCGGACTCCACGCCGGGGATGCGGTGATCGGCCAGGTCGGCTCGTCGGGACGGCACGATTACACCGCGATCGGCGACGTCACCAATGTAGCATCACGTCTTGAAGGGCTGACAAAGGATGTCGGTTTCCAGATAGTGTGTTCGAAGGATGTTTTCGAGGCACTCGGATCGAACAGCGACCTGACTTCGGTCGGGCCGCAGGCAATCAAAGGGCATACGCCGGTACATGCGTACGGGTGGGGACCACGTTAGAAGGAACACCAATGGAGATCAACATGCAGGCAGTCAAAAAAGCATTTTGCGGGTTCCTGTTGCTGGGCTATTGCATCACGTCCGGCGCGGCGGGAGAACCCTCCGTGGCCGCTGTGGCAATGGTCACCGACCTTGAAGGCAAGGCCGTGCTGATGGACGATGCCCGCAAGCCCGCGGTCACGATTCTCTCCGAGATCCGCCAGGATGCGCGGGTACAGCTCGAAGCCGGAGGACGCCTGGTCGCGGTCTATCTGGGCTCCGGCCAGACCTGGGAAATGAAGGGGCCCGCGGTCGTGCTGTTCCGCCCGCAGCAACCCGAGGCGGAATCCGGCGCCAAGCCGCAGCCGCGCGGCAATGCCCTGTCCAAGGGGAGCAAGGAAATCCGCATCAAGCCCGTCGCCGTGGCCCAGGCCGCGATCGTGATGCGTTCCGTCAAACCCAACCTGAAGCTCAAGTTGCTCAATCCGCTGGGCAACAAGACTCTTGAAGAACGTCCGCTGTTCGCCTGGAAAAGCCTCGCGCCGGATATCCCGTACCGCTTTGCCTTGCTCGACGACACCGGCAAGACGCTGTATGAAACCAGCGTCAATGACACCTCGCTGCAATTGCCCGCGCAGTTTCAGCTGAAAGATGCCGCCACCTACACATGGATGGTCTCGGCGCAACATCCGGACGGGGCCGCGTTTTCGAATGCCAGCGATTTCAGCCTGGCATCGGCAGACCTGCGGCGTCAGGTCGAAGCGCTGCGCCCCGCCGCCAGTGCGCCATTCTCCGAGCGCGTCGCGTTTGCGGCCTGGCTGGAACAGATGGCGCTGCGCGACGAAGCGCGCAAATACTGGAAAGCCGCCGCCGCCGAACGGCCGGACGATCCGCGGTTGAAGGTAATGACAGGCGAGTGATCCTGGCGCGAACCAGCCGCCGGTCGACCGGCACTCGCCGCGAACGCTGCAAAGAGGAAGCGGCCGCCCCCGGACCGGGATCGATAATCCAGCCTGACCGGCAGCAATGCCGTGATAAGAGACGCTCGGCTCCGGCACCCCATTGCGTGCTGCCGGCCAAAAGCGGGCATAGTCGCCGCTCCTCCAATTCTCAGGTTCGTTTGCCGTGTTTTCTCGGAACCGGTCATTGAATCTGCGCCATCAAGTTTTCTCCCCTGACAGGCTCCAATGCAGCGTGAGCGGACGGACGGCACCGCTCTGAAATCGCCGCCATAAAGCTTCCCATCACAGGTCGCTGGCCATCAGTTTTCTGGAGCCATTAGCCCTAACGGGCTATTGTCAAGAAAACCCTCTCAATTTAGTGTGGTAGCTGATGACACAAGGTTTTATGTAGGAAGTATCTTGTGTTTAGTCTAACAAAGCTTGTCTTGGCGTTATTTCCGGGAGTAAAGAATGAAAAAAACCTTCAGCAAGCTCAAAAAGGTCGCAGTCGCTGCCGTCGCTCTCTTTACCGTAAGCTCCGCCTCGGCTTACTCTGTTACTACAGGCGGAATGATAGTCGTTGGCGAAGGCTTGACTACTTCTGTGGCAGGTGCCACGGTTGTTAACTTCAACGATGGCCTAATGCCCTCCGGGTATTCCGGAGGAGCAGTCAAATTGGGATCAAGTGTCGAAAATTGGGCATCTCCCCCTAATGACTCCTCGTATTTTTACACAGTGGGTCCGGGTACAGGTCAATCTAACCCTGGTACGGTTTTACTGAATTCCCTCAGTCAGTATTTTGGTTACTTTGGCGGCTCTCCTGACACCTACAACTCCGTTGAGCTCTATAAGGACACTGCGCTGCTCGCGACCTTTAGCGGGAACTACTTGGCAAATAAGGCAGGAATCAATCCTGTTAATGGGGACTGGAACAAAGGGGCATACTGGAACATTTGGGCTCAAAATTCGACTGAATATTTCAACAAAGTCGTATTTAAGTCCACTTCAAATGCCTTCGAGACTGACAATCATGCCTCCGTTTCTGCGGTGCCGTTGCCAGCAGCTGTTTGGCTATTCGGTACCGGGTTGTTAGGCCTCCTTGGTCTTGCTAAGCGACAGCGCAGTACAGCCTGACCAGCCGGACTCACGGTAACGCTACAAACAAGAACGGGGGCTACGGCTCCCGTTTTGCTATTTGGGTGACTGCTTCCGAGAAACTCGACTGTCTCTTCCCAGTCTGAAGTACCCATTCATACGAGAAACGGCGTGAATCCCTGGCGTCCGGCTCTTTCAGACTTCAGCGGCCATTCAGTTTACAAGGGTGGCTGCCTCCACCGTGCCAAATTCCGACACTCGGTACGCTGAACTGATCGGCCTAAAGCAGCTGCTCGCGCGTCTCGCCTCATTTGCAGGTGAGAGGGGGCCGGGCACTGCGGCATCCAGTCTTGCAACGTCAACACCTTCCGCCCGGCACGTGGTCCAAACGCGAGGCGGTAAGCACGGGGCTCGTCTGAGGCGCTGTCGTTGTCGTTTATATGCGTTTGGCTTTGGTCTTCAACCAATACGCCCCGACCGTTGAGCAGCTTTAGCGTGCGGTTGATGATCTTGTGCAACACCGCTTTCAGCGCTTCGTCGCTTGGCGCAGGCAGTGGCCATGGTGGTGCTCTTCTCAATACTCAACCACGCGGTCGAGCTTGAGTTGCCAGTTGGCTTCGCCGGCCTTGAGCTTGTACTGCATCTGGCGCACACCGCCGCTGGGCGCGGCGTTGCTATCCCCTTCCTTGTAGACCGGAAAGCGTCGCACCAGCGTGCCCTCAACTACCGCGAAGTCATCATGGCCCATGTAGCCCCGGGCGGCCTTGGCGTTGTCGCTGACCGGCGGCAGATAGATCTCGCTCAGCGACTTGCGCTTATTGGCGCTGAAGGCCACCAGCGTGCCGTACGAGCCAGAACCGGCCGATCTGATGTAGACATACACCTCGGGCGAGCCATCGGCGTTGAGGTCAGCCACCTCGGCGCGGGTGATCTGGCCCTCGATGGGGCGCGCGATAGGAGTGTTGTCGATTGTCAGCCCGCTGGGCATGATCTTCAATTCATTGATCGATCCGCTGTTGGCGCTGGTGACGCGAAAGCTGATGCCCTGCAGCTTCAGCGTCTGGTCGAACGGCACCGGCGACGGTGCGGCCGCAGGCAACACGCTGGGTTTGGCATTCGCTGGCTTGGCCTCGACGCCGCCAGGCAGGCCGGCGGTGTCCCAGTAGACAAAGATCGACTCCTTGGCCAGCCGGTAGATCTGGCCTTTGCTGCCCAGGCCCTTGCTGCGGATGGCTTTCCGGCCGTTCTCGTCAAGGTAATTGCCGGCCCCGCCCTGCGGGCTGAGTTCGTGACGCACGCCATCGGCGCGGTCGATGGCCACGTAGCCCTGGCGCTGAGAGAAGGTGCAGGCCACCACCTTGGAGACGGTGTCCGAGCCCTTGGGATAGATGTCGCAGCGGGCGTTGACGGTGTCGGCGCGGGCCGCGCTGAGGCTGCCCAGCAACAGCAGCGCGACGGCGGTCGCAGGCAGGGAAAGAAAGAATGCTTTCATCGTGATGAACCTGCAGTGGAGTGGTGGGTGAGACCGTCAGTATGCCAATATCAGAGGCGATTTTCCCTTCTCGCCAAGCGCCGGCGTAAAACGGCCGCGTCGGCCGGCTGCCGTGCGGCCCATCCCAATTCGGTCCGGCATGCGCGCGCTTCGGGGTCGTTCAGCCGGGCTCTTGCATGCGCCATTCGCGTGCTGGCTGGGCGTCGCCGGGCGCCGTGAGATTGATGAGCCGCGGTGGGGCCACCGTCGATGCAGGCGCAAGGATCTGCCTGAACGTGGGTCAATGCAATGTCGACGGGCCGCGCAGGCGCCATTGCTTAAGGTACCTGCTCCACCCGCCCGGCTTCGCCCTTGCCCGCACGGATCGGGTCCGTCGACTCGTTCCAGTTTAGGTTAACCACCTCCCAGGGCTGCACCGGTACGCGGGACACGCCGATCGTCATACGGTTGCCGTCGGTGAAATACGGGTCAGCGGTCAGGTTGTACCGCGGCTGATCGCGCGTTGCCGCCTTCGTGCCGCGCGCGAGGGCGAACCAGCGCACTGCCTCCTCGTGCAACAGGCTCTGCAGCACGTACTGGCGAGACTCGTCTACGTTCGGGTCGATGACGTGGGTGGTCAGCGTCGGCGACTTGGTCGTCAGCTTGATGCCGATGTCGCGGCTGACCTGGCCGACCCAGACCGGCTGCCCCTCGCAACGGAAGGGCGCCAGCCAGATCCGCATGTGGTTGCGTTGCGCGATCTTCGACCGGGCGCGCTGCAGGGCAACATCCTGCGGGCGACCGAAAAGATAGAGCGCGCTCACCGGCGCGGTGACGAACGGCTCGTCGGCCAGGGCGGCACCGATCAGCCTGCGGATGCTGTCGACGGTGATCGCTTCGGTGAAGGTCCAACCCCCGGCCGTCAGCGCCGGCACTATGTCTTCGCCTCGCCCAATGAGCACGAGGTTGATCGGATCGCCTTCGCCCTGGCCATCTTCACGCGTAGTGCAGCAAGGCAGCTCGCGGATGCGGGCCCTGGTTTCCTCCAGCGTCAGGTCGGGCAGGGTGGTGACCTGTGCGTAGCGCTGGCGAAAGGCCGAGTTCTCGTAGTCGAAGCCCTGGTTGGGCAGCATCACCGCGAAACGCATTCTGAGCCCCGATCCGCGTGTCACGAGCCTCACATCCACGAACCTGCCGCCGCGTTGTTGCGTCGCGTAGACATAGCCCTCGTTGACACTGCCTGCCCGCATGAAGAACGGCAGCGCGCTCTGGCGCAGGTTCTCCCTCAGTCTGGCAGCATCCTCTGCGTCCAGATCCTGGCCGGCGACCAACGCCGTTTCAGAGGCTGTGTAGTAGTTCGGATCGATCGCGATCGGCAGCAACCAGTAGCTGAGCTTGCTCGTGTTCTCGACCCGGAACCAGATCGGCTGGATGCCATGCTCGGCCAGCGAGACGCCGAAGCGCGATTGCACTTCGACATCGGTGGGGATGACCAGTTGCACTGACACGCCATCCTGCGTCAGCGACTGCATGCGCCCCAGACTTAACGGCAGCGCCTGTTCCGCGTCGAAAGCCGGCACCGTCGGCGCCGTCGGCGCCGTCGTGCAGCCCGCCAGCCATGCCATCAATAAAAGGGAGGCGATGCCACCGTGGGAATCCCGCCAAGTACCCTTGTGCCAGTTCATCGACGTCACTTTAGCGCGAAATCTGCGGTCTATCAGACAGACAGGAAATCCAACGGGCCTTCGGGGACTATTTCAGACGCCGGGTGCCGCTGCCACCTCACTCAACGGTGGCTGATGATCCAAATTATTGATTTCCAGTAGTGGTGATCGACCTGCAGCATTGTGCATAGTAGCGGCCACTCAGAAAACCACCTTCTGCGAACAGCCTTACCTAGGCAATATTACCTGACCATGAAATCTCACCGGCTGGTTACGCTGCATATCTGCCCTCGAGACCGGATTAGCACCGGCGCATAACGAATGGCAGCTTCCCAGCTTTCCGCAACAAACCGGCTCAGTCGATCGCCCCATCCACGTAATACCAGCAGCCGTCCTCCCGCACGAAGCGGCTGGTCTCGTGCATCCGCTGCGCGCGGCCGCCGACGCGGCAGCGGGCGACGAACTCCACCGTCGCGCTGTCATCACTTTCGGCATGCGCCTTGACCTCCAGCCCCAGCCATTTCGCTTGCGCTCCGGCGCCGAAATTCAATGCGGCGGGGCGCGTCGAGGCGTGCCAGGTGGCGAGCAGGTAGTCTTCCAGCCCGAGCACATAGGCGCTGTAGCGCGAACGCATCAGCGATTCGGCATCCGCGGCGGGGCTGCCCGCGTGAAGGCGGCCGCAGCAGGCGGCGTAGGCTAGCGGCCGGCCGCAGGGACAGGGCTGCGAAATTACGGACGTCCGGGTTCGCGCGGCGGCAGGCATTTGGCACAGTCGGTGCGGCCGAAAGGAGAAATGTAGCGCCACCAGATCCAGACCAGCAACGGCAACAGCGCGATCAGCGCCATGTCGCTCCAGCCCGGCTGCGCCAGCTCGCCGTGCCACCACGCCACGGCGGCACG
>JBIJDJ010000240.1:0-4167 GCA_044344175.1 Sulfuritalea sp.
CGAGGCGGATGCCGGTGAAGATGTCGAAACTGATCGCCGGAAGGATGATCCGGGTCAGCATCTGGATCGGCGTGGCACCGAGGTTGCGCGCGACCTTGAACCAGGCCGGATCGACCTTGGACAGCCCTGCGGCGGTGGAAAAAATTACCGGCCAGATCGAGGCGATGGCGATCAGGAAGATGATCGAATCATCCCATGCCTTGAAGACGAACACGGCGATCGGCATCCAGGACAGGGGGCTGATCATGCGCAGGAACTGGAACGCGGAATTGCTCAGGTCGCGGAAGCGCTTGCTGCGACCCATGATGATGCCGATCGGTACGCCGATCGCGATAGCGATGAGCATGCCTCCGCCCAGGCGATAGCCGCTGGCGGCAATCGCTTTTTGCAGCTTGCCCAGGTTCCACAATTCGGGAAAGCTCTGGAGCGTCTGGAAAAGGCCGAAGCCCGCAAAACTCTGCGTCTTCGGGTTCATGGCGATCATGTAACCGCCCAGCCACCAGAAGGCGGCAAGGATCAGGAGGCCCAGCGAAAAATTCACAACCCCCCGCCCCGCCGCCTCGGCGGCGCGGGAGGTTCGGGTGCCGGTCAAACCGGCGGCCGCAGCGGCTCCGCCGGGTGCGGCGTCATTGCTCACTGGACTACACTCCCCCCGGCCCCCTCGCCAAGCGAGGGGGTGACGGGGGTTCGCCGCTGCGCGGCTCCGGGTTGTGGTTGGCGCCCCTTCGGGCGGCCGTGCGGCGCGCTCATAGATCGACGACTTCCGTCCGCACAAAGGGATCACCGGTTTTCGGTACGCTATGGTCGTTCTTCCACTTCGGGTTGGCGTCGAGCGCCTTCTTGATGAAGGTGTAATTGACCAGATCGTTGGCGACGAACTTCGCATCGAGCTTTTCGAGGAAGGCTGAATCGCCGGTGATGACAGTCTTCTTCATGTCGTTGACCACGAGTTCGGTGGCGGAGCGGTAGGGCCAACCCTGGAAGTTGATGCGATCCATGCCCCAGTCCTTGTGCTTGATCGCGGCCGCGTTGCCCGGGTAGGGAATTTCGTAGAGCATCATGGCGCGTTTGACCACTTCCTTCGGGAAGGGCAGGTAGCCCTTGCCATCCTTGGACAGCATCTCGGCCATGGCTTCGCGGTTCTCGACCAGATGGATCTGCGCGGCGACGATGGCGTTGTGCACGCCCTGCGCCCAGGACGCGCGCGCCGGGTCCATGGTGTCGGCTTCGTGCATGACCACCACGCAGCAGGGATGGCCCTTCCAGACGTCGCCGGTCATGCGCAGCATCTTGGCGCCGGCACGGACTTCGCCGAGGGCATTGAAGGGTTCCGCCACGCAATAGCCGTCGATAGATTTCGCCGCCAGCGCCGGCGGCATGTCGGGCGGGTTGAGCACGATGAAGTTGCACTCGTTGGGCGCCAGTTTGGCATCCTGCGGACGGATTACGGGAGTGATCCCGGCGTCTTTCATGAGCTTCTGCGAAATGATGTTGTGGATCGAGTACCAGAACGGAATCGCGAACTGCTTGCCGCCGAAGTCCTTGGGCGAATTGATGCCGGAGTCCTTGCCGACGACGATGCCCGAGCCGTTGGTGTGGTTCCAGGCCGTGATCTTGATCGGGAACTTGTTGTTGTAGCGCATCCAGATCGGCACCGGAATCAGCAGGTGAGCAAGGTTGAGCTTGTGTGACGAAAACGCTTCGACCAGCGGCGACCAGCCGCGGATCAGGGTCGGCGGCGCGGAGTCCAGCCCTTCCTTCTTGAAGAAGCCCATCTCATGCGCAACCAGCAGCGCCGAGGCATCGGTGATCGGCAGGTAGCCGATGCGGATCGTCGGGTCCCATTTCTGTTCCTGGGCGAAGGTGGCGGAGGTCGGCAGCAGGCTGCTCAAGGCGCCAAGGCCGCCCCACTTGAGCAACTCGCGGCGATTGACCCCGGTGCCCAGCACGCTGCTGAACAGCGGGTCGTATTCGATCGCAAGCCCGTGATCCTGTATTCCGTCGCCGTGCTTCTTGTAATCGAGATGCGGCTGTTCGGACGGGTGGTGATTGCCGACGATATTAAGGTCGCAAAGTATGCACATGCTCGGTCTCCTCCGGTGGGGTGGTGGTGTCCTGGCCTAATCGAGGTCAGGCATGCTGCGTAACACTGCTTGATTCGGTATCTGCCGCGTCGACTTCTTCCGCCGGAGCGCCGGCCACCTGCGCTGCACTGTGGAAGGCATCCAGCAGGCGCGCACGCATGGCCTGGACGGCGGGATCCTGACGTTGCCGGGGATCGTCGAGCGGAACTTCGAATTCGTGAACGATTTTTCCAGGAGCCCCGGCCATGATCAGCGCGCGATCGGCCATCAGCACCGCTTCGTCGATGTCGTGGGTGACGATGATCAGGTTGAAGCCGAGGCGCTTGGCGATGGAACGCACATCGCGCTGCAGCGACGCGCGGGTAAAGGCGTCGAGTGCCGAAAAGGGTTCGTCCAGCAGCAGCAGTTCGGGTTCCATCACCAGCGAACGCGCAAGCGCCACACGCTGCTGCTGGCCGCCGGAGAGATCCTGTACGTTGGTGTCGGCGTAATCCTGCAACTCGACCAGGCGCAGCGCCTCATCGACCCGCTCGCGCTTTTCCTTTTCCGGCCAGCCGGCGAAGCCGAGGCCGACCCCTACATTCTGGGAGACTTTCATCCAGGGAAAAAGATGCGGCGCCTGGAACATCATGACCCAGCGCGACGACGGCCCTTCGATCTTCTTGCCGTCGAAATGCATCGTACCTTCGGTCGGCCGGTTCAGCCCGGCGATGATGTGCAGCAGCGTCGATTTGCCGCAACCGGAGCGGCCGATGATGGCCAGTGCTTCGCCGCGTTTCGACTCCAGCATGAGGTTGCTGAAGGTGGGCTTGCCGCGCGAGGTGTAGCGGTAGCCCAGGCCCTGGATATTGATGTTTACGCCACGAATCGACACCGATCATTTCTCCGTAAACAAGTTTCGACAAGAATTCCGGGCAGCGGATAAGGCTCTACGCTCGCGCCTGACCGCGTGAGCGCCCGGTTTTGCTTGCCGATGAAGACTGCGTTTCTCTGGTGCGAGGACGACAAACCGGTTATTCCTGTCAATCTTCCGGTTTGTCACTTCGCCTGATGTCAATTGAAGGGCGCTCCGCAATCACTTGGCCGTGAGCCGCTCATGAATCTGCTTCATCCGCTGCGCAAGATCCTCTTCGCTCACCAGGCCGCGCTTGATCAGGGAATGGGTCAGCGCCAGAAGCTGCCGCTCGGGGAATGGAACGTCCTGATACAGGGTTTCGGACAACTCATCCTCTTCCCAGCGCCGCTCCAGCAAAGGCAGCGGAACAGTACCGCCGACTTCCTCACGGTCGATGCTGCCCTCCAGCCAGCGTTTCTCGACCGCCATTGCCGGCGAGCAGGAAGTCGTGCCCAGCGCCTCGCACATTCCGTCCAGGCTGGTTTTCCAGGGCGGGTCGGGGTTGGTTACGCCATACTGATTCGCGAGATCTTCCCAGACTCGGCCGTTTTCCTTGATGTCTTCCAGCAAGGAAACCGGCATCCATTCCGTCTTTGCCGCTTCCGGCTTGGCTGCTTCAGTCATGGCGGACTCCTAGTGATGCGCCGGCTTGACCGCGTGATGTACGGGCAGCTTGATGTTGGTTGTCTTGCCCGGCTTCGGCAGCGTGACACCGATCAGGCAATCCCGCGTGACGATCTCGGTGAGCTGGTCCTCGGTCCAGCCGTCGGTTCCGGCGGGCCGCACCGGCATCACGATGAAGCGGCACTTCTGGTTCGAGTCTTCGACGCGAACTTCCACTTCGGGCGGAAGCATGAGGCCGAACTCGGCGAGCACCTGACGCGGCCAGCGGACCAGACGGCGCCGGTAGTTCGGGGTGCGATACCACTCCGGCTGGAAGCCGAGGATCGGGCGCGGATAGCAGGAACACAGGGTACACACCACCACGTGGTGCCTGGTCGGCGTGTCCTCGAGGACACGCAGGTCGGTGTAGTCGCTCGGTGTGCCGAAACCCGTCGGGTTCAGCCAGTCAACGCCCACCGCCAGGCTCGCCTTGATGCCATCGGTCAGGCACAGTTTCTTGTACTCCGGATCCAGCCAGGCCTTGGCCACCATGCGGGCGGCCGGTGTCGGTCCGATGTGCTCGGC
>JBIJDJ010000067.1:0-14169 GCA_044344175.1 Sulfuritalea sp.
CGCTGGTGAGTGAGTTCCGCAAGGAGAATGCGACGACGCCGGTAGTGCTGATGGGTTACGCCAATCCGGTCGAAGCCTACGGCGTCGAAGCTTTTGCCCGTGACGCAAGCAAGTCCGGCGTTGATGGTGTACTGGTGGTCGACTACCCGCCGGAGGAATGTGCCGGGTTTGCCGCCGTGATGAAACAGGCGAACATCGATCCGATCTTCCTGCTGGCGCCGACTTCGACGGAGAAGCGCTACGACGAGGTGGCGCAGATCGGCAGCGGCTACATCTACTACGTCTCGCTGAAGGGCGTCACGGGTTCTGGCGCGCTCGATCTTGACGAAGTGGCACGGCGCATTCCGCGGATCCGCGAGAAGGTCGGCATGCCGGTCGGTGTCGGCTTCGGCATCCGCGACGGCGCAACCGCCGCGCGCATCGCTGCAGTTGCGGATGCAGTGGTGATCGGCAGTCGCATCATCGAGGAAATCGAAAGCGGACGCGCCGAGGAAGCGCCGCAGCGGGTCACCACATTTCTCGGCGGTGTGCGTGCCGCAATGGACGGAGAAAAGCCATGAGTTGGTTACAGAAACTGCTGCCGCCGAAGATCAAGCGCTCGGAAGGCGCACGCAAGTCGATACCCGAGGGACTTTGGGCCAAGTGCCCGGCCTGCGAGGCGGTGCTCTACGGCAGCGATCTGGAGAGTAACCAGAACGTCTGTCCCAAGTGTGCCCACCATCTCCGGCTGCGCGCCCGGGTCCGGCTCGATGCCCTGCTCGATCCGGAAGGCCGCTTCGAGATCGGCAGCGAAGTCATCCCGATGGATCCGCTGAAGTTCAAGGACAGCAAGCGTTATGTCGATCGACTGGTCGCCGCCAACGAGGATACCGGCGAGGCCGATGCCATGGTGGTGATGCAGGGCGCGATCAAGACCGTGCCTGTGGTCGTGGCCTGTTTCGAGTTCGAGTTTCTCGGCGGTTCGATGGGCGCCGTGGTGGGCGAGCGCTTCGTGCGCGGTGTCAAGGCGGCAATCGAACTGCAGTCGGCCTTCATCTGCATCACCGCCTCCGGCGGCGCACGCATGCAGGAAGGCCTGTTCTCGCTGATGCAGATGGCGAAAACCACTGCGGCGGTGACACAACTGACGCATCACCAGTTGCCCTTCATAACACTGCTGACGGACCCCACCATGGGCGGCGTTTCCGCTTCCTTCGCCTTTGTCGGCGACGTGGTGATCGCCGAGCCGGGCGCCCTGATCGGCTTCGCCGGGCCGCGGGTGATCGAGCAGACGGTGCGCGAAACGCTGCCGGAAGGTTTCCAGCGTGCGGAGTTCCTGCTCGAAAAAGGCGCCATCGACATGATCGTCGATCGCCGCGAACTGCGCGACAAACTGGCCTCACTGATCACGTTGCTGCAACGCGTCCCGGCGCCTTGATGCCGCATTCGGCAGCGGGTTTGCCGGGGGGGCTGGATGCCTGGCTGGCGCACCTCGAAGCGCTGCATCCGCGCGGCAGTGCCGGCATCGAACTCGGTCTGGAACGTGTTGCGGCAATCAAGTCGCGGCTCGGTCAGCGCGAAACCTGCCCGGTCATTCTGGTCGGTGGCACCAACGGCAAGGGTTCGATCTGCGCCATGCTGGAGCGTATCCTGCTCGCCGCCGGTTATCGCGTCGGGCTGTACACCTCGCCGCATCTGCTGCACTACAACGAGCGGGTGCGGATCAACGGCGTCGTCGCGGATGATGCCAACCTGTGTGCGGCCTTTGCCGGGGTCGAACGGGCGCGTGGTGATGTTGCGCTGACCTATTTCGAGTTTGCTACCCTGGCAGCATGGGAAGTATTCGCTGCGGCGGACCTTGATGCCATCATCCTTGAAGTGGGCCTGGGCGGGCGGCTCGATGCCACCAACGCGTATCAACCGGCGTGTTCCATCGTTACCGGCATCGATCTCGATCACATGGAATTTCTCGGTCCGGATCGCGAGTCCATCGGGCGCGAAAAAGCCGGTATTTTCCGCGCCGGCATCCCGGCAATCTGCGGCGATACGCAGCCGCCGCAATCCCTTGTTGCTTATGCCACGCAGATTGATGCCGGGCTGCAGATCATGGGACGGAATTTTGGATATCAGCGGCAGGAGCAGCAGTGGTTGTACTGGGGACGCGCGGCCGGTGACGCCGGTCGGGGAGCCGCCGCCGGAGTCATGCGGCGTGGCGGGCTGGCTTTCCCGGCCTTGCGCGGCGAGCGGCAGTTGGCCAATGCCGCCTGCGCCCTGGCGGCGCTCGACGCCTTGCACAAGGATCTGCCGGTGGCCATGCAGGATATTCGCCGGGGATTGATCGAAGTCGAGCTGGCGGGCCGCTTCCAGGTCCTGCCGGGGCGTCCGGCTGTCGTGCTCGACGTTGCCCACAATCCGCAGGCGGCCCGGGTGCTGGCTGCCAACCTGGGCGACATGGGTTTTCATCGGCACACCTGGGCGGTGTTCGGCATGCTCGCCGACAAGGACATTGACGGCGTCATCGACGCCATCGGCGAGCGGGTGACACACTGGCTGCCCTGCACGCTGGAAGGTCGCCGTGCCGCCAGCGCCGACTTTCTGGCTGGTCGTCTGCAGGCAAGGGGACTGGCGGTCGCGGGCAACTTCGTTTCGCCTGCGGCGGCGCTCGCCTGCGCGCAAGAGAAGGCCGGCGAAGATGATAGAATCCTTGCCTTCGGATCCTTCCTCACTGTTGCTGCGGCCCTGCAGGCGCATGGCCGCCCGAGGTAACCTCGCGTAACCAAGATGGCGGAACAAGACACATCGCCTAACGATTTGCAGTTGAAGAAGCGTGCTCGCCGCCGGCTGGTTGGCGCCGCCGCGCTGGCGTTGTTTGCCGTCATCGTCCTGCCGATGGTGATGGATCGGGAACCGCGCCCTCTGAGCCAGGACATCCAGGTCCGCATTCCCAGTCAGGATGCCACCGGCTTCGCGGCCAAGCTCATGCCGGGCAAACCCGTGGCGACTCCCATGCCGGCGCCGGAGCCGAAGCCGCTTGCTGAACAGAAGTCCGAAGTCCAGGCGAAATCCGAAGCGGCCCCCGCAGCTCCCGGCGCAGTGCCCGCACCGGACAAACCGGTTGCTCAGACCGCGGCGGCACCGGCCGCGAAGCCGGCGGAAAAGCCTGCAGAAAAGGTAACAGCACCGGAAAAGAAGGCTGAGACAGTCGAGAAGCCGGCGGCCAAAGCGGCTGCGGATGCCAAGCCGTCCACCGATGATTCCGGTCAATGGGTGATTCAACTGGGCGCCTTCAAGGAAGCCGGCAACATCAAGCTGCTGCTGGCCAAATTGAAAGGCATCGGCGTGCCCGCTTATACGGAAAAAATGGAGTCGCCGCAGGGACCACGCACGCGCGTTCGGGCGGGTCCCTTCGCCACTCAGGAGGCGGCCGAAAAGGCCCGTGGGAGACTCAAGATCATCGGCGTAGACGGTCCGGTAGCACCAAAGTAGGGCGATGACAGCATTTGATTACGCAGTGCTGACGGTAATATCGGCGTCGGTGCTGTTGGGATTGTGGCGTGGCGTGGTGAGCGAAATTCTGGCTCTTGCTGCCTGGATTGTGGCTTTTCTTGTTGCGCGCATCGTGGCGGAAGACGTCGCCAACTTGCTGAGCGGCCGGGTTGCTGAACCGGGCATGCGACTGGCGGTGGCTTATGTCCTGGTTTTTGTCGGTGTATTGCTGGTCTTCGCAATAGCGCGCATGCTGATTTCCCTGCTCTTGAAGGCGGTTGGACTGGGCGTGTTGGACCGTTTGCTGGGCGCGGCTTTTGGTGTCCTGCGCGGAATTCTGGTGGTGTTGGCAGCGGTGCTGGTGGCGGGGATGACGCCGCTGCCCAAGGCGGAGTGGTGGCATGATGCGATGCTGGCGCCTCCGCTGGAGACGATGATAATTGCGGTAAAACCCTGGTTGCCCGCGGACGCGGCAAAGCGGATTCGGTATCGATAGAGGAAGATGACCATCCCCCTTCCCGAAGAAGGGGGCGATAATTGTTCGCGGGCTTTGCCCGCTCCATGTTTTGGCTGCTCCCCTTGGGGCGGCCCGGCGGAGAAGGACCATGTGCGGAATTCTGGGTGTGGTGGCCACCACACCGGTGAACCAGTTGCTCTACGACGGCTTGCAGGTGCTCCAGCACCGGGGCCAGGATGCCGCCGGCGTAGCTACCGCCGAGGGCGGACGTTTCCACATGCACAAGGGCTCCGGCCTGGTGCGCGACGTGTTCCGTACCCGCAACATGCGCAACCTGATCGGCAACTGGGGCATCGGGCATTGCCGTTACCCCACCGCCGGTTCGGCCGACAACGCCGCCGAGGCACAGCCCTTCTACGTCAATTCCCCATTCGGTCTGATGCTGGCGCACAACGGCAATCTGACCAATGCCGATCAGTTGAAACAGGACATGTTCCTCCAGGACTTGCGCCACATGAACACCAACTCCGATTCGGAGGTGCTGCTCAATGTGCTGGCGCACGAACTGCAGGCCGCGTCGACCAAGTACCAGGTCGATGCCGAGACGATTTTCAAGGCGGTGGCCGGTGTTCACCGCCGCGTCAAGGGCGCCTATGCCGTGGTGGCGATGATCGCCGGCTACGGCCTCTTGGCCTTCCGCGATCCCTACGGCATCCGTCCGCTGGTGATGGGGCGCAACGAGACGCCGGCGGGCATGGAATACATGGTGGCCTCGGAGAGCGTGGCCATCGATACGCTGGGCTTCAAGATGCTGCGTGATGTCGAGCCGGGCGAAGCAGTGCTGATCGACATGCGCGGCAATTTCGTCAGCCGCCAGTGCGCCGAGCGCACGCTGCATGCGCCGTGCATGTTCGAGTTCGTCTATCTGGCGCGTCCCGATTCGGTGATGGACGGCATTTCCGTCTATGAGACGCGGGCCAAGATGGGCGACTACCTGGCCGACAAGATTCGCCTGACCATGCCGCACATCGAAATCGATGCGGTGATCCCGATCCCTGATTCCAGCCGGCATTCGGCAATGGAACTGGCGGCGCGGCTGAACCTTCCCTATCGTGAAGGTTTTGTCAAGAACCGCTACATCGGGCGCACCTTCATCATGCCGGGCCAGGCCACGCGGCGCAAATCCGTGCGGCAGAAACTCAACGCCATCAGCCAGGAGTTCAAGGGGCGCAACGTGCTGCTGGTCGATGATTCGATCGTGCGTGGCACCACCAGTCGCGAGATCATCATGATGGCGCGCGAAGCCGGGGCGAAGAAAGTCTATTTCGCTTCCGCCTCGCCGCCGGTGCGCTTTGCCAACGTCTATGGCATCGACATGCCGACGCGCAGTGAACTGATCGCCGCCTTCCGCAATGATGATGAGATTTGCCGGGAGATCGGCGCCGATGCGCTGATCTATCAGGATCTCGACGCGCTCAAGGCAGCGGTGCGTTCGGTCAATCCGACCGTGGCGCAATTCGAGACATCCTGTTTCGACGGCCAGTACATCACCGGCGACATCAGCGCCGCCTATCTGCAGAGCATGGAGGACAGGCGTTCCCTGCCCCCGGTGCAGAGGGCGGACGACCTGGACGGTTTTGATGGACAAGACGGAGAACAACTCGACCTGAATCTGGTGCAGGCGGGATGAGCGGGGTGGATACCCGTCTTGACACATCGGGCTGGTCGTTCGAGACGCTGGCCGTGCGCGCCGGCCAGGAGCGCAGCCAGTTCAACGAACACTCCGAGGCGCTCTACCTGACCTCGAGCTTCGTCTTCGACAACGCTGCCCAGGCAGCGGCACGCTTTTCCGGGGCGGAGTCGGGCAACGTCTACGCCCGCTTCACCAACCCCACGGTCACCAACCTGCAGGAGCGGCTGGCGGCGCTGGAAGGCGCCGAGGCCTGCGTCGCCACCGCTACCGGCATGGCGGCGATCCTGTCCACGGTGATGGCGCTGATGAAAGGGGGCGAGCACATCGTCGCCTCGCGCAGCATATTCGGCGCCACACAGCAATTGTTCGGCAACATCCTGCCGCGCTTTGGCGTCGAGACCAGTTTCGTCGATCAGGGCAGCGTCGAGGCGTTTCGCGCCGCGATGCGGCCGAATACGAAGCTGGTGTTCATCGAAACCCCGTCCAATCCCCTGACCGAAGTCTTCGACATCGCGGCGCTGGCCGGCGTGGCGCATGCCGCCGCGGCGCTGCTGGTGGTGGACAACTGCTTTTGCACGCCGGCCCTGCAGCGGCCGTTGCAACTGGGCGCCGATCTGATCATCCATTCCGCGACCAAGTATCTTGACGGGCAGGGGCGGGTGCTGGGCGGTGCGGTCTGCGGCGCGCGAGCCTTGACCGAGGAAGTCTTCAAGTTCCTGCGCACCGCCGGACCGACCCTGTCGCCGTTCAATGCATGGGTGATTCTCAAGGGCCTGGAAACGCTGTCGGTGCGCATGCAGGCGCAGTCCGCCAATGCGCTCGAAATGGCGCAGTGGCTGGAAGCCCGGCCGCAGGTGGCGCGGGTGTTCTATCCCGGTCTTGCCTCGCATCCGCAGCATGCGCTGGCGATGAGACAGCAGACCGGGGGCGGCGCCATTGTTTCGTTCGAGGTCAGGGGCGAGCGCGAAGCGGCGTGGCGCGTGGTGGACAACTGCCGCCTGCTCTCGATCACCGCCAACCTGGGCGACACCAAGACCACCATTACCCATCCGGCATCGACCACCCACGGCCGCATATCGGCGGAGGCGCGGGCGGCGTCCGGCATCGGCGAAGGCTTGCTGCGGATTGCGGTCGGACTGGAAAGCCCGGTCGACTTGCAGGCCGATCTGGCGCGGGGTCTGGCCTAAGAACTCAGATCGAGCCGGTGCACGCCGGCGGGGCCGATTTCCAGGGCATCGCCGCGACCGGTATCCCAGTCGGATAGCACCCAGCGCTCGGCGCTGCCCGCAGCGAGTTGAATCTGTTCGTGGTTGGGCCGGTGCGTGTGGCCATGGATCAGTCGGGTGCAGCCGTGGGCGGTCAGAGCAGCCTTGATTGCATCAGGGTTGGCATCCATGATCGCGGCAGTCTTGCCCTGCATCGCCTCGGCACTGCGCCGGCGCAGCGATTCGACCTCGGTACGGCGCTCAGGCAAGGGCCGGGCGAGAAAATCCTCCTGCCATTCCTGCGAGCGCACCATGCCGCGGAATTCCTGGTAGGGCAGGTCGTCGGTGCAGACCGTATCGCCGTGCATGATCAGGGTCGCCGTACCGCCGGCACCGACTTTTGCGGTTTCCGGCAGCAGTGTCATCCCGGCTGCTGCGGCAAAGGTCTCGCCGATCAGGAAGTCGCGGTTTCCGGCAATGAAGCAGATGCGCGTGCCCATGTCGGATGTGGCGCGCAGCAAGGCGCAGACATCCGCATTGAAGGAATCGGTCAGATTGTCATCGCCGATCCAGTACTCGAACAGGTCGCCGAGGATGAACAGCATCTCCACGTTCGCCGCGGCGGTATCGGCGAGAAAGATGGCGAAGCGCTCTGTCAGGTCCGGCCGCTCGACCCGCAGGTGCAGGTCGGAGACGAAGCGGGCGGTTCCGGCGATGGTCAGCATGGAACCGCCGCGACTTCAGGCTACTTCGGCGCGCTCGATGACGACGTCTTCCTGCGGGACGTTCTGGTGGAAGCCCTTGTTGCCGGTCTTGACCGTCCTGATCTTGTCGACGACATCCTTGCCCTCGACGACGCGACCGAAGACACAGTAGCCCCAGCCGTCCTGGCACTTGTCGAAGTCGAGGAAGTCGTTGTCGCCGACGTTGATGAAGAACTGCGCCGTGGCCGAGTGCGGGTCGCTGGTGCGGGCCATGGCGACGGTGTAAATCGCGTTCCTGAGGCCGTTCTTTGCCTCGTTTTCAATCGGGGCATTGACCGGCTTCTGCTCCATGCCCGGCTCGAAGCCGCCGCCCTGGATCATGAAGCCGTCGATCACCCGGTGAAAAATCGTGTTGTCGTAATGGCCGGCTTCGACGTAGGCGATGAAGTTGGCGGCGCTCTTGGGTGCCTTTTCGGCATCGAGTTCGAGGGTGATGGCGCCGTGGTTGGTGGTGAGTTTGATCATGAGAGTGTCGTCCAGTGGAAATTATTTCTTTGCCGGCAGCAGCTTGACCGATTCGATCAGCACCGGGATGGTCGGCACGTTCTGGTGCGGGCCTGCGTTGCCGGCGGGTACAGTGGCGATTTTCTGCACGATGTCGAAGCCCTGCACGACCTTGCCGAATACGGTATAGCCCCAGCCATCGCGGCCCGGATAGTCGAGGAAGCTGTTGTCCTTGAGGTTGATGAAGAATTGCGCGGTTGCCGAATGCGGATCGTTGGTGCGCGCCATGGCCAGGGTGCCGGTTTCATTCTTCAACCCGTTCTTGGCCTCGTTCGTGATCGGGGCGCGGGTGTCTTTCTGCTTCATGTCCGGAGTAAAGCCGCCACCCTGGATCATGAAGCCCGGAATCACGCGGTGAAATACGGTGCCGTTGAAGAAATCATCCTTCGCATACTGCAGAAAGTTCTCCACCGACCTGGGTGCCTTGTCCTGATACAACTCGATGGTTATGGTTCCCAGCGAAGTCTTGACTTCAAGCTGGGGGTTGGCGGCGAACGCGGTGATGCTGGAAAGAAGTGCGAATGCAAGCAGTAGCAGACGGTGCATGGAGCCTCCGGAAAATGAGCGGTAAGAGATAGGACGAAGAACGTAGAGCGGATCAGGCCGCACCTTCGAAAACAATCTTCCAGCGGCCGCCTTCCTTGATCCAGTACTGGCGCTTTTTCATCTGGCCGGAAAGATTGCTGGACCGGTAATCCTGCTCGAAGGTGACGACGACGTATTCCTCCTTGCCGGGATTGCGGAACATGCTGATATTGTCCGTGCCGACCTTGATCCAGCTCTTGCCCGCATTGACCTTGCGCTTGTGCTCGATCCAGTCCCGATAACCCTGGCCGTCCGCATTGAACTTGGGCGAGTAGTGTCTGGCATAGCTGTCGACGTTGCGGCTTTCCCAGTCGTGGCGCCATTCCTCGATCATCTTCAGCAGGGAACTGCGCTCGCTTTGCCAGTCGTCGAGCGACAGCCATTCGATGCTGTTGCTGATGATGACCGGGGTGAGGCCGACCTGCAGGCTTTTCGACAGTGTGTCGAGGTCCTGGTTGGCCAGCACCACGCAACCGTCCGAGGCTTTCGGCGGCCGCGAAAAAGTGTCCGACGGAGTGCCGTGCAGCCAGATACCGGGGCCATTGCGCCCCTGGCGCTTGTCCCATTCATTGGGATAGTTGATGGGGAAGGCGCCGCTGCCGTAGAAATCGGTCAGCTTCTGCCGTGGCAGGCTGGAAGTGACGTGATAGACCCCGATCGGCGTCCTCTTGTCGCCCTCGCGCGCTTTGTCGGCACCGAGCTTGCCCTGTGTAATGTAGTAATCGGCGACAAAGCGCGGCGTTCCCTTGTCGTTCTGGTAGAGATAAAGCCGGGATTTCTGCGTATCGACGACGACCGCGTGCTTCTGTTCCGGATGCATCTGCAGCAGGTAGCGCGGCACGTAGTCAGCCGGCGGCTTGGTGCGGTAGCCCTTGAGGCGGACGATGGCCTCGTCGCGCAGATCGGCGACCTTTTCCCCGGAAGCGGGCCCGCCGCCTTCGCCGAAGGCCATCAGGGGGCGCGAGCGGGCCAGCAGCAGGTCACCCTTGACCAGATGCGCGAGGCGAAAATTGGGATAGGCCTTGATCAGCATGTCCGTCTGCTGCATGGCGACGTCAAGGCGATTGCCTTCGATCGCGTCGAATACCTTTGCCAGCAAGGGTTCAGGGCCGGAATCCGTATAACTCGCCTCGACGACCGGACCGCTGCTGCCTTTCTTGAGATGTCCTGGCGCCTTGCCGGCAGCCTCGGCCAAGCCTGCCGCAAGCAGGAGGCCGCAGGCCGGGATGACCGCCAGATAGCGCATCGGGTAGCGCATCAGCTACCGACCCGCTCCTGCAGAATCAGCCACTTGCCATCACGTTTGCCCAGTTGCAGCACCTTGTTGCTCGAGGTCTTGAGCGTGGCCGACTTGTAGTTCTGGCGGAATTTTGCCGTTGCCGTGTCGCCATCAATGCTGATGCGCAGGTTTTCGACGCTGACCTGGATTGCGCCAGGCTTGTTGATGCGCTTTTGCCGCTCCGCATCCCACGCCGAACGCGATTCGCCGGCTGGGGTCTTGAAGTCGCTGGCATAGGCAGCGAGGTAGGTCTTGACGTCCTTGCGCGACCAGGCTGCCGCCCACAGTTCGATAGCCCGGGTGATCTCGGTAGTCGCGTCAGCGGCGGGAGCCGGGACAGGTTTCGACGTTGCGGCTGCAGGTGCCGGCATTGCGGCGGCAGTGCTTGCGGGGGCAGCGGCCACGGCTGCGGGTTTGGGGGCTTCTGCAATCTTGACCGGTTCCGCCGGACGTGCATCACCGATCGGTTTGGTGGCCTTGCCCGGGCGGTTGGCGGTACTCATCAAATCGCCGATCAGGGCCAGCTTTTTCTGCGCGCTGGAGTTCGATGAATCGATCTGCAGCGCCTTGTCATAGGCCTGGCTCGCCAGTCGCGCATAGATGTCGCCCAGGTTCTCGTGGGCCGTAGCGTAGGATGGATGGGTACGAATGGCCATTTCCAGCGCCTGCTTGGCCTTGTCGAACTGCTTCTGCTGGGCGTAGATGACGGCGAGATTGTTGTAGGGTTCGGGCAGTTCCGGATAGTCCTCGGTCAGCTTGGTGAATATTGCAATGGCCTCGTTGGGCTTGTTCATCTCGGTCAGAATGATGCCCTTGAGGAAGCGGCCCTGCGCATCCTTGGGCTTCCCGGCCAGAAACTTGTCGACCTGTTCCAGCGCCTGGGCATACTGTCCCTGCTTGATCTGCTTGCTGATCTCCTGCAGGGCGTCGGCATCGGGAGTCGCGGCCCCCTGAGACCCCTGCTTGACCGGTTTGCTGACCACGACCTGCTGCGCCTGGGCAGTGACGACGGGAAGCAGCGCCAGGAGGGTGACGGCAAGCGCTGATGCCAGAAGGCGTGCGGCATTGAGACGGATTTTGGTCATGGTATATGCTTCTCGCTGACGGTTGCCCGAAAATGAATTTGGTTACGGCCGCTGCGCTTGACACCGATGAGGCTGGCGCTGGCATGCACTGGAACTCCGTTTTGGCCGGGATAAACCATCCTGGATTCAACGTTGAATTCTACCAAGAAGCCCGCCCTCCCGACAACCTGACCGAGTTTGATCAATGGCGCGATAATACGGGCCTTTCGTGCCCATCTTTCTGCTTATCGCGGTGTTCAGGCGATTCCCCACTCCATGCTGAAGATATACAACACGTTGGCCCGCGACAAGCAGGCCTTTATCCCCATTGAACCTGGCCGCGTCGCTATGTACGTCTGCGGCATGACGGTGTATGACTATTGCCATCTCGGGCATGCCCGCGTGATGGTTGTGTTCGACATGGTGGCGCGCTGGCTGCGGGCCAGCGGCTACACCTTGAACTATGTGCGCAACATCACCGACATCGACGACAAGATCATCCGCCGCGCACAGGAAAACGGCGAGACGATCCGCCAGCTGACCGATCGCTTCATCGCTGCGATGAATGAAGATGCCGGTGCCCTGGGCGTGCTGCGCCCGGACGCCGAGCCGCGTGCCACAGACTACGTGGCGCAGATGCTGGATATGATCGGTACGCTGGAGCAGAACGGTTACGCCTATGTTGCGGCGAGTAATGACGTCTGCTACTCGGTGCGCAAGTTCGACGGTTACGGCAAGCTTTCCGGCAAATCGCTGGAAGACCTGCGCGCCGGAGAGCGCGTCGATGTCATGGCCGGCAAGCAGGATCCGCTCGATTTCGTGCTGTGGAAGCATGCGCGCGACGACGAACCCGCCGAAGTGAAGTGGGAATCGCCCTGGGGGCCCGGTCGCCCGGGCTGGCACATCGAATGCTCGGCGATGGGCTCGCAACTGCTCGGCAAGCATTTCGACATCCACGGCGGCGGCCAGGACCTGCAGTTTCCGCATCACGAAAACGAGATCGCCCAGTCAGAGGGCGCGCACCACTGCCAGTTTGTCAATTACTGGATGCACAACGGCTTCGTCCGCGTCGATGACGAAAAGATGTCGAAGTCGCTGGGCAACTTCTTCACCATCCGCGAGGTGCTGAAGAAATACGATCCGGAAGTGGTGCGCTTCTTCATCCTGCGCGCGCACTATCGCAGCCCGCTCAACTACTCCGACGTCCACCTCGACGATGCGCGGCAGGCCTTGACCCGCCTCTACACCGCGCTCAAGGGCGTCGCCGGCGCAGTGCAGGTGGATTGGAACGAGGCCCACGCCGTACGCTTCAAGGCCGCGCTGGACGACGACTTCGGCACGCCGGAAGCCATGGCGGTGCTGTTCGACTTGGCGACCGCGGCCAATCGCGGCGAAGCAGCGCTGGCCGGGCAGCTCAAGGCGCTGGGCGGCGTGCTGGGCCTGCTGCAGCGCGACCCGCAGATCTTCCTGCAAGCGGCTCCGGCGGGAGGCCTCAGCAACGAGGAGATCGAAGAAAAAGTCGGCGCCCGCAGCACGGCGAAGAAGACGAAGAACTTCGCCGAGTCCGACCGCATCCGCGACGAACTCAAGGCTGCCGGCATCGTGCTCGAAGATGGCCCGCAGGGGACCACCTGGCGCCGGGCCTGAGCGAAGGGCCGGGATGCGTTCCGGCCGGCAATAAACCGGCGAAATCGCCGTAGCGCCGGCGCCGACTTTTGAATCCTCAGGTTCCATTCCCGCGGCCACTGGAATGACGAAAGCCGAGATTTCTTTCTGCCAACCGGGTTTTGCCGTCAACCGGCAAAGCGCCAGATTACGTCCTAAGGGTGCGCCACAAGATCGAGCAGTTTCAGCCGTTGCACCTTGCCAGACGGGCCTTTCGGCAGTTCGGTGACAAAGCGGAACTGCTTTGGCGTCTTGTACGCACCAAGCGCGGTTTCGCAGTAGGTGCGCAATTCTTCCTCGCTGCATTTTTGATCGGGCTTGAGCACGACGCAGGCCATGATCTCCTGACCGTAATTGTGGTCGGGGATGCCGACGGCTGCGGCTTCGAGCAGGGCGGGGTGCTTCAGCAGAGCTTCGTCGATTTCGCGCGGCGCGATGTTTTCGCCGCCCTTGATGATGAGTTCCTTGATGCGTCCGGTGACGAAGACGAAGCCGTCGGCGTCCATGTAGCCGAGGTCGCCGGTATGCAGCCAGCCGTCCGCTTCCAGGGTGCGCGCGGTCTCGACCGGGTCCTTGTAGTAACAAGTCATCACATTCGGCCCGCGCACCATGATCTCGCCGGTTTCGCCGGGCGGATTCGCCGTACCGCCGGCGCCGACTATCTTCGCCTCGTTGCCGAATGCCGGGCCGGGGCTGCCCAACTTGCGCTTCCCAGGTGCCAGTGGATTGGAAAAGCAGGGCGCTGCGGTTTCGGTGAGGCCCATGGTTTCGATGATGCCGATGTCGAACTTGCGCTCGAAGGCCAGATGCTGTGCCGGCGGCAATGGGGCCGAGGCCGAGCGGCAGAAGCGGATGGCTGAGGCATCGAGGTCCAGCGTCGCGAGGTCCGGGCCGTTCAGCAGGTAGGCGATCATGGTCGGCACCACGTTGATCCAGGTGCAGCCATGGGCGATCGCGGTCTGCCAGAAGGTTGAGGCGCTGAAACGGTTGGGCAGCACCAGACTGCCGCCGTGGATCAGCGGCGAGGTCGCGGTGACTACCTGGGCGTTGATGTGGTAAAGCGGCAGGACAGCCATTACGCGATCGGCCGGACCGAGTTCATGCACGGCAGAAACGAAAGCACCGCCGGCAACCACGGCGCGCTGCGACAGCACGACGCCCTTGGGCTTGCCCGTGGTGCCGGAGGTGTACATCATCAGCGCGGCGCCCTCTTCGGCCGGGCTGTCCGGCATGGCGGCGGTTGCGTCCGCCGGCGGCAGGAACTCCACTGCGTTGACATCGCAGACGACGATTTGCGGCGGCTTCGCCATGCCAGCCGCCGCCTCCCGCAGGCGCTCGACCTGGTCCGGCGCGACGAAGACGATTTCGGCATCGCTGTGTTCCAGCACGTAGCTCAATTGCGCCGGTTGGGCCAGCAGGTTGAGCGGCGTGACGCAGTAGCCGCCGTACATGGCGCCGATGAACAGGCGGCAGGTCTGGTAGCCGTTG
>JBIJDJ010000069.1:0-14097 GCA_044344175.1 Sulfuritalea sp.
CATGCCGATTTCCTGGTGCGCCATTTCACGACCACGAAACCGCAAGGTAATTTTTGCCTTGTCGCCTTCGCTTAAAAACTTGATCACATTGCGCAGCTTGATCTGGTAATCGTTTTCGTCCGTACCCGGACGAAACTTGACTTCCTTCACCACCACCTGCTTCTGCTTCAGCTTGGCCTCGTGCTGGCGCTTTGCCTCCTGATACTTGAACTTACCGATGTCCATGATCTTGCAGACGGGCGGCACGGCCGTAGGCGCAATTTCCACCAGATCCACACCGGCCTCTTCGGCCAG
This sequence comes from Sulfuritalea sp., assembly GCA_044344175.1. Lineage (GTDB taxonomy): Bacteria > Pseudomonadota > Gammaproteobacteria > Burkholderiales > Rhodocyclaceae > Sulfuritalea. The sequence goes on from JBIJDJ010000069.1 coordinate 295, forward strand.
CGCCAGCGCCTGACGAATCGGGACTATGCCCAGTTGCTCTCCGTCTTCCCCGACCAAGCGAACCTCGGGGGTGGTGATCTCTTCGTTGAGACGCTGCGATTTATCCTGAGCGATGGTTCAAATCTCCAAAAAATTAAAAAAATCAGACCGATGCGCTTCTGCTGCATTGTTCATGCAATAGACGCTCGATCAAGGCCTGGGGGGACATCTGCCCGAGATCCTGATTGCCTCGGGCTCGTAAAGCGACCAACCCAGCGGCCTTTTCCTTGTCACCCACAACAACGATATAAGGCCGCTTCAACAAGCTATGTTCGCGTATTTTATAGTTTATTTTCTCGCCGCGCAAATCGCTCTCGACACGCAGGCCAGCCTCGCGCAGCATTTTTGCCACATTTTCGGCGTAATCCGCCTGCGCTTCCGAGATATTCATGACCACCACCTGCACCGGCGCCAGCCATAACGGGAATGCGCCGGCGTGGTTTTCGACCAGGATGCCGATGAAACGCTCCAGCGAACCGAGGATGGCCCGATGCAGCATCACCGGCGTATGGCGGCTGTTGTCCTCGCCGACATACTCGGCACCAAGACGGCCGGGCATGGAAAAATCCACCTGCACCGTGCCGCACTGCCAGGAGCGGCCGATGGCGTCCTTGATGTGGAATTCGATCTTGGGGCCGTAAAAAGCGCCTTCGCCGGGGAGTTCGTCCCAAGTCAATCCGCTGGCAGTCAGCGCCGCGCGCAGGGAACTCTCCGCTTTGTCCCACAGATGATCCTCGCCCACCCGCCCGTCGGGGCGCAGGGCGAGCTTGACGGCGACATCGTGGAAGCCGAAGTCGGCATACACCTTGCGTAGCAGGTCATTGAAGGCCGTGACTTCGGATTGAATCTGGTCTTCGGTGCAAAAGATATGGCCGTCGTCCTGGGTGAAGGCACGTACCCGCATCACCCCATGCAGCGCGCCCGAAGGCTCGTTGCGATGGCAGGAGCCGAACTCACCGTAGCGCAAGGGCAGTTCGCGATAGGAACGCACATCGGTATTGAAGATCTGCACATGGCCCGGGCAGTTCATCGGCTTCACCGCGTAATCGCGGCTCTCCGACTCGGTGGTGAACATGTTGTGCTTGAAATGTTCCCAGTGGCCGGAGCGTTCCCACAGGCTGCGGTCGAGGATCTGCGGGCAGCGCACTTCCTGGTAGCCGTTGTCGCGATAGACGCGGCGCATGTACTGCTCCACCTCCTGCCACACGGTCCAGCCGTGCGGGTGCCAGAACACCATGCCGGGCGCTTCTTCCTGCAGATGAAAGAGATCAAGTTGCCGGCCGAGCTTGCGATGGTCGCGCTTCTCGGCTTCTTCCAGCATGTGCAGGTGCGTCTCCAGTTCGTCCTTCTTCGCCCAGGCGGTGCCGTAGATACGCTGCAGCTGCTCGTTTTTCTGGTTGCCGCGCCAGTAGGCGCCGGCCACTTTCATCAGCTTGAAGACCTTGAGCTTGCCGGTGGACGGCACGTGCGGCCCGCGGCACAGGTCGATGAAGTCGCCCTCCCGATACAACGAGACATCCTCGGCTGAGGGAATCGCCGCAATCAGCTCCGCTTTGTAGTGCTCGCCGACGGATTTGAAAAAGTCCACCGCCTTGTCGCGCGGCCAGACTTCGCGGATGACCGGAAAATCCTTCTTCGCCAATTCGGTCATGCGCTTTTCGATGGCCTCCAGGTCTTCCGGCGTGAAGGGTCGTTTGCAGGCGAAGTCGTAGTAGAAGCCGTTTTCGATCACCGGGCCGATGGTCACCTGTGCCTCGGGAAACAGTTCCTTGACCGCGTAGGCCATGAGGTGCGAGGTCGAGTGGCGAATGATGTCGAGCCCGTCGGCATCCTTGTCGGTGACGATGGCCACAAGGGCATCGCGCTCGATCGGAAACGAGGTATCGACCAGAACGCCATCCACGCGACCGGCCAGTGCCGCCTTGGCCAGACCGGCGCCGATCGACGCCGCGACTTCCGCCACCGTCAGCGTTTGCGGGTATTCGCGTTTCGATCCATCGGGCAGGGTGATCACCGGCATTTCGCAACTCCAGAAAAGCAACAGGGCGCACGGTTCACGCGGAAATCACGCGGTGCGCCCTGCAAATCGATTTGGTCAAATTTTATCACAACGTTTCATCGCGTTACGGCATCATTCCGCCCATCACCCGAGGAGACAGGTCATGGACATCGACGGATTCATGGAAAGCTACAAGCGCGCCTGGGAAACAAGCGACGAAACTTTGCTCACATCGCTATTCACGCCTGACGGTACTTACCGCAACACCCCCTTCGCAACCCAGCAGGGGCATGAGGCCATCAAGCAATACTGGCAGCGCACCAAGTTGCAAACCGACATCAAACTCACCTACGAAGTGCTGCAGCGCCACACCACGGGCGGCATCGCTCACTGGCACACCACCTACCAAGTGACGTCGGAAGACATGTTCAAGATGTGGGCGGCATCGACCGGCACCAACATGCTGGCCCGCCAGCCGGGCGACCCGTTGCCGCGCCTGGCGCTGGACGGCATGGCCATCGTCGAATTCGATGGCAGCGGCCTGTGCCGCGACTTCCGCCTGTGGTGGCACAGCCGGATCGACGAGTGACAGGCAAGACCGCCCAAAAACCGCAGGCGTTACCCGCCGGACCGGTCAAGATTTCCCTTCAGGCATCGTCTGTCTGGAAATCCAGAACTTCCGCCTACTCATTCCGGGCATCGACGAACCCGATGCCAAGCGCTTGCGGGCGGATTACTTGATCGGTTCGAAGGAAAGTTTTGCCGCCACCCCGTTTTTGTCGGCTTCCTCAGTGGCCTCGACGGGTTTGCTGCCGATTCGCGCCGGGTCGAGCTTGAGGCGGCCGGTAAATGCAAGGGTGATGGCATCGGCGCGGGCCTTGGCCAGTTCGCTGAGTGCTGACGCCGGCAGCGGCTGCAGTTCCACCAGGCGCTCGTGCATCGCCACATAGAGTGCCCGATCACCGGCGCCACGACCGATCAGGGCGAGCGCGGCATTGACGCGCCCTGCATCACGGCCTGCGGACTTGCGGAAGGACTCGGCAAACTGCGCTACCGCATCGCCGCCCGCGCGGGCATCCAGCATGTTTTCCAGCGCACGCTGCGTCTTCGCACTGTCAAGGCCGACCGGCCCCGGATCCTCACCCGCCTCCAGCTTCAAGCCCTCGCGCACCGCCAGATCGGCGCGAACCGCGCGCGTGCGCAATGCCAGGCTGTCGACGCTCTTGTGATACTGCCCCTGTACCAGCAACTTGAGTTGCGCCCGCTTCTGCAAACCCTCGGCAACGCGCCGCAGCTTCTCCTGTTCCGTCGGCAGCAGGCGCGCGCTGCCCGGATCGAACAGGATGTCACCCAGGGTTTCGGCGCCGCTGCCGAACAGCGAGGCTAAGGCGCGGAAGGGCGCGGTGACGATGCGGGTGAGGACCGTGGTGATCGCCTGCCAGATGACATGGCCGTAGCTGAACTCCGGATTGTCGACGTCACCGCTCACCGGCAGCGAGAGATCGATTTTGCCGTCGCTGTCGGTCAGCAATGCGATGGCCAGGTCCAGCGGCAGGTTGACCGCGGTTGGACTTTCGACGCGTTCGCCCAGGGTGAATTTCTCCAACACCATCCTGTTGTCGCCGGCCAGCCTGCTCCTGTCGAGCTTGTACTGCAGATCAAGCGATATCTTGCCGGAGGCGATCTTGCGGCCGGCAAACGTGGCGGAATAAGGAGTCATTTGCGTCATATCGACATTGCGGAAGGCCACGGCGATGTCGGTGAATTTCTTCGGGGCAAACGGCTGGACGGTGCCCTCGGCGCGCATCAGACCGTATTCCCCGATGCTGCCCTCCAGCTTCAGGTTGGCCCGGGTCTCCACGGAAGAGGACAGCCCGTTCACCGAACCGCCCAAGGCCTGGATGTAAGTGGCGAACGGCAGCACCAGACTGAAGTCGGCAAAGTCCATCGAGCCGCCCTCGATGCTCACGCGATCCACGCTGATCACCGGTAGAGCGCCCACCGTATCCGCCGGAGCCGGGGCGGCGGCCGTAGCCGTAGCCGTAGCCGTAGCCGTAGCCGTAGCCGTAGCCGTAGCCGTAGCCGGGGCCGGAGCCGGGGCCGCAACCCCAGTCGGAGCCGCATCAGGTGCGGGTGCGGGCGCAGCGGCGCTGCGTTTGATGCCGGCAAGATTGGTGGAACGGTCCTTGTTGACCATGAGCCGTGCATACGGCTCGACCAGACCCACACGTGCAACGGCGAGCCGGTTCGCGGCGGAGTCGAAGTCGATGTCGGTCACCGTCAGACGCTTCCAGCCCACCAGCCGTTCGCTGTTTGTCGATGTCTGCACGTCGAGATCGGAGACGCCGGCCGAGCCGGAGTAACGGATTGTCGCAGGCGTTCTCTTGCCGTCAAAAATTACCCGGCCGCTGGCCCCGGCCTTGCCCGAGACCAGCGCCAGCGTGGTGTCGCGCTTGAGGATGGTGTCCAGCGGCGCCAATGCGACATCGGTGATTTCAAAGCGCGCGTCGGCGGCCGGCCGCCGCAGGTCGAGCGTGCCATTGGCCTTGACCGTGCCGCCCTGCTTGACCCGTAGCGACAACTCGAATGGATTGGGATTTTTCGGCGGGAAAGTGACTTTCGACACCGCTGCATTGATCTGTTCGAGATCGTAGTTGATTGCCGGTTCGAAAGTCTGATCTGCCAGCGCCACCGCGTATCCGGCGATCTCGGCACGGTCTACCGCAATGCTGAAGCCTTCCTTTTGCAATTCCTTGATCAGCCGAACCTTGCGCGGGGCGAGCAGGCTGACCAGCTGCAATTTTCCGTCCGCGCCGCGCCTGACCCATGTCCGCCCGCCTGACAACCGCGCCAGCTCGGCGCGTATGGTCTGCTCCTGCAGATTCACCGCGATGCCGGTGATTTCGGCGGCGTCGAGCGTCACCGGCGGATCCTTCTCACCGATTGCCGTGACGCGGATATCTTTCAACTTAAAGGCGCCCTTGTCGACGACAAACTGGAGCGGTTCGCCCATCGAAGCGTTGGCGGCGAGCGTGACTTCCGTGCGCCCCGCAGTCATGCGCAGCGGCTTGGCACGGCTGTAGTCGGTCAGGGTAAGCGCCAGCGGGCCGACGCTGATCTGCGGCAGCGATATCTCCCAGGACGCAGCCGCCGGCTTCCCGCTCACCTCGGGGGGCGCACGACCTGCAGCGGCAGGCGCGGTGTCGGAGGAATTGCTGCGAACCAGTTTCGTCCAGTCGGGGACGCTGTCTTCGTCGAGGACGACCTCGAGTGCGCCATCGGCAACGCGGATGTCCTTGAAGGCCAAGCTGCGCTTTGCCAGATCGAGGCTGCCGCCCTCGAAGGCGACGGTGGCCAGCCTGGCGAGCGTGGCGCCGCCGTTTTCCCTGGCGATGAGAATATCCTTCAACCCGAACGCGAGGTCATCGGCCCGGAAGTTCAGCGCACCGCCGGAATAGCCGGCCCGATAACGTACGCCGAATTCGTAAGTGCCCTCCGGCTTCGCAATCGCCAGGCGATCCTGCACGAACTGCCACAGCGTCGACAGGCGGGCCGCCTTCAAAGAAATCGTGCCGCTGGATTGAATCGGTGCCAGGGACAGCTTGCCCTGCCACTGCAGGCTGCCCCCGTCGGGAAGCCTGGCGCTGAGCGTATGCTCACCCCCGTGCTCCGGAAGAGTGGATACGTCATGTATCTCGAAATTGATCGGATCGACCTGCGTCCGCGCCTCGGGTTGCAGCATGTGATCCGTGAACTTGAACGCACCGCCGCTGATGGCGACATGCTGCAGCAGCAGCCGCGGCATTCCCCCGGCGTCCTGTTGCTTCTCGGGCGCCTTCGTCTGCAGGAAGCCGATCAGCCGCATGATATTCAGGTTTCCGCCCGCATCGAGATCGAGGTTGATCAACGGCCGCTCGATGCGGATCTCGCGGAACGTCCATGCCCGGCGCAGCAGACTACTGGTTTCGAAATCCACGAACAGGCGCCCGGCCTGCAGCACGGGCAATCCGCTGTTTTCGGCAATGGCCAGGTCATTGACCTCGACGCTGAACAGGAACGGATTGATGCGCACGTCCCCGACCGTCGCCCGGGCGCCCAGATGCTGCTCGACCAGCTTTGGCAGCTGCTGCCGGACCAGCCACGGCGCGGCAACGAATCCGGCCAGCGCATAAAGCAGCAATACCAGCAGGCCGATGATCACCAACCTTGAGGTGGCAATGGCAAACAGTCGTTGAACTCGCGGCGCGGCGTTGCTCATGGGGGAACCCTGGTCAGTTGTCAGCGGCGCCCGTAATGGCGAAACCGGACTGCAAGTCGCTTCCGCCGCGGGCTTTCCTGTGCGATCTTTTCATCGTCCCGATCCCGTATGCTGGTTTTCACCCTCGTGCCGGCGAACCAAATGCACCGGTACAGCGGATTATAGTTGCAGCAGCACCACGTCGCATCCACCCCAAAAGTCGGCGCCGGCGGTACGGCGTGTTACGGCACACATGGCCCGCATCCTGCGTGAAAACGAACAACACGATGGCGCTCAACATGCGGAAATCGAAATCGTATCCGCTACAGGACGCTCTGATCGAGTTTGGTCGCTCCTCGTGCCTGGTCAGACACCCCGCCGAGATTATCGAGCGCATCCAGGAAATGAAGTACGAGACGCACCGTGATATGAAAGATCGCACTGATCCATGGTTGGCGGAAAGAATTGCGCGCGAATGGGGTCTGGAGGCTCCGGGGAAGAAAAACAGGGTCGCCTGAGCTGAGTTCTTACGGCTGGTGCTTTACGACATCATGAGCACCGGCACAACGCTCGACGAACTGACGGGCACGCTCCCTTTTCCAAATGCTTCTTTACTTCTGCGCAAAGTTCATTATGCACCCCGTCCTGCGCGGCGACCCGCAGCGGCTGGACCAGATGCTGGCGATCCTGGTCGCCAACGCAATCAAGTTTTCCGGCCAGGACCGCATCGAACTGCGGGTGCGCCTTGTGGAGACCGGCAAGGACGGGCTGCTATTGTGCTTCGAGGTGGCGGATCAGGGCATCGGCATCGACCTGAGCATTTGCAGCCGGCTGGCCGAACTGATGGGCGGAAAAGTCGGCGTTGACAGCACGCCGGGCGCGGGCAGTACCTTCTGGTTTACTGCACGCCTGCAGCGCGGCAGCGAAACAGCCGCCATCGCGCAGTTCGAACGGCATGCGGCCGCGCTGCGGGCCGCACTGGGCGCGCCCGGCGAGCGACTCGGCCACGAGATACGCCAGCTTGCCTTCGCGGCGGCGCGGAAAACCGTGCAAACCTTGCGCTTAGGAGTTCCTGAGCATTGAGGCAATATACGGCGTACGATCATGCCGATGATCCTGTCTGCGCAATGCGCCGTTCATGAAGTGCAGCTCCGCTCGCGTGCGGCCTGAGCCCCTGTATCGGCGCGTTGCGGCATGCGTGCTGCTGGTGCTGGCGGTCGCCGCCGTCGGAGCCTTCGACTTCGATCGCCTCGAGCGGCAACTTGTCGCCCGCTTCGGTCCGGCGCAGGTGCCGCTGTTGCGCGACTGGCAACGCACGCTGACGGAATCACGGCCGGTGACCGAAGCGGCCAAACTGAAAAAGGTCAACGAGTTCATCAATCGCCGCATCGCCTTCGACGACGATCTGGCGATCTGGAACCTGAGCGACTACTGGGCCACACCGCTGGAAACCATCGGTCAGGGGCGCGCCGACTGCGAGGACTATGCCATCATCAAGTACTACTCGCTGAAGGATGCCGGGGTGCCGCTGGCCAAGTTGCGCCTGATGTACGTCAAGGCCAGACTGGAAGGCCCTGCCGGTCCCTATCTGCAGGCACACATGGTGCTGGCTTACTACCCGACGCCGAACGCGGAGCCACTGGTGCTGGACAACCTGGTCGCGGAAATCAGGCCGGCCTCGCAACGGCGCGACCTGTACCCGGTATTCAGCTTCAACAGCGAAGCGATCTGGGGCGGCGTCGCCGGCAATTCGCCGAAAGGCCCCGGCGGTACCAGCCAGCTTTCGCGCTGGGAGGATTTGCTGCAAAGGGCGCGCAGGGAAGGTTTCGATTGACCGTGCACCACACAAGTACGCAAGGAAGGAAATGCCATGTCGATGTATCGCCAACTCTGGCTCGCCATCATCGTCAGCATGCTGCTGGCGCTGACGGGCAGCCTGTTCGCCTCGCTGCTCTCGGCGCGCGCCTACCTCGAACAGCAACTGAGCATGAAGAATGCCGACAATGCGGCGGCCCTGGCGCTGTCCCTTAGCCAGCAGACGCCGGATGCGGTGACAGTGGAACTGGTCGTCGCCGCACTGTTCGACAGCGGGCATTACGAGTCCATCCGCGTCCATGACCCCAATGGCAGGGTGCTGGTCGAACGCGTGGCCGCGCCGGGGAATCCGGGCGCGCCCGACTGGTTCGTCCAGCGCCTGCCGATCGATTCCGAGCCCGGTCAAGCGCAGATCACCAGCGGCTGGTCGCAATTCGGCAGCGTGACCCTGATGAGTCACAGCCGCTTTGCCTACGCGGCACTGTGGACCAGCACCCGGGAAATGATCGCCGCCCTGGCCCTGGCCAGTTTCATCGGCGGCTATCTGGGCAGCCTGATCCTGCGCCGCCTGCGACGCCCCCTGCAGGCAGTCATCGACCAGGCGACCGCAATCACCAACCGCCGCTTTGTCACCATCGCGGAACCCGACGTTCCCGAATTGCGCCAGTTGGCCAGCGCCATGAACGCGACCGTGGCCCGACTCAAAACGATGTTCGAGGAAGAGGCGGCGCGGTTGGAGACGGTGCGCCGGGAAGCCAACTTCGATGCCCTGACGGGGTTGGCCAATCGCGATTCCTTCGTTGCCCAGTTGCGTTCGTCGCTGGAAGGGGAAGACTCGACCGGCGGCACGCTGTTCCTGATTCGCGTCGCGGATCTGGCGGGAATCAACCGGCGGCTCGGACGGGAGGCGACCGATGACTTGTTGTGCCGCATCGCAGAGAAAGTCGGCGCTGGCGGCGCGGCGAATGAAGAGGGTCTAGCCGGGCGCATGAACGGGGCCGATTTCGGCGTGCTGCTGCCGGGGCAGAAAGCCGGGCGCGAAGCCGCGGAGGCATTGTTGCAGCAACTCGTGGAGACCATGGAGGTCTTCGTCGAGGGCGGCCCTTCAGCCTATATCGGCATGGGTACGTTCCAGCGCGGTGCGGGCCTGCGGGAGGTACTATCGCAAGTCGATGCGGTACTGATCGCAGCGGAGGCCGAGGGCGTCAATGCGGTGCGCGAGGCCATGATCGACACGGCTGACGACATACCGCGAAGTGCCGAGGAATGGTCGCAGGCGATTCGTGAGGCACTGGATCGGCAATGGCTGCGCCTGGTGTCTTTCCCCGTGGTCGATATGCAAAATCGCTTGCTGCACGACGAATGTCCGCTGCGCCTGAAGTTCGACGCGGATGACGAATGGCTGCCGGCAGGACGTTTCCTGCTGGTTGCCGAACGTCTCGGCTTTTCCGCCGAGCTGGATCTGGCGGCGCTGGCACTCGGCCTGGCGGATCTGGAACGGCAACCGGGCTTGCCGGGCCTGGCGATCAATATGTCGGGGAGTTCGGTTGCACAGATGGATTTCCAGCAGCAGGTCGCCACCCTTCTGGGTCGGCACCGCAAGGCTGCGAGCCGCCTCTGGGTCGAGGTTGCCGAAACCGGCGTGTTGAAACACGTGGACGAGTTCCGCGCGCTGTGCAAACTGCTGGGAGGCTTTCAGTGCCGTGTGGGTGTCGAACACTTCGGCCGCCAGTTCAGCCAGATCGGCCGTTTGCACGACCTCGGGCTGAGCTACATCAAGGTTGACGCGAGCTTTATCCGGCGCCTGGATACCAGCCCGGGCAATCAGGCCTTCCTCAAGGGTGTCAGTTCGATTGCGCACAGCATCGGCCTTCTGGTGATCGCCGAAGGCGTGGCGAGCGACGCGGAACTGACCGCGCTGAGTGCGATGGGCTTCGATGGCGCGACCGGACCGGGGGTAAAGGTGGCGGCGACCTGAGCCGCGAGAGATCAAATTGCGGCGGTACAATGAATCCCCCGACCCCTGATTGAGAAACATGGCGCTACGCGACCCCGTCGACAAGAACATGCTGCGCATGGAGGCGCGGCGCTTCGTCGCGCGTTGCGAGGCGCAGGTTTCGTCCATCGAGCGCGCCGATACCTTGCGCGAGGTTTCCCGTCTGACGACCTCGATCATGCTGCCCTTTTCGCTCACCGCGGATGACCTGTCAAGGGATTCGCTGCGGCTGGTGCAGACCCGCGCCGAAGATCGGGCGCGCGAATTGGTCCAGGAACAACTGCAGAACCTTGCCCGCGCCGATGAAAACCAGCGCGAGAAACACAGGCGGGCAATGCTTGATGCATGGGCCAATCTCACCGGCCCGCTGGGGCACCTGCGAACCTGGGCACAAAGCAAGCTGATGGCGGCGGAACAGCAGAACAGCTAGCAGTTGTCACCAGAGCGGAGTGAATTGCCCTCAGCGTAAACGCTGTTCGATGTGCTGCGCCAGATCGGCCGGCAGACCGGGCAAGGCGCGTGCCTTCTGATAGGCCTCGCGCGCCTCCGCGTTTCGCCCCGCACTGTCGAGCGCAATGCCGAGACCTGCCCACCAGCGGCCTTCGCCGGGAGCAAGGCGTGTCGCGACCTGGTAGCGCTCCACCGCTTCAGCAGCACGGCCGGCCCGGTTGAGCAAGGCACCGGCAAACCCTTGGTATTCTGCGCTGCTCTCACCAGCCGCGGCATTTTTCTGCAGCAGTTCGAGCGCGGCCGGCGTCTGGTTGCGCTCGACTTTCAGGCGCGCCAGGGCAAGGATCGAGGCGAGCCGCACCGCCGCCAGTTCCGTTCCCTTGCTCAGTAGCTCTTCCGCTTCGTCGTAGCGCCTGGCGTCGATCAACATCGCCGCCAGCGTCTGCCGTGCCGCGGCATGTTCGGGGTAATCCGCCAGCGTCGCCCGATAACCGGCGGCGGCCTGCTCCATGTTGCCAAGCCGATACGCCTGCAAAGCGCGACGGTACTCGGCCTCGGCGCGCTCGGCCGGCGACGGCAGGCGCTCCTGCTTGTCGATCCGACCATCGACGGCGGGCGCCGACTTGCCGGCGGCAGAAGTCGGCGCCCGCGGTACGGCGACCGTAGCTGTTGCGGCCGCCTCCGGCTTCGATTCCGTGGTTTTCGACACGGTGATTTTCGGTTCCGCTGTCTTGGGTTCAGCTACCTTGGGTTCCGCTGCTTTCGGTTCAGGCCTTTTCGGCGGGGCTGTTTTCGGCTCTGCCGGCTTGGGTGCGGCGCTGGCCGTCTTGCGCGGCGGAACTTGATCGGGAACAGGGGCCATGGACAGTTCGCCTGCCATGCGCAAGGACGGCGGCGCCAGCGTCGCGGCCGCAGCCGGCGGCGGGGTGACGGTCTCCATTGCGGCTTTTTCCGTAGCGGCGGGGACTGGCACAACGGCCTGAACTGCAGTGGCTTCCGGCGCAACCGCTGGCGTGGCAGGCGGCGGCACAGGTGGTGTCGCTGCAGGCGTTGCAACAGCAGGCAGCGGTGCAGGCGCAACAGCCACGACGGGGCGCGGAGGGCTTGTTTCCATCTTGTACCAGGCCACCGCGCCGAGTACCGTCACCAGGGTCAGTGTGCCCAGCAACATCAATGGCGATACCAGGCTCGGCATCTGGCGCGCCGCCAAAGGCGTCACCGCCGCCGGCAAGGCCGCACGGTCGCCTTCGCCACCCCGGCGCGCATCGAGGTCACGCAGCATCTTGTTGATCAGGCTCATTGGAGTGCCCTCCCCCCATATCCATTTTCAGGACAGGGGGTGAAGTTGGTTCGCCGCGGCGCGGCTGCATATGACCGCTGTGCCTCCCTCGAGGCGACCCGGCGGTGGGCGGTCACCACCGTCGCCACCAGTGCGGCCCCGAGAGTCCCTCGGTGTCGCGCCCGGCCATTGCGACGTGGGCACGACTTACTTTGGGCTTGCCTTCGCCGTAGGCCAGGAGCATGGACTTGTGCGCCAGGATATTCACCAGGCGCGGCGTGCCGCTCGACCAATGGAACAGCAGTCGCGCACTGGCGGCAGGAAATATGTCGCCATCACGATGACCCGCTATCCGCAATCGATGGGCGAGGTAATGCGCGGCTTCCTGCTCTCTGAGTCCGGGCATGCGGTAGTGGAAGACGATGCGCTGGCGCAACTGGCGCACGGCAGGATCGGCAAGCTTCTGGTCGAGTTCCGGCTGGCCGAACATCACCACCTGCAAGAGTTTTCGCTTTTCGGTTTCGAGATTGGACAGCAGGCGCAATGCCTCCAGGCTTTCCAGCATCATCGACTGCGCCTCGTCGATGCAGATGATGACCTTCTTTCCCTGCCTCGCCATCTCGAGCAGGTGCTCGTTGAACTGCTTGAGCAGGTGGAACTCGTAGTCGACGCCTTCGAGCTTCAGGCCCAGTTCCTCGGCAATCGCGATGAGCAGTACGCGCGGCTCCAGCATCGGATTCGGCAGGTAGGCGACCACCTGGTCTTCGTTCAGCGTTGCCAGGAAGCGGCGGCACAGCAGCGTCTTGCCGGTACCGACTTCGCCCGTGATCTTTATGAAGCCCTCACCCGTGTTGAGACCGATCAGCAACGTGTTGAGCGCTTCCTGGTGCGCATCGGCAGAATAAATGAAGCTGGTATCGGGTGTGATGCCAAAGGGAAACTCGTGAAGCCCGAAGTGGTTCAGATACATGCGGGGCGGAACTACTGCGCTGGCCGATCCGTTGAATACGCCCGCATGCGCCCCTGGACTTCCTTGATGTCCTGCACCCAGTCGCCGTCATTGTTGATGATGGTCGGCTTGAGCAGGATGACCAGTTCGCGCTTGCTCGTTCCCGCGGAACGCTGGCCCAGCACGTTGGCGAAAAAGCCCGAGGTGCCCGGCAACTGTGCAGTGCCGGTGTTTTTCTCCTGGCGCATCAGGCCGCCAATGGCAACAATGCTTCCATCCTGGACGCGGACGATGCTGTCGGTCTCGTTGATGTTGCTGGACGCCAGCGGCAGAACGAAGGTCCCCAGATCGCCGAGGTTGATGACCTTTTCCTTTTCCGTGACCGTGCTGATCGCCGGGTGCACATGCAGAATGATGTTGCCGTCCTCGTCGATCTGCGGCGTGACATCCAGCGAAATTCCGGAAAAATACGGCTGCAGGGTCAGGTCCGGCGCCGACGTGGTTCCAGTCGTGGTAGTGGTCGTCGTCGAAGAAACATTGGTCACGAACAACTCGTCGGTACCGACCTTGAGTACCGCCTTCTGATTGTTGAGCGTGGCAATGCGCGGCGAGGACAGTACCGAGACGCTGCCCTGGGTTTCGAGGAAGTTCAGCAGTGCCGCAAAATTCGTCGACTGGAAGGCCAGTCCGAAGAACCCCCGCCCGAGCGCGGATGCAGCAATCGCTCCTGCCGCGCCGGGAAGAAATGCGCCGGCACCGGGGAAAATCGAATCGCGCTCATTGGCGTTGGCCCAGCGGCTTGGCGTACTGACGATCGGTGTCCCTTGCTGGGCGCTGAGGAGCGTACCCGGCGTGACCACGCCCACGGACGTCCTGTTCCTGTTGCCGTTGAAGGTTGACCAGTTGACGCCTGCCTGGAAGCCATCGGCCAGAGTGACATCGATGATCTTGGCTTCCAGCATGACCTGCCGCTCGGCAATGAGCTGGGTGGCCCTGAGATATTTTTCGGCATTGCGCAGTTCGGTCGGCAGGGCGCGCA
>JBIJDJ010000242.1:0-4105 GCA_044344175.1 Sulfuritalea sp.
GCACTGAAAACCATCATCGAGCGTACCGGGTCGCAATCCGGCGACCTGATTTTCTTCGGCGCCGACAAGACAAAAATAGTAAACGATGCGCTCGGAGCGCTGCGTACCAAGCTCGGCCACGACAAGGGTTATGTTGATGGCTCTGCGTGGCGACCGCTGTGGGTGGTCGATTTCCCGATGTTCGAATATGACGAGGACAACCAGCGCTGGTCGGCCTGCCACCATCCCTTCACCAGCCCCAAGGACGGCCACGAGGCATTGATGGCCGCCGACCCGGGAGCCTGCATGGCCAAGGCCTATGACCTTGCCTTGAACGGCTGGGAAATGGGCGGCGGCTCGGTGCGTATCCATCGTGCCGAGGTGCAGGAGAAAGTGTTCCAGGCGCTGGGCATCGGTCCCGAGGAGCAGCGGGCCAAGTTCGGTTTCCTGCTCGACGCGCTCAGGTACGGCGCACCACCGCACGGTGGCCTGGCTTTCGGTCTCGACCGTATCGTCACGATGATGGCCGGCGCCGAGTCGATCCGTGACGTGATCGCCTTCCCCAAGACCCAGCGCGCGCAGTGCCTGCTCACCGATGCGCCGTCGGATGTCGATGAAAAACAGTTGCGCGAGTTGCACATCCGCCTGCGGCAGAAGGTCGAAACCCAGGTCGACGTGGGAAAGGGCTGAGCCGATCATGCGCCGCTTGTTCGCCGTCCTGCTTGGCGTGGCCTTGCTGGGCAGCGGTGAGGCACGGGAAAGCAGCGGCGTTCCAGTCGGACAACTGCCGCCGGAAGTCCGCGAAACCCTGCGGTTGATCGATGCCGGCGGCCCCTTTCCCTTCCGGCGCGACGGCATCGCTTTCCAGAATCGCGAGCGCCGGCTACCCGAGCAGCGCACGGACTACTACCATGAGTACACCGTGCCCACTCCCGGCAGCAAGGATCGCGGCGCACGGCGCATCATCACCGGCGACAAGCCGCCGATCGTGTTCTACTACACGGCCGATCATTACAAATCCTTCCGTCGAATTCAACGATGAGCGCCGAGCACTACGAAAATCTGTTTGCCGATTCCTCGCAGGCAGGCGTGCATCATCTGCCTCACGGCTCCATCGACGATCTGTTGGCCGGTGCCAGGGCTGCGGGCTGCCTCGTGCTGCGGGTCGACCTGGCCGCCACGCGCAACAAGGACGAAATGCTCACCGCCGTCGGCCGCGCCCTGCGCTTCCCCGAATGGTTCGGCCACAACTGGGATGCCCTGACCGACTGCCTGCTCGACATGGGCTGGCTGCCGGCAACCGGTTACGTGGTCATCCTCGATCATTGCGACGGCATCCATGGCCGCGCCGAGGACGACTTCGTCAAGTTGATGCAGATCTTCCAGGAAGCCGCTGCCACCTGGCGCGAGGATGAGGTGCCTTTCTGGTGCCTGGTCGACATGCAGGCAGACGGCATCGCCTGGCTGCCCACGGTCGCCCAACCCGGACGATGATTTACAAAAAGCCGGTCTCGGTGCTGGTGGTGATCCACACCCCGACGCTGGACGTACTGCTGCTGGAACGCACCCGTCACCCCGGATTCTGGCAATCGGTCACCGGCAGCCAGGAAGAGGACGAACCTCTGCCGGAAACCGCGCGACGCGAAGTGCGCGAAGAAACCGGCATCGAGGCTGACGCCGGCGAATTCATCGACTGGCAACTGACCAACCGTTACGAGATTTTCGCCGAATGGCGGCATCGTTACGCGCCCGGCGTCATGCATAACACGGAGCACGTTTTCAGCCTGTGCCTGCCCGAGCCATGCGCGGTCTGCGTCGCTGCCGACGAACATCTGGCCTGGCGCTGGCTGCCCTGGCGGGAAGCCGCGGCCGCCTGTTTTTCCTGGACGAACCGCGATGCAATTCTTGAATTGCCGCGACGGCTTGGCTTGTCGCATCAATACTCTTGAAATTTCTCCGGCGGCACTCATGTAATCGGCAAGGCCTTCTTCGGGCCGAAACCGCAAACTGAAAGGAGAATGAAATGAGCAGCTTGATCCGTCGCGATCCCCTCGATGACCTGTTCCGTGGCTTCTTCGTCCGTCCGGTCGAGTACGGGTCGCAGCCTGATGCACCCTCTGTGAAAATCGATGTCAAGGAGCAGGAGAACGGCTATCTGGTGCACGCCGAGATCCCGGGTGTGAAGAAGGAAGATATTCACGTCGCCATCGACGGCGCCATCGTTTCGGTCAGCGCCGAACGGCGCGAGGAAAGGGATGTCAAGGAAGGTGAGCGCGTATTGCGCACCGAGCGCTATTTCGGCAAGGTCTCGCGCAGCTTCCAGTTGGCGCAGGAGATCGACGAAGCGCGGGTGAGCGCCAAATACACAGACGGCGTGCTGGAACTGGCGCTGCCGAAGAAAGCCGCAACCCAGGCGCGCAGAATCACCATCCAGTAAGAGAGTAAGTGCAAAAGTCGGCGCTGACGCTACGCCGATTGCAGCTCTTCCCGGCACCCAGCCAAGGTGGCGGTTCGTTGCAATAGCAGCGGGCTGCCAAGTTTTTTCCGGCGCGGCAGTCCGGGAAAGGTATCCCTTGCAGACGGGTTCGCTGCCGGTAGAATGGGCGAAGTTATCACTTGCTCTCGCCGACACCCATGAACGAAAAGCTCGCTCCCGCTGCCAAAGCCGGCGTCCTGGCCGAGGCTCTGCCCTACATCAAGCGCTTTCACGGCAAGACTATCGTCGTCAAGTATGGCGGCAACGCCATGACCGACGAACACCTCAAACAGTGTTTCGCCCGCGACGTGGTGCTGCTCAAGCTGGTTGGCATGAACCCGGTGGTGGTGCATGGCGGCGGGCCGCAGATCGAGAGTCTGCTGGCGCGTGTCGGCAAGAAAGGCGAGTTCGTCCAGGGCATGCGCGTCACCGATGCGGAGACCATGGACCTGGTCGAGATGGTGCTCGGCGGCCAGGTCAACAAAGAGATTGTCAATCTGATCAATCAGCATGGCGGCAAGGCCGTGGGCCTCACCGGCAAGGACGGCAACTTCATCCGCGCCAAGAAACTGCTGATGAAAAACAAGGATGCTCCGGGCGACCTGATCGATATCGGCCAGGTCGGCGACATCGTCTCGATCGACCCCAGCCTGATCGCGCTGCTCGACAGCGGCGCCTTCATTCCGGTGATCGCCCCGATCGGCGTCGGCAGCGAGGGCGAAACCTACAACATCAATGCCGATGTCGTTGCCGGCAAGATCGCCGAAGTACTGAAGGCGGAAAAACTCGTGCTGCTGACCAACACGCCGGGGGTGCTGGACCAGTCCGACAAGCTGATCACCGGAATCACGCCAAAGCAGATCGACGACATGGTGGCTAACGGCACGCTCTCCGGCGGCATGCTGCCCAAGATCAGCTCGGCACTGGATGCGGCGCGCGGCGGCGTGAAAGGCGTGCACATCATCGATGGCCGCGTCGAACATGCGCTGTTGCTGGAAATTCTGACCGACGAAGGTGTCGGTACCCTGATCAAATCAAAGTGACCACGTGGAAAAATCGCCATGAACGAAGCCCGCGCCACCAAGGTTGGTGAAAAGAAGCTCCTGATCCTGCAGACCATCGCCGAGATGCTCGAACGCCCGGCAGTGGAGAAGGTCACCACTGCCCTGCTTGCTAAACAACTGCAAGTGTCCGAGGCCGCGCTCTACCGTCATTTCGCCAGCAAGGCGCAGATGTACGAAGGCCTGATCGAGTTCATCGAGAGCGGAGTTTTTTCGGTCATCACCCAGATCGAAGCCGCCGAAGAGTCCGGCCTCAAGCAGGCCGAGGCCATCGTCGCCTCGCTGCTGCGCTTTGCGCAGAAGAACCGCGGCCTGACCCGGGTGCTGGTGGGCGATGCGCTGGTGCACGAGAACCCGCGCCTGCAGGCCCGCATCAACCAGCTACTGGATCGCATCGAAGCCACGCTCAAGCAGTGCCTGAAGGTGGCCTCGGCACAGGGCGCACTGGCCGCCGAACATGATTTCGGCGCCCACGCCGACCTGCTGGTCTGCTACGCCGTGGGCCGCTGGCAACACTTCGTCAAGAGCGGCTTCAAGGACGACCCGCTGGCGAACTGGCCGGCGCAGTGGCCGATACTGGCGCGCTGAT
>JBIJDJ010000241.1:0-4105 GCA_044344175.1 Sulfuritalea sp.
TTCAAACCTAAGAGCAAGACCGGTGTAAAGCGCAAGGACGACAAGGGCCGCAGCCTGTTCAAGCGCCGCAAGTTCTGCCGCTTCACCGCAGAGAAGATCGAAGAGATCGACTACAAGGACGTCGAGATCCTCAAGGATTTCATCGCTGAAAACGCCAAGATCATGCCGGCGCGCATCACCGGCACCAAGACCGGCTACCAGCGGCAGTTGTCGACCGCCATCAAGCGCGCGCGCTTCCTGGCGCTGATGCCCTACACTGATCTGCACCAGTAAGCGAGGACAAGACCATGCAAATCATTCTGATGGAAAGAGTCGTAAACCTCGGTGGCCTGGGCGATGTGGTCAAGGTCAAGGACGGCTATGCCCGCAACTTCTTGATCCCGCAAGGCAAGGCCAAGCGGGCGACGGAAGCCAACCGCAAGGTTTTCGAGGAAAAGCGCGTCGAACTCGAGCGCATCCAGACCGAGGCGATTGCCGTCGCACAAGCCCAGGTCGAGAAACTGGAAGGCCTGATGCTGCAGATTACGCGCAAGACCGGCGTCGATGGCCGCCTGTTCGGTTCCGTGTCGACGCACGACATCGCCGAGGCGCTGGCCGCACAGGGTTTTCAGGTCGAGAAGTCGGCGATCCGCCTGCCCGATGGTCCGCTCAAGACCATCGGCGACACGCCGGTGCAGATTGCCCTGCATACCGACGTCGTGGCGACGATCAAGGTGTCGGTACTCGGCGAGCACTGAACCGTCTGACATCCTCGAAACGGGCCGCTGATGTTTCATCAGCGGCCCGTTTGCTTTATTGTCGCCTCCCGGGTTGGCGACGCTATCGCTGAATGTTGCACTGCGCCTGTTTCATCCACCGCATTTGCACAGTTTTTCCACAGCATTTCCACAAGTTTTCCACTTACCTTGACGCCAAGAGCGGGGTAGACTTGATGCTTCAATTTTGGAGACAGCGATGGCTCAGGTACGTGCCTTCAATCCCCCGCAGCCCGTCGATTCGCAGGTCGCTGCGCTCAAGCTTCCCCCCCATTCCATCGAAGCCGAGCAGTCGCTGATCGGCGGGCTGCTGATCGACAACGCTGCGTGGGACCGCATTGGCGACGTGGTGCGCGAAACCGATTTCTATCGCGACGATCACCGTCGGATCTTTCGGCATATCGGCAAACTGATCCAGCAGGGCCGGCCGGCCGACGTGGTGACGGTGTATGAATCCATCGAGCAGTCGAACGAGGTCGATCAGACCGGCGGGCTCGGTTACCTGGGCGAGATCGCCAACGCCACGCCCTCTGCGGCGAACATCCGGCGTTATGCCGAGATCGTGCGCGAGCGCGCCATCCTGCGCCAGTTGGTTACCGTGGGTGACGAGATCGCCGGCAATGCGCTGAACCCTGCCGGACGTGATGTGAAAACGCTGCTCGACGATGCCGAGCAGCGCATCTTCCAGATCGCCGAAGCCGGCAATCGCAGCAACAATGGCTTTGTCCCGATCCAGCCCTTGCTGGGCGAGGTCGTCGAGCGCATGGAAACCCTGCTGGCCAGGGACAGCCAGTCCGACATTACCGGCGTGGCGACCGGGTTTGCCGATCTCGACCGCATGACATCGGGCCTGCAACCGGGCGACATGATTGTCGTCGCCGGCCGCCCGTCCATGGGCAAGACCGCATTTGCGCTGAACATCGCCGAGCATGTCGGCGTCGAACTCAGGCTGCCGGTGGCGATCTTCAGCCTGGAAATGTCCGGCCCGCAGATCGCGACGCGCTTCCTTTCATCGGTGGGCCGCATCGAATCGAGCAAACTCAGAACCGGCCGCCTCACCGATGATGAATGGGATCGCATGACGGTGGCGCTGGGCAAGCTGCACGAGGCGCCGATCCACATCGACGAGACCGGCGCCATCAATTCGACCGACCTGCGTGCCCGCGCCAGGCGCCTGCATCGCCAGTTCGGCAAGCTCGGCCTGATCGTCATCGACTACCTGCAATTGATGAGCTCCAATCGCGACGGCGAAAACCGCGCCACGGAAATTTCCGAGATATCGCGCTCGATCAAGGCGCTGGCCAAGGAACTGCAAGTGCCGATCATTGCCCTCTCGCAGCTCTCGCGCAAGGTCGAGGAGCGCAACGACAAGCGCCCGCTGATGAGCGATTTGCGCGAATCAGGCGCCATCGAGCAGGATGCCGACATCATCCTGATGATGTATCGCGAGGAATACTACAAGCCCGACACGCAGGACAAGGGCAAGGCCGAAGTCAACATCGGCAAGCACCGCAACGGCCCTGTGGGCATGGTGCCGCTGACCTTCCTCGCCGAATACGCGAAGTTTGAGAATTTCGCGTCAGGGTCTGCCGCGTACAGAAACTGAGTTCGGGGAGCCCTACAGAACTTCTGCCGCGTGATCCGCGAGCCGGGAGCGCTCGCCGCGTTGCAGCGTAACGTGACCGGAATGCGCCCAGCCCTTGAAGCGATCCACCACGTAGGTCAAGCCTGAGCTGCCCTCGGTCAGGTAGGGCGTGTCGATCTGCGCGATGTTGCCCAGGCAAACCACCTTGGTGCCGGGGCCGGCGCGGGTGATCAGGGTTTTCATCTGCTTCGGCGTCAGGTTCTGCGCCTCGTCGATGATGAGGAACTTGTTCATGAAGGTGCGGCCGCGCATGAAGTTGAGCGACTTGATCTTGATCCGGTTGCGGATCAGGTCCATGGTCGCGGCGCGACCCCAGTCTCCGCCGTAGCTGCCGGCACCTGCGCCGGGCGCGCCGGCAGGGGTTTCGGCCGGCTTGTTGAGCACCTCGAGGTTGTCTTCCAGCGCACCCATCCAGGGCGTCATCTTTTCTTCTTCGGTGCCGGGCAGGAAGCCGATGTCCTCGCCGACGGGAACGGTGACGCGGGTGATGATGATCTCGGCGAAGAGCTTGGTCTCCAGTGTCTGCGTCAGCGCGGCGGCCAGCGTCAGGAGGGTTTTTCCGGTACCGGCCTGGCCGAGCAGGGTGACGAAGTCGATGTCGGGATTCATCAGCAGGTTGAGGGCGAAGTTCTGTTCGCGGTTGCGCGCCGTGATGCCCCATACGGCGTTCTTGGCGTGACTGTAGTCGACGATGGTCTCCAACTCCGCCGCCTTCCCGGCGCCGACTTTTACCCATGCCTGCAGGGGCTGCGGGCTTTCCTGCCAGACGAACTCGTTGACCAGCAGGTCGGGGCAGAGCGGACCCTTGATACGGTAATAGGTGCGGCTGTCCTTCTTCCAGGACTCCAGGCCCTTGCCGTGGCTGTCCCAGAAATCCGGCGGCAGTTCAAGCGTGCCGGTGTAGAGGAGATCGGTATCCTCCAGCACCTTGTCGTTGAAATAGTCCTGTGCCTCGAGGCCGAGTGCGCGGGCCTTGATGCGCATGTTGATGTCTTTGGAGACCAGGATCACCGGCCGCTTGGGGAACTTCTGGCCGAGATACATGACCACGCCGATGATCTGGTTGTCGGCCTTGGCGGTCGGCAGCGAAATCGGCAGGACACCGTTGATGGCTTCGGTCTGGAAGAACAGATGGCCGGTTGCCAGTTGGCGCGAGGGGCCGCTCAGGGCTATACCGTGGGCCATGTTGTGCTCGGTGCCGGTGACGATCTCGTCCATCAGCCGGCTGGCCTGGCGCGCATTGCGCGCGACTTCCGACATGCCCTTCTTGTTGGCGTCGAGTTCCTCCAGCGTCATCATCGGCACGTAGATATCGTGCTCCTCGAAACGGAAGAGACTCAAGGGATCGTGCATCAGCACATTGGTGTCGAGCACGAAGAGCTTGGTAGCGGAACTCTTCGCCTTCGTGGCGCGCTTGGCGTTCATAGATGCCTCAGGGCAAGGGTGGGCGAGGGTGGAACAAGGCTCAAGATAGCCAGCCGGGTTGTTGTGGAAGACCAAAGGCAGGACCCGAATCCGGGCCCTGTTTCCGATTACAGCCTGCGTACGGCTTCCAGCACTGCGGCGGCGTTGCCATCGGCCCGGGTCGAGCGCCATTCCTGGCGCAGGATGCCGTTGGCGTCGATCAGGAAGGTGCTGCGCTCGATGCCGAGCACCTTCTTGCCATACAGCATCTTGTTCTTGACCACGTCGAACATGCGGCAAA
>JBIJDJ010000070.1:0-13977 GCA_044344175.1 Sulfuritalea sp.
ATGGAGCAGGCCGATGTGCGGGTCGGCACGCACGATAACCTCACCATCCAGGTCCAGCACCAGACGCAAAACACCATGGGCGGCCGGGTGCTGCGGGCCGAAGTTGAGGGTGTAGTTCTTGACGTCAGCCACGGCTGCTGCCTTTTGCGTAGGTAGCTTCGCGCACGATACGCGGCGTCACTTCGCGCGGCTCGATCGTTACCGGCTGGTAGATCACGCGCTTCTGCTCAGGGTCGTAACGCATCTCGACATAACCGGAAATCGGGAAGTCCTTGCGGAATGGATGTCCGACGAAACCGTAGTCGGTCAGGATGCGGCGCAGATCGACATGGCCCTCGAAATGGATGCCGAACAGATCAAAGGCTTCGCGCTCATACCAGTTGCCGCTGTCCCATATCGGAGTGACCGACGCCACCACCGGAAAATCGTCATTCGGCGCAAAAACCTTGACCCGCAAACGCCAGTTGTGGGTGATCGACAGCAACTGGCTGACGGCGGCGAAACGCAGGCCCTGATAGCCGGTAAATTCAGAATAGTCGATTCCGGAGAGGTCCATCAGTTGCTCGAAGCGGAAAACCGGGTCATCGCGCAACTGGCGCATCGCGTCCAGATAGTTTTCAGCCGGAATTGCGACAGTCACCTCGCCCAGCGCCAGCACCGGCTCACCGATGCGATTGCCGAAGCTTTCCTTCAATTGCCGGCAGAGCCGTTCCAGTTTGGCGCTCATTATCAGGTCAGCGTGCGATGGTGGTGGTGCGGCGGATCTTGCTCTGCAACTGGATCAGTCCGTACAGCAAGGCCTCTGCCGTCGGCGGACAGCCCGGAACATAGACATCAACGGGGACAATGCGATCGACACCGCGCACCACCGAATACGAGTAGTGATAGTAGCCGCCGCCGTTGGCGCAGGAACCCATCGACAGCACCCAGCGCGGCTCGGCCATCTGGTCGTAAACCTTGCGCAGGGCCGGCGCCATCTTGTTGGTCAGGGTGCCGGCGACGATCATCACGTCGCTTTGCCTCGGGCTGGGACGAAACACGATGCCGAAGCGATCGAGGTCATAGCGCGAGCACCCGGTGTGAATCATTTCGATGGCGCAACAGGCCAGACCGAAAGTCATCGGCCACATCGAACCGGTACGCGTCCAGTTGATGATCTTGTCCAGCGATGTGGTGACGAAGCCTTCCTGCAGAATGCCTTCGATGCTCATGCGCCGATCCCTTGCGGTGAATCCGCCCAGACAACGCGCCCCACGACAATCGAGCGAAGCGAGCCAAACAGTCGCCCCCGCCCCGGGGCGGGGGCCGGGGGGTGGGGGGCGACCAATTCGCATTTACGATTCTTCATTCCCAATCCAGCGCTCCTTTGGCCCACGCATATACGTAGCCAATGACAAGGATGCCGATAAACACGAACATCTCGATAAACCCGAACAGTTTCACCGCGCTGGTATCGACGATTTCCTTGAAGATCGACGCCCAGGGGAAAAGAAATGCGATTTCAAGATCGAACAGGATGAAAAGAATGGCAATCAGGTAGTAGCGCACATCGAATTTCATGCGCGCATCTTCGAAGGGAGCGAAACCGCACTCGAAGGCAGAAAGCTTCTCGCTGTCAGGACGGTTGGGCGCGATCAGCCAACCGAGCAGAATGGGCACACAGCCGAAGGCAAGGCCCACCAGGATGAATACGAGTATCGGAAAGTAATTATCCAGCATTTTGGTGGCAAGCCACATAACCCGTTATTGTCGGCCGGCCACCCCGCGATACGCTGCAAGACAATCGACGCTCAAATCCTTTTTGCTGCTATTCAATTGCCAGTTCCTGGTGCCGACGGTGAGACTCGAACTCACACAGCTTTCGCCACTACCCCCTCAAGATAGCGTGTCTACCAATTTCACCACGTCGGCATTTGCGCTAGAGCGCGAGCGGTGCAAATTATATCGCAAGCTATCGACTGGTTCGTGCGCCGCAACAAAAAATCTATCAGCGACGCAGCGCACATCTACTTCGGAATGTCCTTGGCTTTCGAATCGGGTGCCGCCGAGTTCTGTGCAGGAGCGGCAGGCGCCGTCTGCACGGGAGCCGAATCCATCACGCTACCCGACGCCCTGGGGCTTGAGGTGGCGATATAGGAAAGCGAGAGGCTGGTCAGAAAAAACACCGCAGCCAGAACTGCCGTCACGCGAGACAGAAAATTCGCAGAGCCGGTGGCGCCAAACAGGCTGCCCGAGGCGCCGCTGCCGAAAGCCGCGCCCATGTCGGCACCCTTGCCATGCTGGAGCAGCACGAAGCCGATAACGCTGAGACCGGCAATGATATGCACAGTCAGAATGATCGTATGCAGCAGTTCCATATCAACCTCTTCAGAGTATGTTCAGGCGGCGGCACAGATGGCGAGAAAGTCCGCCGCCACCAATGAAGCGCCGCCAATGAGTCCGCCATCGATGTCACGCTGGCCGAAAAGCTCGGCTGCGTTGTTCGCCTTGACGCTACCGCCATACAGAATGCGCAGCCCGGCGGCGATTTCGGCGCCATCCCGCGCGAAGCGGGCGCGAATCAGGGCATGGACCTCCTGCGCCTGTTCCGGCGACGCGGTGCGTCCGGTGCCTATCGCCCATACCGGCTCGTACGCAACCACCGCTTGGGCGAATGCCGCAACGCCGGAATTGGCCAGAACAGCGTCGATCTGGCGGGTCACCACCTCGCCGGTGATCCCTGCCTCGCGCTCGGCAAGCGATTCGCCGACGCACAGCACAGGCTTCAAACCGGCTTTCAGCGCTGCCGCAAACTTGGCCGCAACCACGGCGTCGGTGTCGCCGAAGAAGGAACGGCGTTCAGAATGACCCACCAGCGCATAACGGCAGCCGAAATCCGCCAGCATCGCCCCGCTCACCTCACCGGTCCAGGCCCCCTGCGCATGCTCGGAGACATCCTGCGCCCCCCAGGCTACCTTGCTGCCTTCAAGCACCGCACGCGCCTGTGCGAGATAGGGATATGGCACGCACAAAGCCACCCCGGCGCGGTCGCTGACGCCATCGCGCACGGCCTGCAGCAGCGCCGCGTTGGAGGCGAGACTGCCATGCATTTTCCAGTTTCCGGCAACAAGTTTGGTTCGCATGGTGGCACAGAAGCATCTGTAATGAGCCGACGATTATAACGGCTGCGTCGGCCGAATGCCAGACTGAAGACCTCCCGCAAGGCACAAGCCGCGCTTCAAGTGCCGACCCGCTGCAATGAGTTTCATGTCCTGCCCACATCATTTGACAAAGATCAACAAGGAACCGTCGAAAACCCCGACAATGGCGGCCCGAGACGAACGATTACCTCATGGATGGGCTTAATGGACACGATATCGACTGATGTTGCAATCATAGGTGCAGGAGGAGCGGGTCTGCGAGCCGCCATCGCCCTGGCTGAAACCGATCCGACGCTGCGCATCGCCCTGATCTCCAAGGTATACCCGATGCGCAGCCATACCTGCGCCGCCGAGGGCGGAGCTGCCGGCGTAATCAAGCCGGATGACAGCTTCGACATGCACTTCGACGATACCGTTGGCGGTGGCGACTGGCTCTCCGACCAGGACTGCGTCGAATACTTCATCCACGAAGCGCCCAAGGAACTGCTGCAACTGGAACACTGGGGTTGCCCATGGAACCGCGAAGCCGACGGCTCGGTGGCGGTGCGGCCCTTCGGCGGCATGAAAAAGCAGCGTACCTGGTTCGCCGCCGACAAGTCGGGCTTCCACATTCTGCACACCCTGTTCCAGACTTCCCTGAAGTTTCCGACCATCACCCGCTACGACGAATACTACGCACTCGACCTGCTGGTCGATGATGGCCGTTGCCAGGGCGTGACCGCGATGGAAATGCGCAGCGGCGAGTTGCGTCAGTTTCACGCCAAGGCGGTGATCATCGCCGGCGGCGGTGCCGGCCGCATGTTCCCCTTCTCCACCAACGGCGCGATCAAGACCGGCGACGGAATGGCCATGGCCTACCGCGCCGGAGCCCCATTGAAAGACATGGAGTTTGTCCAGTACCACCCGACCGGCCTGCCCAACACCGGCAGCCTGCTCACCGAGGCCTGTCGCGGCGAAGGCGGCATCCTGGTAAACAAGAACGGTCGCCGCTACCTGCAGGACTACGGCATGGGCCCGGAGACGCCCGTTGGAAAGCCGCAGCTCAAGACCATGGAACTCGGCCCCCGCGATCGCGTCAGCCAGGCCTACTGGCACGAACTGCAAAAGGGCAATACAGTTTCAACCCGGTGGGGCGATTGCGTGCTGCTCGACATGCGCCACCTCGGCGAAAAGAAGATCAACGAGCGTCTGCCGCTGGTCCGAGAGTTGTGCGCAAGCTACCTTCAGGTGGATATCGTCAAGGACCCGGTGCCGATTCGCCCCGTGGTGCACTACATGATGGGCGGCATTTCCACTAACACCAAGGCTGCAACGCCTCTGCCCGGCCTGTTCGCCGCGGGCGAGTGCGCCTGCGTCAGCCTGAATGGCGCCAACCGGCTGGGGTCGAATTCGCTGGTCGAACTGCTGGTGTTCGGTCGCCGCGCCGCGCTGTCCGCCATCGAGCATATCCAGGGCCTGCCGGCCGCCAACACGGCGGCGCTGAACTCCCGCGCCAAGGAAACGCAACTGCGCATCGGCGAACTTTTCTCGCGCACTGATGGCACCGAATCGATGTCCGGCCTGCGCAAGGAGATGATGGACACGATGGAGAAGAACGTCGGCATCTACCGCACCGAAGAAGGCCTGCAGGAAGGCGTGAGCAAGATCCACGAACTGCGCCAACGTTATCAGCGCGTCATCCTTACCGACAAGACCAACGTCTTCAACACCGATCTGTTCCAGGCGCTCGAACTGGGCTCCATGCTGGATTGCGCCGAGGCGGTTACGGTTGGGGCATTGGCCCGCAAGGAATCGCGCGGCGCCCACCAGCGGCTCGATTTCGTCGAGCGCGACGACAAGAAATTCCTCTGCCACACCATGGCTCACCACCAGGGTCTGGATGTTCCACGTGTTGACTATCTTGACGTGGTGATCACCAAATCGCCGCCGGGCGTGCGCGACTATTCGGGAGACCACAAATGACGCCAATGAAAGAGCTCCGTGTGCAGTTGGAAGTCCTGCGCTACAACCCGGATACCGACACCGAGGCCCACTTCCAGCACTATGAACTGACCTGCCCGGAAGAATGGGTGGTGCTCGATGCCCTGAACAAGGTCAAGGCGGACATCGACCCGACGCTCAACTACCGCTGGTCCTGCCACATGGCAGTTTGCGGCAGCTGCGGCATGATGATCAATGGCGAGCCCAAGCTGTCCTGCCATGCCTTCCTGCGCGATTACGAAGGAGTGATCCGGATCGAGCCGCTGGCGCACTTCCCGGTCGAGCGCGATCTGGTAACCGCGCCCGACGATTTCATGGAGAAACTCAAGCGGGTCAAGCCCTACATCATCCCGAAAGAGCAGAAGCCGATCAGCGAGGGCGAATACAAGCAGACGCCGGCGCAACTGATGAAGTTCCGCCAGTATTCGATGTGCATCAACTGCATGCTGTGCTACGCCGCCTGCCCCGAGTACGGGCTGACGCCGAGTTTCATCGGCCCGGCAGCGCTGACACTGGCGCATCGCTACAACATCGATTCCCGCGACGGCGGCCGCAAGGAACGACAGGAAGTGGTCGCCACCCATGAGGGCGTCTGGGAGTGCACCTTCGTCGGCGCCTGTTCCGAGGTCTGCCCGGCCCACGTTGATCCGGCCAGCGCCCTGCAGCAGATGAAAATCACCAGTTCGATTGACTGGATTGTCGAACACCTGATTCCGGGAGGAAAATCATGAGCCGCAGACCCCTGGTTAGAGAAGTTCCGCCGACCACCTGGTATTTCCGCCACCCGCGCTATCTGCGCTACATGTCGCGCGAGATCACCAGCATCTTTATCGGCGCCTACTGCGTGCTGCTGGTGATCGGGCTGCAACGGCTTGCCGCCGGCCCGGCCGACTGGGAAGGCTTCCTGACGGCGCTGAGGAGCCCGGCTTCAATCGCGTTTCAATTCCTGGCACTGGTGGCCGCGCTGTATCACGCCGCAACATGGTTCAACGCCACGCAAAAGGCCATGCCGCTGCAGATTGGCGAGGACTTCGTGCCCGGCAACATCATTTCCGGTGCGCATTACGTCGCGTGGGCGGTGCTGTCCGTCGTCGTCCTCATTCTTGCAGGAGCATTCTGACCATGGCCAAGTCGCACAAACCTGTCGTCTGGTTCCCCTTCGCCGCCGGAGGCACCGTCATCGCCTTCTGCATTCCCGTGATCGTCCTGCTCACCTTTCTCGCGGCGCTGGGGCATGTTCCGGCCGGCCTCGATTATGGCAAAATTCACGCCTTTGCCGGCAGCGGCATCGGCAAGCTGATTCTCTTTGGGGTAGTCGCCCTCTCGCTGTGGAGTTCGGCGCATCGCCTGCGCTGCACCTGCTTCGATTTCGGCTTGCGCGCCGACACGCTGGTCGCGACGGTGCTGTATGTCGCGGCCATAGCCGGCAGCATTGCGTCCGCGGTATTCCTGCTGCGAATCTAGCAAGGGCAAACGGCAAACATTCGATTCCACTGCAGGAAAGGAACTTCATGGCACCACCCCCACCGGCCTCGCGCGAGGCCGTACGCGAAGAACGTCTCGGCGATGTCTGGAGCAACGAACTGAACGACGTCTTCACCGACGTCGCCCCGTACTACGACCGCGCCAACAATATTGCGGCACTGGGACAGTTCGGCAACTTCCTGCGGCGCTTCATGCAGTTGGTGGATCTGCAGCCGAAACAGAAGGTGCTTGACGTTTGCGCCGGCACCAACGCCATCGGCATCGCCCTGCTGAAGCGCGAGCCGACGCTGGACGTGCATGCCATGGATCGCAGCGTCGCCATGCAGACGGTCGGCCAGCAACGCGCCGCCGCGCAGGGCTTTCAGATCAAGAGCACCATCGGCGACGTGCACAAGCTGCCCTTCCCGGACAATCACTTCGACATCGTCACTCTGCAGTTCGCCTCGCGCCACCTGCGCGTACGCGAGGTGTTCACCGAGATCCTGCGCGTGCTCAGGCCCGGCGGCCATTTCCACCATTCCGACATGCTGCGTCCGCGCAATCCGATCGTGAAAAAGCTTTACTACACCTACCTGCGCAGTTGCCTCGGACTGACCGGTCTGATCGTCGGCAGCGGCCCGGCGGCGGTCAAGGCCAAGCAGTATTTCCTTGATGCGCTGGAACTCTTCTACACCGCCGAGGAACTGTCGATCCTGCTGCGCGAACTCGGATATGTCGACGTCAAGGTGGATACCGTGTTTCACGGCATGCTGGGCTTTCACCGCGCGGTAAAGCCGCTCCCCGCCGCGCAAGCCTGAGCAGGACCGCATCGAGGTGAAGCCGGCGCATTCCCTCGCCCGACTCAACGGCCGGATCCTCAACGCCTACAGCCGGCGCACCACTACTGCGCTGCGCGCCGCACTGCCACTGCGCCTGGCCCTGCCCCACCTGGAACCGGTGCTGGCACTGAATGTGGACAAGGAGGTAAAGAAGGACAGGCTGGTGATCCTGCGCGCCCGCGAACTGATGAAGGCCGGCCCGCTCGCCTGGAACGAGATCCTGCCGCAACTGCTGCAGGCGACCAAGGAAATCGACCATATGTTTCTCTCCCGTGTCGGCGCATTCCCGATCGACATCGTGATCCGCTACGAGGAGATTGCGCCGATCCGCGCGCGGCGCATGAAGCTGCTCTACGACGCCGCGCTGAAAATACTTACGGCGCGCGACCGCGACCTGCGCCTGCGCAGCGCCATGCAGGCAAGCTTTTCCCGCGACGAATTCGCGCAACTGCTGGACCAGCTGTTACGGCTGTATGCCGAGGAAATCCGCTCACTGAGCCGCTCGGTGCGGCTGCCGGCACTGCTGGTGCCGCTGCGCGAACTTATCGCCCAGGAATTGCTCAACGTCATGCTCCGGGTCGCACGACCCCTTGCGCTGGAAATAGCCGCGACTGTCTACCGGCCTCCCGAAAGAACCTGTAAGACATAGGAAATGCAGGGCTCTTTTTGTCCGTATAACCCAGTGCTAACTGGACTGGATTCTATTTGAAGCAAAGACCGAGTTCGGGCCATGAAGGGACAGTCGTGGCGATCCTCCAATTTCCAGGTTTGTTTGCCGTGTCTTCTCGGAAGCGGTCCCGCGAAGCCTCCAGTTCGATCTGCTTCTGGCGCAAGGCCTTGTTCTGCATTTCCAGCTCTACTTGATGCACCTGCAGTTCGTGCAGTAGTTCTGCGGCAGGGTGCGCAGGGTCTCCCCCGCTCAGCGGCACACTATCGATCTGCCTCTCGGCGACCGCCCGCTGGCTTAGTGCATCATGTTCCATTTTTTCGGGTGGGCTCATCGACCGATCCTCAGGGTAGCGGTCCCTACCATAGCTCCACTGTCAGCGGCGCTTCATTCTCCTGGGTCACGGTGTATTCACCGGCCTGGGTCAAACCTTCGACGATGCTGGCGAAGTTCTGATCGAGCGCGCTGCTGCTTTCGAACAGCGTCAGGACCCGGTCGACCGCGCCGCGCACGGTGTCGCTGATGGTGAACTCCTGGTTGTTGGTCAGCCCGAGATGAACGTACAGACCTTCGATGGTGTGCACCATGGCTTCCAGCTCAAGCCGGGTGGCCACTTGCAGCTCACGATAGCTGCCGCGCAGTTCCTCGACGGCCTCACGGCTGACGCTCGCCAGTACGCGCAATTCATCAGCGCGAATAACCGCCTCGGAGCGCAGGGCGATGTTGCCGACCGCAAGTTCGGCGGTCTCCGCGATCGTCGCGGCCTGGTCGCGAATGCGTCCGCAGAGCGACTCGTCAGCGAGGGGCATGTTCGTCACCAGCAGCGAGACGTTGTCGTAATTGACGATGAGCCGGTTGCCGAAACTGAAAATCCGGCCCATGGTCTTCGAGCGTTCAATCACCGACTCCTCGAGCGGCGAGGCCGGACCCAGCGGCGTCAGCGTCAGGGTAACGGTCGGTGTCCGCAGCTGCGCGTGACAGTTGAGACCAAAGCTGGCCATCGAATCGATCGTCAGCGCCGCCATCGCGTGCAGCGTACGGCAGCCGAGCGCACCGCGACTGAATTTCAGGGTGACTTCGGAATCGCCGAGGCTGGTGAGCGCCGTTATGGCGGTGCCGGACGAGGATACTATTTCCGCGATCGTCGCTTCCTGCCGGCGCTTATGCGCAATCGCCAGCCGGGCCTTGCGCAACACCTCGTCGGGGACAAAGGGCTTGGCCATGAAGTCACTGCCACCGTTGTCGTAAGCGCGCAGGCGCGCGTCCAGCTCATCGTGCCCGGACAGGAAAATAACCGGCAGGTCATGCGTCGCCGTGGCCGCACGCAGGCGGCGACAGGTTTCGTAGCCGTCCATGCCCATCCCCATCTCGATGTCGAGAAACACCATGTCGGGCAGCCGTTCGCTGCTCAACCCGGCGAGGGCGGCCAGAGCCTCCTCGCCCGAATAGGCCTCGACGATGTCGTGGCCGGCGGCGATAAGCGAGGCGCCGAGCATTCCCGCCACTACGGGATCGTCATCGACAATCAGGATGCGACCGCCGGGGGATACGCCTGAATCTTCTTTCATCCTGCTTCTCCAATGGCTGCGCGCTGGGCGCGCGCCTCAAGTTCGGTAATGTGCTCATCCTGGTCGTCGAAGCGGCTCGAGATCATTTGAAACTGGGCCTGCAGCGCGACGAAAGCGTCGCTGATATCGGGATCAAAATGCTGTCCGGCGCCAGCAACGATTATTGCTGCCGCCTGTTCGTGCGACATCGGTGCCTTGTACACCCGGCGGCTGATCAGGGCATCATAGACATCGGCCACCGCCATCAGTCGTGCCGAGAGCGGAATGGCCTCGCCGGCCAACCCCTCGGGATAGCCGCTGCCGTCCCATTTTTCCTGGTGCGACAACGCGATCTCCTTGGCGACCTCGAGCAGCGGCACGCTGACGCCGACCCGCCGTTGCGCGTTTTCGATCGCGTCCCGACCGAGCGTGGTGTGCGTCTTCATGATTTCGAATTCATCTGCGTCCAGCCGGCCGGGCTTGAGCAGAATCCGGTCGGGAATCCCCACCTTGCCGATGTCGTGCAGCGGCGCCGCCTTGAACACCCGGTCGACGACCTCCTCGCTCAGGGCGGCGGAAAAACGCGCATGGTCGCGCAAGTGTGTGGCCAAGGCCAGCACGTAATGCTGGGTGCGCAGAATGTGGTTGCCGGTTTCGTTGTCGCGCGTCTCGGCCAGCGACGCCAGCGCCACCATGGTCACTTCCTGGCTGATGCGCAGTTCTTCAGTGCGGCGACGGGCCTCTTCGGTACGGCGCTCCACTTCCTGTTCGAGATAGACGTTGCGATCCTGCAGAAAATCCGCAGCGGCCTTGAGTGCGAGATGGGTACGCACACGCGCGTTGACAACGGGCGGGCTGATCGGTTTGGTGATGTAGTCGACCGCGCCCAGCGCGAAGCCAAGCTGCTCGTAGGCCGGATCGCTCTTGGCGGTAATAAAGATGACCGGGATGTGGCGCGTCGCCGGATCGGCCTTGAGTTGGCGGCAGACCTCGAAGCCATCGATGCCGTTCCACATTTCTACGTCGAGAAACACGATGTCGGGCAGCGGCCCGTAGTTCGGTCCGGCGAGCAGGGCCAGAGCCTCCTCGCCGGAGTTGGCCTCGACGACCTGGAAACCGGCAGCGGCCAGCGTGACGCCGAGCATGCCCGCCACCACCGGGTCGTCATCGACGATCAGGATGCGGGCGCCGGACTCGGTTTCCATTGTTGTGAAGCCAGCTTCGCTTGATGCATTCATCGGAGTGTTTCCCTCAGGTTTGCCGTGCCGGTGGTTCAGGCGCGTCCAGCAGATCGGCCAAGGCTTGCATTGCCCTCGTCCAGGCCGCTTGCAGCGCGGCGAACTCCGCGTCGCGGCGCGCCTGATCGTCATTTCCCGGTGCGTCGGCCAACGCATCGGCCAGCGTTTCGTCCAGGCGCGCCGCACCGGCCTGCAGTTCCATCATGCCGATGGTGCCGGCGCCGCCCTTGAGCGTATGCACCAGGCGCCGCGCCGACGGCAGGTCCGACGCCGCCAGGGCCGCGCCGATCTCAGTCACGCAGTTGGCGTTGCGTTGGCGAAACATGTTCAGGAAGCGCCGAAGCATCTCTTCGTTGCCGCTGACCCGGGTCAGCGCCGTGGCGTGGTCGAAGACCATCGGCAGCGTCGCGACTTCCGGTGCCGGCGTTCGCGGCGGGGCCGCATTCGCCGGGGGTGCGGCAGCGGCTGGCGGCAGATGGCCGGGTGCCTCCTGCCGCGGCTGATCGCCTCCGAGAAAGCGTGCCAGCGCGGCGTAGAGGACTTCGGGCAGGATAGGCTTGGTAACGATGGCGTTCATGCCGGCAGCCAGCACGCGGGTCTTTTCCTCGATCATGGCGTGGGCCGTCAGGGCGATGATCGGCAGCCCGGGCCGGCTTTCGCGGATGATGCGCGCGGCCGTGTAGCCGTCCATCACCGGCATCTGCAGATCCATCAGAACCAGGTCGTAGGCGCCGGCGGCCACCGCCGCCACCGCCTGTGCGCCATCGTCGACGGTATCGACCACGGCGCCGGTAAGTTCGACCAGTTCGCGGCCGACCTCGCGATTGAAGTCGTTGTCGTCGACCAGCAGGATGCGCGATCCCGTGAGTACGGGCGCCGCGATCGGTGCCGCCACCGCGAGGGGCGCAGCGATCCTGCCGGCGAGGACATCGACCAGGGCGTCGTGCAGCACTGCGCGGGCGACCGGCTTGGCGAGAAAGGCCTGGATCTCTCCGGCCGTCATCTGCGCGCGGGCCATCTCAGGCTCGCCGCCGGTGATCAGGACCATCGGCACCGGGTTGCCGGCGGCGCGTATGCGGCGCGCCGTCTCCAGGCCATCCATGCCGCCCAGGCACCAGTCCAGCATGATGAGATCGAAACCCGCCTCCACCTGCAGCCGGGCCAGAGCTTCCTCGCCGGAATCAACCGCGTCCGCCTCGCAGCCGAAGGACTGCAGGGTTCGCACATGGAGGGTACGCATAACCGCGTTGTCGTCGACCACCAGCATTCGCTTTCCCTTCAGCGAATCCACCCGAGTCCTTGCGGCAACGCGGGGGGCGATCCCGAAGCGCGCGGTGACGCTGAAGCAAGAACCGACGCCGGGCTCGCTCTCGACGCTGATCTTGCCACCCATATGCTCCGCCAGTTGCTTGCTGATGGCCAGGCCGAGGCCGGTGCCGCCGAATTTGCGGGTGGTGGAACTGTCGGCCTGGTTGAAAGCCGTGAACAGCATCGACTGTTGCTGCGGCGTCATGCCCAGGCCGCTGTCGCGGACGTCGAAGCGCAATGTCACGCTATCGGCGTCGGCCTCCAATGGCATCGCGATCAGGCTGACCTCGCCGTGCTCGGTGAATTTGACGGCATTCCCGATCAAGTTGATCAGCACCTGGCCCAGCCGCAGCGGATCGCCCAGCAGTCGCTCCGGTATCCCCGGCATGGCGCCGATGACCAGTTCCAGCCCCTTGTCGCGAACCCTTATCTTGAACATGCTCGCGGTTTGATCCAGCACTTCGGCAAGGTCGAAAGGAATCGTCTCCATTTCCAGCTTGCCCGCCTCAATCTTGGAGAAGTCGAGGATGTCGTTGACGACATGGAGCAGGGATTCGGCAGCGCTGCGGATCTTGCCGACGTAACCGCCTACGCGTTCCGGCAAATCAAGGGTCTGGCAGATATGGGAAAAACCGAGCACGGCGTTGATCGGGGTGCGGATCTCGTGGCTCATGTTGGCGAGAAAGCGGCTCCGGGCCTCGCTGGCGGCATGCGCTGCGGCCAGCGCCGCTTCGAGCTCCTGTTGTGCCTGCTTTTGCTCGGTGATGTCGCGGATTACGCCGATGAAAGTGCTGCCGGCATCGTCGATCATCTCACTGACACTGAGGTCCATCGCGAAGCGGCTGCCGTCCTTGCGCTGGCCCTCCACCTCGACGCGACGACCGATGATGCGCGGCCGCCGGAACGACGCATATTCCTTAAGATAACCATCGTGGGCACTTTGGTGGGGCTCGGGCATCAAATATCTGACGTTGATACCGACCAGTTCCTCTTCGTCGTAACCGAACAATTCGCAGGCGCGATCATTAACGGAAATGATGGTGCCCTTCGGATCGATCAACACGACACCGTCGCGCATGGTGCGCAAGATGGCGCGATTTCGAGCCTCGCTGACATTCAGCTTCGACGCTTCGCTCGCGGCGAGATGCCGCGAAGCAGAAAGTGAGGTCGCGACATGGTTCAGGGCCTGGTTCAGCGCCATTAACTCGGCCGAGCAATAGGGTGTCGCCAGTTGTTCGCCAGCGAAGCTCTCAAGATTCCGCGCAAACTCGCTTGCCGCCTTCACCTGTCGCAGCGGACGGCGCAAAAAGAGCAGGACCGTACCCGATATGAATAGCAGGGCAAACAGGCCGGCCCGCAGGTTGTCCCGCCACATGGCCGACCTGGCCTCTTGCACGGGCCCCAGCCCGTATTCGACCCGCACCCAGCCAATAGTAGTTCGGTCGGTGTGGATCGCTTGCCAAATCACGGCGGAAAGATCACTCGCCAAGGATTCGGTGACGGGCGTCGCACCCGGGCCAGGCAGAGCAAAGGTTTTTCCGAAGCGGGGAGTGGCCAACCCCTTCCCGTGCGTGACTACGTCCACCAGGGTCTTGCCGCCCGGATCGATGATTTGTAATGACAGCAAGCCGGGGAATTTGGCCGCCTGAATCAACAACTGTTCCAGGGTGTCGAGGTCCGGCGCACGTCAAGGTAGTTGTCGCCTCGGTCATGCAGCCAACGGTTGAATCCCGTTACCACGCAAATGCGTCTTTATGATGAAGTCACGTTCTGGATTGAGCGTCACGGCGCCGA